>JAZRQH010000172.1:0-119943 GCA_045649645.1 Eubacteriales bacterium
CATATCTATAACGTTGATCAGTTCCTTGATAACGCAAGCGTTAAGGGTAACTATGAGATCCACGCAGATCTTGATTTCACAGATAAAAACTGGCCGACATCCTTTATGTACGGCAAATTCAGCGGTGTTATTAACGGTAACGGTTACACCCTGAAGAATATTGATCTTGAACAGACAAATAACTCTAAAGAGAATGCAGGTCTGTTCGGTTGTCTTACCGAGACAGCACAGATCAACGATGTTAAATTTGAAAACGTTACATTTACCATGAAAGCGGGCACCCGTAAGGTTGGCTCCTGCTTCGGTCTCTTTGCAGGACGCATCTTAGCGGATGCAAAGATAAACAATGTAAGCATTGCCGCAAGTAAGCTTCAGATAGATTCAGCATGTTATTTTGGTGTTGAAGATTATTCTGTAGGTCTTATATGCGGTATGGGCGACACAAACGGAATTACCGCCGCTGAGATTGAATACAAGGCGGTAGGTGATGCCCCCGAAACAGTCGATGTAGTCGTAAACGGCTACACTGCTGTTTTGGAAAATGAGTAATTTGTTAAAAAATAAATGTATATAAAGGAGCAAACAAAATGTCAAAGAAAATTCTTTCACTGATCCTTTGCGTTGTTATGTGCCTCGGCTCAGTAACAATGCTTGCCGGATGCTCCGGCAGCAACGCAGATGCTTTTGTTATTATGACAGAGCAGCTCGACGGATTGTTTAACCCCTTCTTCTACACATCTGCTCCCGACGGAACCATCGTGTCCATGACACAGATCGGTATGCTGGGCGCTAAGTATGAAGACGGCGAGATCAAGGTAGCATACGGCGAAAACGAAGCTGTTGTTACCAAGGATTATGAGATCGTAGAGAACGATGACGACACTGTTACATATAACTTCGTTCTTAAGAACGGTATCAAGTTCTCTGACGGACATCCCCTCACTATGGAGGACGTTCTCTTCAATTACTACGTATATCTCGACCCTGTTTACACAGGCTCTAACACACTTTATTCCACCGATATTCTCGGTCTTTCCGAGTACAGAACACAGACTATAGGTTCTGCTTCTGACGATAGCGATGATCTTATCTCTTCTCAGGCATCCTCCAGAGCTTCCGCTCGTATCAACGAGCTTGTAAACCTCTTTAACTCTGAGGTTAAGTCTTCCTCTACCAAGGAAGTACCTTACGATGCAATGGTTTCCGCTATCAACAGCTACTCTGTAAGCAGTGGTTTCCAGACAGCTATTTCTAACGATCCTGATTCTATCGGCTCTAAGGAGCTTCTTGCTGACTATGAGTACGCACTTAAGCTTTTCAAGGAAGAGCTTGAAGCAGACTACCTCGCAGCACAGGAGTCCTACGTAGACGAACCCTACAAGAGCTACGAAGAGTTCAAGGATGAAGTTTTCTGCTTCATGTACACTGAGGGTTACGTTGAGGTAGAGTACGAGGAAGGCGAGGACGGTAAGATCGACCGTACCAAGATCAAAACTCTTACACCTGCTTATCCCTCTTCTATCGATTCCAAGGAAGCGGCTATCGATTATATCTTCAACGACAAGATCGCTCGCGAGCTTAACATCATTCTTATGTACTGGGGTACCGCTAACACACTTGCAACCGAGTACACTGCTAAGGCGAAGGAAGTAATCCTTCACGAAAACGTTTCCGAGGAAGGCACACTTGCTGTTCCCAACATCTCCGGTATCGTTTCTCTCGGTCATACCGATGCTGCAGGCACCACCATCAGCGTAAACGGTACAGATTATAAGATCGCTTCCGCTCATAACGATGACGGTACCGTTAAGAACGCGGATGAGTACGACGTACTTTCCATCACTATTGACGGTGTTGACCCCAAGGCAATCTGGAACTTTTCCATCACTATCGCTCCTCAGCACTACTATGGCGAGGGAAGCGAGGTTGGCGTTGATATCGCTAACAACAAGTTCGGTGTTGAGTTCGCAAGCTTTGACTTCATGACCGATACCGTTCAGTCTACCAGAAACATCAAGATCCCTATGGGCGCAGGTTCGTATAAGGCAACCAACAGCAAGAACGAAGAGCCCTCCGAGAGCGACTTCTATACAAACAACGTTGTATACTTCAAGGCTAACGAGAACTTCAATACAGTTGGTGCAGATATCGAAAACGCTAAGATTGAAAAGATCAGATACCAGGTAGTAAGCTCTGCGAACGCAATTGCAGCTCTCGAGGAAGGTAACGTTCATTACATTTCTCCCTCTCTTACCACCGATAACTACGAGAAGCTTGAAAAGCTCTCCTCCAAGGGTATGGTAACCCTTTCCACAGATCAGCTCGGCTACGGTTACATCGGTATCAACTCCGCAAAGGTAACCGATATCAATCTCCGTAAGGCTATCATGTGTGCAATGAACACATCTCTCGCTCTCGACTACTACCGTGCAGGTACAGCAGAGCAGATCTTCTGGCCTATGTCCAAGGTAAGCTGGGCTTATCCTAAGGGTGCAGATGCAACCGACAACGGCTTTGATTATCCTCCGCTTGGCTCTTGGAGCGAAGAGGTTGCTATAAGCAACATTGAAAAGTACATGGAGGAAGCAGGCGTTAGCGCAGGCGACTCCGATCTTAAGGTTAAGTTCACTATCGCAGGCTCCAGCCTTCAGGATCATCCTACCTATAAGGTATTCAGAGATGCTGCATCTCTTCTTAACAGCCTCGGATGGAACGTAGAGGTAGTATGTGATACACAGGCTCTTACCAAGATCAACACAGGTGCTCTCGAAGTATGGGCAGCCGCTTGGTCCTCTGCACTTGACCCTGACCTTTATCAGGTATACCACAAGGATTCTACCGCAACAAGCACACTTGCTTGGGGTTATAACTATCTTAAGACCAGCGGTACCTCCGAGGAACTTGACATCCTCGACGAGCTCAGCGAGCTTATCGACGAAGCACGTGAGACCAACGACCAGGAAGAGCGCTCCGAGCTCTACAAGGAAGCTATGGAGCAGATCCTTGACCTTGCTATAGAGCTTCCTGTATACCAGAGAAGCGTTCTTTACTCCTACAACTCTAAGGTAATCGATTCCGACAGTATTCCTACAGAGATCAACCCCTATTCTTCACCCCTTGACCGTATCTGGGAGATCGAATTTGCCGGCTAATAACGGAGAACACAATGTTTAAGTATATAATTAAAAGACTTATAATGTCCGTATTTATATTACTTGGCGTTTCAATGATCATATACTTCCTTATCAGATTGATGCCCGTTGATTTTATCCAGGATAAGATCAACGCCATCAATCAGGGCGGTGCCACAGTAAGTGAAGAAACGGTCAACGCCATGTATGAGATGTACGGACTGGGTGATAATAGCTTCTTAGGTATTCTTAAGGGATATTTCAGCTGGCTCGGCGCCCTTGCAACACTGGATCTCGGTACAAGCTTTGTATACGGAATCCCCGTTGCACAGGTTATATTCGAGCATATGGGTATATCCTTCGCAATAGCTCTTATTGCGACAATATTTGAGTTTATGATCGCTATACCTCTTGGTATTACAGCTGCAACTCACCAGTACAGCTTCCGCGATTATATCGTAACCATTCTTGTAATGATAGGTATATCCTTACCTTCATTCTTCTTTGGTCAGATGCTCAAGGACGTACTGGCACTTAAGTTAGGCTGGTTCCCGGCATCCGGACTTGTAAATGCAACCGCCTCCTTCTCGGGAGTAGAGCTGCTTTTAGACTACTTTAAGCATATGTTCATTCCTATACTCACTATCGTAATACTTAGTATCGGTGCACGTATGAGAATGACCAGAACAAATATGCTTGAGGTTATGAACTCCGACTATATCCGTACAGCACGTGCTAAGGGTCTTCGCGAATCTGTTGTTATTAACAAGCACGCTTTCCGTAACACACTTATTCCGCTTGTAACATCCCTTGCAGGCTTACTTCCCTCATTGTTTTCGGGCGCTATCATCACCGAGCAGGTATTTGACCTTCCCGGTATCGGAAACATAGCTCTTGATGCGATGGACCGCGGCGACATTCCGTTTATCATGGGTTACAATATGTTCTTGGCACTCCTCAGTGTTGTAGGTGTACTTCTTGCTGACCTTATGTACGGACTTGTTGACCCCAGAGTAAAATTAGAGTAAGGAGGCAGACTATGTCAGAAAATAACAAAAACGACATCAAGGAAGAAGTAGTAGACACCGAGCTGCCTCTTGATAAAAACGTTAGACTTATGTCTCCCGCACGTATGGTTATACGTAGATTTTTCCGTTCAAAGCTCAGTATAGTAGGTCTTATTATGGTAGTAGGACTTTTCATATTCAGCTTTGCGGGACCTCTCGTATATACCCAGTGGGGCGAGATCGAGCTTGATGAAAGCGGTAAGACAGAGTACTCTGTAACAGAAACAACCTATACAGTTGACGGGGAAGAGTACACCGTCCGCCAGACAACGGAAAAGTCCCTTAAGGATAACTTCCTTGCACCTCCCTCATCTGAGCACATACTCGGCACAGATAACGAGGGCTACGATATCTTTGTCAGACTTATGTACGGCGGCAGAATATCACTTATTGTAAGCTTCATTGCGGTATTCCTTATTACAATATTGGGTGTAATTATGGGTGGTATCGCAGGCTTCTTCGGTGGTGTTATCGACAACATCATAATGAGAGCCTGTGACATACTTATCTGTCTTCCCGGTATTCCGATCCTGCTCATTATAAGTACGATCCTTGACGCATCCGAGATCGATGCTAAGTACCGTATATATCTTCTTATGATCTATCTTACCTTCATTTCATGGCCTGGAACAGCCAGACTGGTAAGAGGACAGATTCTCTCTCTGCGTGAGCAGGAATACATGGTTGCAGCAGAAGCAATGGGTTATTCCACAGGCAGAAAGATCTTTAAGCACCTTGTTCCCAACGTTATGCCTCAGCTTATCGTTTCAATGAGCTTGAGCCTTGGTAGTATGATCTTGTACGAAGCTACACTTTCATACCTCAACCTTGGTGTTAAGGCTCCCTATGCGGCGTGGGGTACAATGATAAATATTATTTCAACAAATCAGGATATTCTCCAGAATCACCTTAATGTATGGGTTCCTGCCGGTGTTTGCATTGTCATCGCCGTGCTTGGATTTAACTTTATCGGTGACGGTCTGAGAGATGCTCTTGACCCGAAAGCGAGGCGATAAGTAATGGCAGCAAATTATCTTTCGGGTAAGGAAATACGCGCAATCGCCAAGGAAAACAAAAAGGTGATGAAGCGCCTCGAGGCCTACAAATACCGTAAATGCGACGAATCCGAATATCTCACAGAGATGAAGGATAACTCAAACATTCTTGAGATCGACGATCTCCATACCTACTTTTTCACCGATCAGGGTGTTGTAAAGGCTGTTAACGGTGTTTCCTTTAACATCCCCAAGAACGCAACAGTTGGTGTTGTAGGTGAATCCGGCTGCGGTAAGTCTGTAACCAGTATGTCTGTTATGAGACTTCTTCAGGCACCTACAGGCCAGATCTATTCAGGCGAGATCCGCTTCAAGGCAAAGGATAAGGATGGAAGCGAGAAGACATACGATATAGCAAAGATGCCTATGCGTGACATCTTTAAGATCAGAGGCAACGAGATTGCTATGATCTTCCAGGAACCTATGACTTCTCTTAATCCCGTATTTACTATCGGCCAGCAGCTTGACGAGGTAACCTTTATACATAATCCCGAGGCAACAAAGGAAGACGCAAAGGCAAGATCTATAGAGATGCTCAATCTCGTAGGTATCGCAATGCCAGAGCGTGTGTATAACGCATTCCCCCACGAGCTCTCAGGTGGTATGCGTCAGCGAGTCATGATCTCCATGGCGCTGGCAAGTAACCCCAGACTTATTATTGCAGACGAGCCTACAACCGCGCTTGACGTAACTATTCAGGCTCAGATTCTTGATCTGCTCCGCGATCTTAAGACCAAAATCGACGGTTCGATAATGCTTATCACCCACGACCTTGGTATTATCGCAGAAATGGCAGATTACGTTGTAGTAATGTATGCAGGTAAGGTTATAGAGAAGGGAACAGTACAGGAGATTTTCCATAATCCTATGCATCCCTATACTATTGGCCTTCAGAAATCAAAGCCTACTTTGCAGTCTGACAGCGATACTCTGTTCAATATTCCGGGTAATGTTCCTAATCCTATCAACATGCCCGACCACTGTTATTTCAAGGAAAGATGTACAAAATGCATTGGCAAATGTTCCGGCGAGTATCCCGGTATGATCCAGGTAAGCCCCACTCATTTTGTTGCATGCCACCTGTACGAGGAGGATCAGAAAAATGGCTGACAAGAAAATAATTGAAGCATATGATCCCGAAGCTATCCTTGAGGTACACAATCTTCGTAAATGCTTTCCTTTAAAGAAAACTCTTACCGGCAAGGTCACTCAGGAGCTTATAGCTGTTGATAACGTGTCCTTTAAGCTTAAGCCCGGCGAAACTCTGGGTATCGTTGGTGAGTCAGGTTGCGGTAAAACTACCCTTGGACGTGCGATACTCAAGCTCCACCAGCCTACAAGCGGTAAGATAATATTCGAAGGACAGGATATTACCGATTTCAAATCATCTCAGATGCGTGAGATCAGAAAGAAGATGCAGATCATCTTCCAGGACCCCTATTCCTCGCTTCCTCCCAGAAGCACAGTAGGCGGTATCCTCTCTGAGCCTGTTATGGTACACAACATCGTACCCAAGGCAGAGATCAAGGATTACGTTCTCGACCTTATGGACAAGTGCGGTCTTCGTGATTATTATTACGAAAGATATCCTCATGAGTTCTCCGGCGGTCAGAGACAGCGTATCTGTATTGCAAGAGCTCTCTCGGTTAACCCCAAGCTGGTTATCTGCGATGAGCCCGTATCCGCGCTTGACGTTTCCATTCAGGCACAGATTATTAATCTGCTTAAGAAGCTTCAGCAGGATATGAATCTCACGTATATGTTCATTTCACACGACCTGTCGGTTGTTAAGTTTATCTCCGACAAGATCGGTGTTATGTACCTCGGTTCAATGGTTGAATACGGAACAAAGGAGGAGATCTTCTCCAATCCTCTGCATCCCTATACACAGGCGCTGTTCTCGGCGATCCCTCATCCCGATCCCAACTTCAAGATGAACCGTATTATCCTCAAGGGCGATATTCCTTCGCCTGCCAATCCTCCCAAGGGATGCCGTTTCCATACACGTTGTCCTTATGCTAAGGATATCTGTAAGGAAGTTACACCCGAGTACAAGGACCACGGCAACGGCCACTGTGCTGCATGCCACCTTCTGGACGAATAATGAGAGATAAGAAGAAAAAGAAAGAAAAGATAATCTATATCGACGACGGAAGAACTATATCCGATATGTCGGGTGTCAAAAGCAATCTTGATTGGACCCGAAAGGGAACTAAGTCAAGCTTTGGTGACATCTGGAGAACCTATTGGAGCGCAGTCGGAATGATGATCAAGCCTATGCTTGTTACCATTGCATTCCTCATTGCTGCATTCTTTATCGTTGCTCTGATATTCTGGTTGATATAGATAAATAAACCTATAATACTTAATTAAGTAATCAGGAGAAAACATGGAAAACAAAGAAAACATGGAAAACATCCCTTCTGTAGAAAATACAGTTGAGGAAGAAACCGTGGCACAGAACACAACAGTAGAAAATGTTGCCGATAACGGCGAAGCAAAGCCCAAGAAAAAGAAGAAGACCGGACTTATTATTGCTATAGTGGCTATTGTTGTAGCTCTCATTGTTGCAGCTGTTCTCATTTTTGTTCTTCCCGGTAACTCCGGCGGTGCAGGCGGCGGGTCCGATGTACCTAAGGGTGATGTAACATCATATTCCGTATCCGTTAAAACAATCGGCGGAATGGCTCTGTCCGAGATCGACGTTTACGTATATCTCGATGAGTCACTTGAAGACATGCAGGACTATGCAAAAACAGACGAGGAAGGTAAGGTTACCTTTAGCCTTCCCGCATATGATAAGTACGCTATCGTGCTTTCCGGTGTAGCTAAGGGTTATGATGTAGCTGAAAGTTATAGCTTCACAGACACCATGGCTGACATAACTCTTACATCATCTCTTATATCCGATGATGATATATCCACAGCTACACTTAAGCTTGGTGACGTAATGTATGATTTTACCGTTAATAATATCGACGGTACCGAGATCACACTTTCAAAGGTGCTCGAAGAAAAAAAGCTTGTTATGATCAACTTCTGGTACAGCACCTGCGGTCCTTGCGTTTCCGAGTTCCCTATAATTTCTGACGTTTATGAAACCTACAAGGATGACGTTGAGATTATTGCGCTCAATAACCTCATCATGGACCAGACTGTAGAAAACGTTCAGGCATTCCAGAACACTAATCAGCTTCCTTTCCTTGTTGCAACCTGTCCTTCCTCATGGTCTAATACCTTTGGAATCACAGGTTATCCTACCTCTATTTTTGTAGACAGATACGGCGTTATCTGTGCAGTTGAGGTTGGTGCTGTAACAAGCAAGAGACCTTGGGTATGTGCATTTGATCATTTTACCGCAGAGGAGTACGAGCAGAAGCTTTGCACAGGCGGTATCGGTGATCTCGTAACACAGATCAAGCCTACAGAGGAAATGGCTTCTACTGAAGATATTTCTGCTGTTATCAATAAGGGTGACATTACCGTTACCTACCGTCCCGAATCTGATGAGTCCGCTGAGTTTGCATGGCCCTTTGTAGCAGGCGAAAAGCTTGGCCAGAGCGCACTTTATGCTTCCAATGCAGGTATTGACGATTCCTTTGCAATCATGTATTGTGACATTGAGCTTAAGGCCGGTCAGGCTGTCGGTTTTGACTATCTTATTTCATCCGAGCGTCTCTGCGATATACTCTACGTTATTGTAGATGACGAGGATGTTTTCCAGATATCCGGTACATCCGAGGAGGAAAAGTGGCAGACCTGTTATCCTGTAGTTGCCGATAAGGACGGAACCTACGAGGTAGCACTCTGTTATCTTAAGGACAGCGACGGTGCCGAGGGTGAGGATACCGTATATATTGACAATATGCGTGTTGTTGACTCTTCCGCTATTGACGTTGCTACCTATCTTCCCAGATATGCTGCATCTACAGAAGACGGTGAAACATATACCTATGCTAACATCGTTTATAATGAATCCGACGGTTATTATCACGTAGATGATGCAAACGGTCCTCTTCTTCTTGCGGATCTTATGAATTACACTCAGTTCAGCGAAGAAGAAAACATCCAGCAGATCGTTACTAACGGTGATGCCGATAAGGATGGAGTAAGCCTTTACAACAAGGTTGAAGAAGGCGGACTCGGTATGGTTAAGTACTTCTCTTACGCCTCTAACTCAACCATCAACGGTATCTGTCCTGTAAACAAGGAGCTTGCAGAAATGCTTAAGCAGGTTGCCGATGTAGCAGGATTCAGCGAAGATGAGAACGAATGGCTTAAGATCTGTAAGTATTACAAGGCATACGGCAACGGTACAAAGCAGCTGGAGGATCCCATCAAGGGTCTTTGTCCTTCAAGTGCTTTCACAGCTACGCTTGGTAAGGACGTTCCTACCAACTACTTCTACTATGACAGAGCTATAATTCCGAGAGGTCTGCTCGCTGAGTTCATTCCTGACAAGTCCGGTGTATACCGTTTCACATCCAAGAGTGACTATCAGGACGGTATCGAGGCATGGATCTTCAATGCTAAGGGTGAAAACATTTATACCTATGAGCACGAAGACAGACTTTATAACGATCCTATAAACTGTTCTATGATATATTACATGGAGGCAGGTACACCCTACTACATCAACATGGCGTTCTGGGATGTATATGCAACCGGTTATATCTACTATGACGTTGAATATCTCGGTGCTTCTCTTAATCATTTCCGCGTTGCATCCCCCGGTTATTTCACCTATGACAGTGATGCAACAGGTAATCAGATATATAGCGTTATCACCGGCGGTATCGAGCCCGTACTCAAGGACGGTAAGTACTACGACAAGGACGGCGGTAGCCTCATATATGCAGATTTTGCTAACCCCACAAGAGTATTCGGTCACTCCGTTCTTGAAATGATCGATCTCGGCGGCTTTGATTTCTCTAAGTCTGAGACCGACGGTGAGATCCTTGCATACATGAAGCAGAACGACAACGACGTTGATAAGACCAGAGAATATCTCAAGGAATTATGGGGCGAAGATTACGATGAGAACGTTGAGATATATCAGATAGAGGATATCTTTAACGGCAGATATCACGGTGAAGGTCCCGATCTTACCGCGGAGATCAAAACGTACGTTGATAAGATCGATAAATCCTCTAACGTTGAGCTTAACGGCTGTGTTGTTGTAGATGAAAGGCTGGCTGAGATTCTTCAGCTTCTTATGGATAAGTATACTTTTGACGATGTAGATAATTCATGGCTTAAGATATGTTATTACTATGAATATCTCGGTCCTGCAAAATAATCTGTGAGGTTATTATGAATATTTTAAAGCGTATTACAGCGGCGGCAATTGCAGTTATCTGCATAGCCGTTGCGCTGTGCGCCTGCGGTGGAGAAAAGGAATATACCGTTACCGTTAAAGACCATCTTGGCAATCCCTATACAACAGGTATTGTTGTTGAGTTTCTGCAGGACGGAAACAAGATTGCTATGCAGTCCTGTGACGAAAACGGTGTAGCTTCCAAAACACTTGCAGCAGGTGATTATGATATTGCACTCAAATTCAGCGGGGAAGGATCCTCGTATAAATATGATGATAAAGTAACCCTTACCTCTAGAAACAGGGATGCTGAGATCATACTTGCTATGACGATTAATTCTGAGCCTCAGGTGCTTGCAATAGTTGATTCTGAATTTGACTCTTACTCCGTGCCCGTAGGTTGTACCTACGTTGAGCTTGATGAGGGAAGAAATTACTACATATTTACTCCTACAGAAG
Organism: Eubacteriales bacterium; assembly: GCA_045649645.1. GTDB lineage: Bacteria > Bacillota > Clostridia > Oscillospirales > CAG-272 > RGIG7300. The sequence continues at coordinate 11,030 of JAZRQH010000172.1, forward strand.
CAGGCACATACGAATTTTCCATAGCCGACGGTGCTGATGCGACTGTTGGATATTATGGCGCTCCTCATTATGTACAGGAGAATAATAACGCCGAAATGGTTGACGGTAAGTTTACTATTTCTGTTTCTGCGGGTATGATCGGTACAGGTGAAGGCGGTACCTCCAGCTACGTTATCGGTATCGACAAGGGTGATTCCGATGCATGTGTTCTTGGTATAGAGCGTATTGGTGATCCTGCGTGGACGATCGAGGATGAGCCTTGGGAAATCTATCAGAAAACCGTAGATCTTGAAGCATACACTCTCCCTGAAGGCTACGTTTTCGGCGAATTTGATATCACTAAGTCTACCGACAGCTATAAGTTAGTATTCAACGAAGATGACGGTTTCTATCACCTCGATAGCAAGGACGGTCCTCTCGTACTTGTGAGACTTGCTGAGGATTGCGATTATATCGCTTGTTTTGCAACAATGCTCGACCGTTCAGGAGTTTCAAAGTTCTTCTTTGATGAAAACGATGAGTTTGTCAAGAAGGTAAGCTACTCCGAATGTCTTCTTGAGTATATTGAATACGTAGACGAGAACGAGGGCGTATATCCTCTTACCGAGGATCTTAAGCACATTATCCAGTCAAGAGGCGAGTATGTAGGTTGGTGGGATATCGAAAGCAACGGTTATATCTATAAGGATGCAAACGGTGCCAACGACCCCAGCATCAATCCTGAGCTCGCGTGGCTTATGATGTGTTGCTACATTGAAAAATAAGGTATATAAATGATTAAAAGAATCATAAATTTATTTCTTGTATTTTCCATGCTTATATGTGCTGCAGGCTGTACAGTTCAGCCTGCAGACGTAAAGCAGGATTATACCATTACTGTTACTACAGAAGGCGGAATGTTGTTCAGCGATATACCCGTTACTATTTATAATGCTGTTGACAGAAGCGATCTTGTCTGGAGAGGCGAGACCTCAAACGAGGGCATTGTGACGTTTACGGCAAACAGCTCTGAAGAATATGTAGCAGTTTTAGAGGGCCTGCCCAATGGATACAGCATACAGGAATATTATTCTGTAGATGCGTATGAGACGGTTATTACCCCTGAGATACTTCTTGAGGAAAAGGAAGAGCTTACGGGTATAAGCTATGACTTAGGAGATGTAATTTGCAATTTTGCGGTAAGCGGCGCAGACGGTACCGAATACAAGCTTTCCGAGCTTCTTGAGACGAAGAAGGCTGTAGTACTTAATTTCTGGTATCTTAACTGCCAACCATGCAGAATGGAATTTCCTTATCTTGAAGAAGCATATCAGCAGTATAATGACAAAATCGAGGTTTTGGCTCTCAATCCCGTGGATGGAACCGATACTACAGTTTCAGCTTTTGCCGAGGAGATGAATCTTTCATTTCCTATGGGCGCATGTGACCCCGCATGGGAAAGCGCAATGGGTATAGGTGCTTATCCTACTACTGTTATCATCGATCGTTATGGCATGATATCGATGATACACAAAGGATATATTACAGAGACCGAGACGTTTACTGACATTTTTGAGTATTTCACCTCGGAAGAATACGTTCAGTCAACTGTAAAAAATATAAGTGATATTTCACAGAAAGAAGGAGAATAAAATGAGAATTCTTAAAAATCTTCTCTGCATCATGCTTATAGCTTGCTTCGCATTAAGCTTTGCAGCATGTACATCAAATGAAGTTGTCATTGACGACAACAACGACGAAACAACTCCCAAGATTGAGACAGAAGAGATCAAGGAAACCGAAGAAACTGCTCCTGCCGGATTTAAGGTTACCGTTATTGATGATACCGGAGCTGTAGTAGCAGGTGCTGTACTTCAGGTTTGTAAGGATACCTGTGTTCCTTCCGTAACCGATGCAGAAGGTGTTGCAAGCTTCAACGTAGAAATCACTGCTGAACACAAGCTCTCTGTTCTTACTCTTCCTGAAGGTTATGAGTATAACGGCGAAGCTGAGATCTATCTCGAGGACGGTATGACTGAGTATACCGTTACCGTAACTAAGGTGGCATAATATGAGTACTACCGAAAAATCCAAGAAGTTAAACAAGAAGGTTATAATCTTCGGCAGTATAGCTCTCGTACTTGTTGCAGCTATCGTTGTTGCACTTGTTATAGGCCTTGGCGGCAAAAAGCCTGTATCCGATCCTGTCGATACCGAAGATACAACAATTGAAACTGCAGAAGATACCGTTGATACCGCTGAAGTTACCGACGATGCCGTTGTTACCGACGATATCAGCGACACCGCAGAGGTAACCGATGACACAACCAAAGCTGACGATACAACTGTAGCTGATACAACAACTGTACAGACTCCTGATACCGAGGCTCCCGTTACCGATGTTAACCCCGGAGGCCAGGTCATTACAGGCGCGGGCAGTGCTTCACAGCCTTATCTCGAGATCCCTGCAGCGGATATGACCGTTACAACAGTAAGCGTTCCCGCAGGCTCCGAGCTTTACTACGATATCTACCGTGTAGGTGGCATGTATCTCACGATCAATGATGCCGATGCATACGTTATCTGCGACAATCTTCAGTATGATGCCGTAAACGGTCAGGTTTATTTCCAGGTTCCCAGTGCACTTGCCAGTGATGCCGTAAGCTTCCGTATCGGTAACTATAGCAATACAGCCAAGTCCTTTAAACTTATCTTCACAAGCGCGCTTGGAAGTTATGCAAATCCCGCTGTAGTTGACGGTATTGAGGAAGGTTTTAACGTATCCCTCGCAGAAGGTGCCGATACAGGCTTCTATTTCAAGCATTACGCTGAGAAGAGCGGTGTTATACGTTTCTATACACAGGCTACTGCAGATAGCATCTTTATTGTAACTAATAACAACAATTCTGCCCAGAGAACCTCTGAAGCCGATGCTCAGACAGACGCTAATGGCAACAGCTACGTAGAAATAGAGGTAACACAGGGCGATGAGCTTCTTATCAACGTTGGCGCACTTCCCAACAAAAGAGGCAAATATCCTGCAATCGACATATACTGGAACGGTATATATAATTAATCTATAAGGAGTATTTAAGATGAAGAAAATTATCAGAAATATACTCAGCTTAGTATTGATAGTTTCCATACTTACACTTCCCGTAACATCCTTTGCTACGGATTCTACTCTCGGTCAGTATGATAATCCTTATCAGTTAAAAACAACAAGTACTCATTTTACGGTTAAGGTTGAAGCAGAGTCTGAAGCTTGGGTTAAGGTTGATGACTGTATCGGATCTACACTTAACGTTATTAAGGCCACAACTGCAAACTATATGATAATGTACTGCAGACAGCCTAACACTCCCGAAACAACAAGCGGTAACAATACACTTTCCATGGAGATGGTGAATGGTGCTGATATGTTTTCCATCTACAATTCCGGAACTGAAGCTGTTGAGCTTCAACTTGAGCTTATTGGCGGTAACGGAGTTGTAGAGCAGGGAACACTTGATAATCCTGAGGCTGTTACTATGTCCTCCAATATGTTTGGCGGTTTTGGCGCATCCGTAACCAAGGATCTTGCGGCAGGAAACTCCGGTTATTACTTTAAGACTGTTGCTCCCTCTGACGGAATAATCACTGTATCTGTCGGTGCATACGACGCTGATTATAACAGTATCGGTTGGATGTATTTTGTCAATAACAATACACAGGGTGTTTATGGTGACACACACTGGTCCGACGAGGCTGAGCCTGTCTTCTATGAAGAGATCAATGTAAATGAGGGTGATGAGGTTATCGCTTTTGTGGCTACATACGATCCCTCTAATCAGTGGAGCAATCCTGAAGGTACTATATCCGTTGACTTCAGCTTCAGTGCTGTAGGTACAAACGGTAACCCCGAGGTTATCACTCCCGGCACTTATGCTCCCGAGTTTGAAGCAAGCTCTCAGGGCTTCTATTACAAATGGACTGCAACCGAGGCTGGCACTGCAACTGTAGCTATGTCGGATAACAATGCAAACGGTTGGCAGTACAGCGTTAACATTGAGATGGCTGACGGTGAGAATTTCAAGTACGGTGATACTCATTGGTGTGACGATGATCCTGTAGTTTCTGCAGAGACACATACTGTGAATACAGGCGATACTCTTACAATTTTCGTAAACACGTATAATCCCGCAAACGAATTCTTTACACCTGCAGGTACAGTTAATTGGACCCTTTCCTTTGAAGCAGGCGAAGGTGGCGATGGCGGCACTGATCCCACACCCGATCCCGAGCCCGAACCTGATCCTGAACCCGAACCTCCTGCAACTGATTCCTATGCTAACAGCGATGTTCTTCTTGCTTTAGGCACCAATGATTATCCTCTTCTTGACGGATACAATTATACCATCTTCACATTTGAGCCCGCTGATATAGGCATATATACACTTTCCTCTACAAATGCCTTGATCGGTATTGTGAGCTATAACGGCATGTGGGTAAGCACAGAGCCTACTGCTGATACTATCAATACTAATTCTATCGTATGGGAATGTAACGGTGTTGGTCAGTCTATTTGGGTTGCTGCAAAGTATAATCCTACCGTGAGAAGTGTAGATGATGGTGATTCTGTAAGCATTTCCATTACCCGCGAGGAACTTATCATAGACGAAACTCCTTTCGAGATATACGTAAACTCTCACAAGCCCGTTTCGTTTACCTTTACAGGTGATGCTGATAAACTTGAGCCTGTTGAGGTTTTTGATAACGTTGTAAACGTTCCCGTAATGGGCAGCGACGGTTATTATCACCTCGATTCAGCTACAGGTCCTATCCTTTACGTTGATCTTGATGATGTGATGATGAATCTCGTTGACGCAATGAGCTACGGACAGCTCAAGGACGTAATTATGGATGGAGATAAGGTAGCTTATAAAGTTGACTATAACGAGGCGTTCGGACAGTACGCTGACTGTGCGGACGAAACTCTCGGTCTCTACCCCCTTACCGATGACCTTATTGCTATCTATAAGGGTACAGGTCATTTCCAGGGATGGTACGGTGAGGACGGCTTCCTTGGTACAACCGCCGACGACGGTTACCTCTTTGCATGCTATTTCATCAATGACGGTTCTATAAGCAATAATAACAGCAATAATAACAATAACAATAACAGTAACAACGGAAGCAACCTTCCTACCGGCGGTCAGTCCTTTGGCGGCGGCAACGGCAGTACAGGTAAGCCCGTAGGCAGCGGTAATAACTTTGGCTCCGGTACCTCCGTAGGTAAGCCTGTTACCGGAACAACCGTGGGCAAGCCCGTTACAGGTGCAGCACAGACAGGTGATCCTTTTATCATCAATCTTGCGGTGCTTGCAATGTCAGGTCTCGGCGTTGTTGTAACCACCCGCAAAAAGAGATAAATATAGTATTTAAAAATGCTTCGCTTATGCGAAGCATTTTTTTATAACGGGATTACATAAATTAATTATTAAGATTTAGATTTAATCTTGTATTTCATAAAGAAATGTAGTATTATAGATACAGTGAAAATTAATTCTACAATAATATAAGGAGCAATTCAAATGAAAAAATCCAAGCTACTTACAGTTATTCTGATCTGTGTGCTTGCCGTAGTTGTTGCAGGGTCTATATTGTACTTTTATTATTTTTCGGATAACAACACCGAAAGTCAATATGACTTTTTAAAGGATGCACCGCGCAAGGAGTATACTGTTGCTATCAAGACTGAAGGTAATATGTTATTGCCGGATATAGACGTGTTTGTTTACTTTGACAGCAGCTGTGAGAAGCTGATGGACTATGCTAAGACCGATAAGGACGGCAAGGTTACCTTTGTTCTTGCTGAATATGACGGTTACGCTGTTGTATTCTCAGGTATTCCTGAGGGCTACGACGTAGCAGAACACTACTCGTTTGAAGGCGAAACTACCAACATCACATTTTCCTCAAAGATTATAGAGGGCGAGGATATTTACGATGCAAGCTTTGCTGGCGGTAACGTTATGTGCGACTGGTCTGTGACGGTTGATAACGGCGACACCGTTAAGATATCGGATATTCTTAACAAGAAAAAGATGCTGATTCTTAATTTCTGGTACGTTAACTCTCCCCACGGCGTTGAGCAGTTAAAGATTTTTAACGATCTTTACGGCAAGTATGGGGATAGCGTTGAAATAATAGCGTTAAATGCTGTTGATGATACAGAACAGATCAGATCTTTTAAGGAAGAAAATTCTTTAACATTCCCTATGGCATCCTGCTCGCGCAGAATTCCCGCCAGATTTGGTATTTCAAGATGTCCTACCACTGTAATCATTGACAGATACGGGGTTATCTCGTTTATAGACGTCGGAACAGTTTCTTCTGAGGAACAGTTAGTGCCTGTATTCGATCATTTTACAAGTGATGATTACACACAGAAGTTATACCGTGCAGGTATGACGGAGTTTGTTTCCGAGATCTTTCCCGATCCTACCGTATTTGAGGTAGTCGCTAAGGATGGAGATAACGTCAAGATCCCCGGCGTCGAGATAAAATTAACAACCGCCGAAACAACTTACACCGCGACAACCGACGATGCAGGAGTTGCGAGGTTTGAGGTCACAACAAAAGAGAATGACACTCTTTCGGTATTAAATCAACCGGCTGGGTATGAATACAAGGGCAATGCTGAAATAGTCCTTTCGGATGCTATGTTTACATATAACGTTATTTTTAAATCTCTTAATGACGAATAATATTATTACTAAAAGCCGGACAAAGTCCGGCTTTTGTATTTAATAAATTAATATCAAAAATTTTCTTCATGAGTATGTCGATTATTAAAATATATTCAGAAATTAAATAAGACAACGAATGAACTTCATCTTTTTTGTGCTTTTGACTATTTATGAGTCTTCTGACAATTTAGTTTCAATCTCATCTATTCGTCCGGCTAGATCATCAATATCACTTTCATTGTCACCAATCATATCCTCAAGTTCATCAATTCTATCTTTAAGATGCTGAATTTGTTTATCGTGTTCCTTTTGAAGTTCACTACGTACAATTTTAGCAAGTGTTTCAATATTAACCGACATAGGATCAACTGTTTCTAACGGTTTCTTTAAAACAATGCCGATATCGGTCAATTCTACGGTAATATCGTCGAGTTCGTTATGTTTTAGAATATCACTGAATAGACTTTTTCCGTTTCTGCTATTATAGCAACCCGAATGTGTATCAGGATCTAAAAAAGCAGAGTATTCCTCGGGAATGATAAATTTCATGATCTTTTTTGCAGCAAAAGTATTATATGAAACAGCTATCAAAAATCCGTTTTCAGGTATTTTAATTCTTTTATTGTCAACAATATCCTCACGGCGTGAGCGGTATGTATGTTCGTAAATAATCGTGCTTTTTTCCTCAAAAGGTTCATACTTGTTTCGTATATATCCGGTTCTATATGCACGCATATGTGGAATGAATACGGTACCTGTTATTTTACCTTCGCTATCAATTACAAAAACCATCTTGCCTGTAACAGATGTCTCTGTTTTGGGATAGGTACAATAAATATCCACTTCGTTTTTATTAATTGTAAGTGTTGAAAATTTTTCTTCAGGAGAGAACCCGAGAAGCGCATCTGTTGTAGTAGAAAAAAATCTTGCAATTTCAATCAACGTTCCGATGTCTGGCAGACTTTCATTCCTCTCCCATTTTGATATGTTTTGAAATGAAAAACCAAGTTCTACCGCTAAATCTTTTTGCGAAATAGAATGAGCGTTTCGTAATATTTTAAGATTTTCACCGAATGTCATATTATATCCCCCTTACCATCTATCATTAACCTAATTATATCACAAGACGTCATAATCTAAAATAACCGCACTCGGGAAATCTTCTACTCTCAGTTGAATTTTTATATATTAAACAATAATAATATACGTGTTATATTAAGAATAACAAAAAGTACTTATCCGTTAAGATTTATTATCAATAAAATATTTTTTTAGAACTGCCGGTTAAAATTAATCACTGTCTTTTAAATAATTATACTATAATAAATCTCAAAAAGCAAGAAGGCGAGGGTAATCCCCCGCCTCATGATCATGATTCCGATTTTAACATATTCTCGATGAATATTCCGTAACCTCTGGTTGGATCATCCACTAAAACGTGAGTAACTGCGCCTACCAGTTTACCGTCCTGAATAATGGGTGAGCCGCTCATACCTTGAACAATACCGCCTGTCTTACCGATAAGCGTTTTATCAGCAACCTTAATTACAAAATTCTTGGTATCGCTGTCATTATGGTTTATTTTTTCTATTTCTATATCATATTGACAAATAATATTGTCGTCAAGTGTGCATAATATATTTGCAGGACCTTCCTTTGTTTCCTTGGCTGATGCAACTACAGCCTTTGTAGTTATATCAGGAAGAGTTTGAAGCTTACCAAAGACACCTTGCACTGTGTTTAAAGAAACAGTTCCTGTTTCATTTGTAAATATACCTTGCAGATGACCGGGATCGCCTTCTGAGCTGGGTTTTATCCCTGTAACTGTTACGTTAGTTATCTGACCTTCTCGAAGTTTTAAAAGAGCTCCGCTTTCTGCGTCACATACACCGTGTCCCAGTCCTGCGAAGTTTCCATTATCTTCAATATAAGTTACTGTACCTATTCCGGCGGTACCGTCCTTAAGCCATAGACCCAACTTGAACGTATCTTCGCTTACCGATCTTACCGGTGTAATGGTGGCACTATTCCTTTTAGACTCTCTTTGGTAGCAAATATTCAGTGCTTTACCGTCACATCTCTTAAGCAATTTCAATATATCGTTTACATAGATTATATCTGTATCGTCTATTTTTGTGATAATATCTCCCTTCTTTAATCCCGCTAAAGACCCGGGTGATACGTTGCCTTTATCCGTATCTACGTCGGACACACCGCAAACAAGAACACCGTCGGTATAAAATTTTATACCAAAGGGCATACCACCTACCGAAACGGTATCTCCTACAGAAGCAGCAAAAGAGGGAAGGGCGAATATTGAAATAATCATTAAAATAATTACTATCTTTTTAAACATTAGTTCACCTCCTGTCACAAGATTAATTTACACAGTTGAACAATATTAATGTATAGGAATATTGACCATACATAAAGCAAAAAATTTACAAAATATATATGCAAATACGCTCCATATATGATATACTTATCATATATATTTATTTGGAGGTCATTTTGATGTCTATAATTAACGAAATTTCCGAAAAGCTTCAGGCAGGCGGCAGAGAAGCGTCTGTTGCTATGAAGACACTTGTTCCTCAGGCTCTTGAAGAGGGCTTCAGCGCAAAGGATATCCTCGAGAACGGTCTTCTTGCAGGTATGAGCGTTATCGGTGAAAGATTTAAGAATAACGAGATTTACGTACCCGAGGTTCTTGTAGCGGCAAGAGCTATGAAGATCGGTGCTAACCTTCTTAAGCCCTACCTCGTTTCTGATGACGTTCAGGCTAAGGGTAAGGTTGTTATCGGTACCGTTGCAGGCGATATGCACGACATCGGCAAGAACCTTGTGGCTATGATGCTTGAGGGTAAGGGTCTTGAGGTTATCGACCTTGGCGTTGACGTTTCTGTCGAGGATTTTGTTAACACCGCTAAGGATGAAGGCTGCAAGATTATCTGTCTCTCCGCTCTTCTTACTACAACAATGCCTGTTATGAAGGATATTGTTAAGGCTTGCGAGGAAGCAGGTATCCGTGATCAGGTTAAGATCATGATCGGCGGTGCCCCTGTTACTCAGTCCTACTGCGACGAGATCGGCGCTGACTGCTTTACACCCGATGCAGCAACCGCAGCTGATGCTGCTCTTGCATTCTGCCAGGAGTAATAACATGAATTACATACTTGAAAACCTTGAACCTAAAGCTGTTTTCAAGTACTTTGAAGAAATATCCCGTATCCCCCGTGGATCCGGTAACGAGACAGCGGTAGTAGATTATATTGCCGCTGTTGCTTCTTCTTACGGACTTGAATACAGAAGAGACGACGCTGATAATATTCTCGTCAGGCGCAATGCCGACAAGGGAAGAGAAGAAGCTCCCTGTGTGATCCTGCAAGGTCATACCGATATGGTATGTCAGTGTAATGCAGATACCGAGCATAATTTTGAAGAGGATCCGCTGGATCTTTACATAGATAACGGATTTGTCAAAGCAAAGGGAACTACCCTTGGCGGCGACGACGGTATTGCTTGCGCTTATATGCTTGCACTGCTCACTTCTGAATCTCTTGAGCTTCCTGAGCTGGAATGTCTCTTCACATCCAGTGAAGAGGTAGGTATGAACGGAGCTATCGACTTTGATTATTCAGACGTAAAATCCCGTCTTATGATCAATCTTGATTCCGAGGACGAGGGCGTTTGCGTTGTTAGCTGTGCAGGCGGTGTTCGTGCGGAGCTCAGCTTTGAATCTGAGAGCATTGCGGAAAAGAACAAGCTTATGCGCATCGAGATAAAGGGTCTTTGCGGCGGCCATTCCGGTGTTGATATCAACATCGGTCACGAGAACGCTATTATGCTTATGGCAGAGCTTCTTGACAGAATGTACACACGCGAGCCTTTTAACCTTGTTTCGTTTAACGGCGGAACCAAGGATAACGCAATTCCCCGTGAATCTGTTGCTGTTATCGCAAGTCCCGATCTCGATATTTATAAAGATATAATTACTGAGTTTATTGCCGAAAAGAAAAAGATACTTTCAAAGGATGAAAAAGGATTTAAGGTCCACACGTCAAAGAACAAGCATATAGGTAATATGTTTACCTTTGCAGATACGTCAAGAGTTATATCAGCGATTTTAAGTGCTCCTAACGGCGTTATCCGTATGTCTCAGCATATCGATGGGCTTGTAGAGACCTCTTCAAATACAGGCATTGTATGCGCTGATAACGGATGCTACAGATCCGTACATCTTATACGTTCTTCTAGCGAATATTCGATTGATTCTGCCGTGGCGAAGCTCGCAAGGATTGCTAAGCTCTGTTCCTGTGATATTGTCACCAGAGACAGATACCCCGGTTGGGAATACATGGCTGATTCTAAGCTCAGAGATATGTACGTTAAGCATTATGAAGCCCTGTACGGCCATAAACCCGTAACCGAGGCTATTCACGCCGGTCTTGAGTGCGGTCTTATTTCTTCACGTCTGCCCGGAATTGATATCATATCCATCGGGCCCGACCTTTTTGATATCCATTCTCCAGATGAACGTATGGATATTGCATCGGTAGAGCGCACCTGGAAACTGTTATGTGAAATGTTAAAAGCCATCGTTTAAACGATGGCTTTTGATACGTCTATCCACTTTTTGAATTTTGAATATTTTTCAAGCTCGGGTATCGTTAACTCTATCGCACTGTTTGAGCTACCTGCTGCAGGGAAAACACTTTCAAAGCGCTTTAATGATTCGTCAAGATATACTGTTATTCCTTCATTGACAGCAAACGGACAAACACCGCCTACACCGTGTCCGATGACAGATTCTACGTCTTCAAAGGATATCATTTTCGCTTTGGTGTGAAATTCTGACTTATACTTGGGGTTATCAATCTTTACGTCGCCTGCAAGAAGTATAAGTATAGGCTGGTCACCGACCGTAAATGACATAGTTTTAGCAATTCGTGCAGGTTCTGTTCCCACGGCTTGAGCAGCAAGCTCGACCGTTGCACTTGATACCTCAAACTCCAGTATTCTATCCTCTATACCGTATTCTTTAAAATATTCTCTGACTTTTTCTATTGACATAATGTACTCCTATATTAAATAAGCGAGCATATAGCTCGCTTATTTTAATCTCTTTTTAACTGCGTGGTATGCATATCCAATAAAATAATACGCAGAACTGAAAATATTGATTTTTTCTATTTTGCGGTATATGTTCCAGGTGTTTTTCATTGCGCGAAGCTTGTTTGAAGAACGAGAACCTCCGTGTTTACGGTATTTTGCCATAACAGCATCAAGTCCGTAAAAGTCAAATCCTGCTTTCATAACGTTAAGCCAGGTCGCCAGATCCTCTGCAGCACCTATCGTAGGCATAACAAGAAGATCTTTAGACACCTTGTTGGTATCAAATATAGCTGTGTGGGTACAGGTAAGCGTATTGCCAAGCATTTGCTTGTAGCCGGTTCTTTTAGGAACCAATACGGTGTTACGGTATGTTCCGTCCTCTTCGATAGTCTGATATCCGGTTATACAAGCGTATACTTCGTTTTTAGACATAAAATCGAGTTGAAGCTGAAGTTTTTCCGGCATCCAAACATCATCAGAGTCGAGATATGCAATATATCTACCGTTTACGTACTCCAAAGCGGTATTTCGTGCCATGTGAGCGCCTTTGTTGACGTCGTGAGAATATACTTTAAATCTACAGTCGCGTTCTGCATATTCCTTAGCTATAGTAAGAGAATTATCAGGGGAGCAGTCATTGATGAGTATTGCTTCCCAGTCTGTCAAGGTCTGAGCGGCAACGGAATCAAGTGTTTCTCTAAGATAATTTTCGCAGCCGTATAACGGTATGATTATAGATACTGTTGGATTGTTATTCATCTCACTGTGCTCCATCACGCTTGATAACACTTACAAAGGTTTTAAAGAATATCTTTACGTCAAACCACATGCTCTGATTATCAACATAATAGAGCTCCATACGCTGTCTCTCGCCGCTTTCGTATGTAACGTTATTTCTTGCATATGCTTGCCAATATCCTGTGAGCCCGGGCTTTACGCTTAAGAGCTTATCAACGTCATCACCGTAATGAATAAGCTCATCCTCCATTATAGGTCGGGGACCTACGATCGAAAGCTGACCTAATAAAATGTTTAGAAGCTGAGGGAGCTCATCAAGGGACGATTTGCGAAGAAAATTACCTACCTTTGTAATACGGGGATCGTTGTCGATCTTATATTCCTTAAAGTATTCTTCAAGTTGTTCGGGCGAGAGAATGTTTTCTATCTTGTCTGCATTTTCCATCATACTGCGATATTTAAATATACCGACTTTTTTACCATTCATTCCTACTCTGTTGTGAATATAAAACACTTTTCCGCCGTCGTCTATTTTGATAGCAATTGCAATCGCCAAAAAGACAGGGGAGAGAAGTATAAGGGCAAAGAATGATATGACGATATCAAGAACTCGCTTTACAAAATAATAAAATTTGCCGGGATGACGTATCTCTATTGTCTGCGGTGACGTTTTAACTGACTTTTCCTTTGTTTCAAGGTTGTTCATATGCACCTCTTAAATTTAATTAAGCTTATACTGTAAAGAAAATTCAATAAATTTTTCTTTAAATTCTTCGTTATCGATTGATTTTAAAGCGTGAAGATATTCGTGTGTATCGTAGCTGTCCTGTACGACTTCGATCATTGTAACGGCAATATTGGAGCAATGGTCGGATACACGCTCAAAGTTTGTAAGCATATCGCTGAGAACGAATCCGTGCTCAATAGTGCACTCGCCACCCTTAAGTCTGTTTATATGTCTTGACTTAACCGAAGCGATAATACCGTCAATAACCTGTTCAAGAGGCTCGACGTTGTTAGCGCCTGAAAGATCGCCGTTGGTATAAGCATCAACAGTCATATTTACGATATCGGTCAATGCTTTACGGGCAACTGCGAGATCGGCAACCGCATCTGCTGTAAAGGTGATATTTTTATCGTGCATTTCGCGGGCTACCTTGATAAGGTTAACGGCATGGTCGCCGAGTCTTTCGAAATCTCCGATGGAATGAAGCATCTTGGATACCTCAGCGCTGTCCTTGTCAGAAAGCTCGTTTTTGGAGAGCTTGACAAGGAATGTACCAAGCTTGTCCTCGTACATGTCGATATCGTCTTCGATCTTGATAATGTCGTTAGCTCTGCGTTCGTCGTAATTGCCGCAGAGATTGATTGCGGCTAAGATACAGGTCTGCGCTTTGCTAGCCATCTCTATGCATCGGTGTGTGCACTCCTGTATTGCAAAGGCGGGTGTGTTAAGAAGTCTTTCATCGATGAACTCATACTGTTCCTCAACACCCTTCTTATCCTTGATAATGATGTTTGCAAGCTTGACAAGCAGCTTCTGGAAGGGAAGGAGAAGAAGTGTAGTAAATACGTTAAATATAGAATGGCATATAGCGATACCGAATGTATCTATACGTGAGGTGAGGAAATCGTTGAGTAAAAAGTATGCGGGGATGTAAAGCAATAACACTATACATGTACCGATCATGTTGAACATTATATGTATACAAGCAACACGCTTCGCGTTCTTGTTAACACCAATACTCGAGATAAGGGATGTGACACAGGTACCAATGTTCTGACCCATAATGATAGGTACGGCTACACCGTATGTAATGGGAGTCGTAGTTGTTCGCATCGCTATGGTGAGGTTCTGCAGAATTGCAACAGAGGCTGCGGAGCTCTGAATGATACCTGTGAATATTGCACCCACAAGAACGCCTACGATAGGATTGGTGAAGAAACCGAGAATAGGCTTGAAGGTCTCAGGGTTCTCCTCGGCGAATGTAGCTATAGGAGCCATAGCGTCTCCCATAAGCTCCATACCAAACATAAGTACGCCAAAGCCCACAAGAATGTTACCGATATCCTTTTTCTTGTTGCTCTTAGCCATCATAGTAAGAGCTATACCGATGAATGCAAGCAGGGGTGCGAAGGAAGAAGGCTTGAGCAGAGCAATAGGTCCGCTGGAATCAATACCTGTAAGAGAGGTAAGCCACGCCGTAAGAGTCGTACCGATATTCGAACCCATTATTACACCAACGGTGCTTTCAAGGTTCATTATACCCGAGTTAACAAGACCTACAAGCATAACAGTCAAAGCAGAGGAAGACTGAATTGCAATAGTTATACCGGCACCGAGCGCCAGACTCTTGGCTGTATTGTTTGTTGCGCTGTTGAGAGTAGACTGCAGTTTTCCGCCTGAAAGCTTTTCAAGTCCGGAGGACATAACGTTCATACCGAAGAGGAAGAACGCAAGGCCACCAAGCAGCATAAACAACTGAATTAAAATACCTGTCATATTTACTTACCTCGTAATAATTTTGTATTTACATACATATTGATTATACAATATTTTTTTGTTTTTGGCAATAGAAAAAGCAGTTTTCTTGACGAAAAAACTGCAAATTTCTATATTATAATTTTTTTAACTTTTTGATATATCATCAAAGACATTACTATCTTTATGATATCGCCGGGTATAAAAGGAAGAACGCATAAAGTGAATGCTGTTATGATAGCTTCGTTGAAGTATACAGAATACCCGATACAACCAATAATATATAGGGAGATCACACCCATTATCGATCCGAAAATGCGTGTGGTCTTACCTCTATTGAAATGCGATACGCAAAGTGTTAAAGGAATGTACCCGATTATAAAGCCTCCTGTAGGACCGAGGATATGTCCAATACCTCCGTTAAATCCCGAAAACACAGGTAAACCCATACAACCAAGAATTATATATATCATAACAGATAAAAGCGAAGTTCGCACGTCACATATCAACGCGATAAGATATATTATCAAAGTAGCAAAGGTTATCGGAACAGCATTAAGCGGAATAGCTATCGGACACAGGACACACATAAGTGCAGCCGAGATCCCGCACATCACAAGGTTTTTACTCCGCATAAGACAAAGTTCGTTTTACAGCGTTATGCCAGCCGTTAATCTTTTCGTCAAAAACGTTCGGTCTCATACTGGGGGTAAAACGTTTGGAAATGTCTTTGCCTTCCTTGATGCTTTCCTTTGATTCAAAGAATCCTGTAGCAAGACCTGCCAGATAAGCGGCGCCCAAGGCTGTTGATTCAATGCAAGCGGGACGGTTTATAACAGAATTCAATATATCCGACTGGAATTGCATAAGTAGATTGTTGGCGCATGCACCTCCGTCGACGTTAAGCTCAACCAGCTTGATGCCAGCGGATCTTTCCATCGCTTTAATAACATCGTAGCTCTGGTATGCAATCGACTCCAGCGCTGCTCTTGTTATATGATGCTTATTTGTACCTCTGGTCAGACCTACCATCGTTCCTTGCGCATACTGATCCCACCACGGAGCACCTAGTCCCGTAAAAGCAGGAACAAGGTAGACGCCCGTCGTATCATCAACTTTAGATGCTACAAGCTCGCTGTCTGCTGCCGAGGTGATAAATCCAAGCTGGTCGCGGAGCCACTGGATAACTGCGCCGCCAACAAAGACAGAGCCCTCAAGGGCGTAGGTAACTTTACCGTCTATACCCCAAGCGATGGTTGAAACGAGACCGTCATCGTTGATGTGAGGTGTGTTTCCTGTATTTAAAAGCAAGAAGCATCCGGTACCGTAAGTATTCTTAGCTTCTCCCTCGTTGAAACAGGTCTGTCCGAAAAGGGCAGCCTGTTGATCACCTGCGATGCCTGTTACGGGGACCGAAACTCCTGTAACTAAAGCAGACGTTTTGCCGAACATACCTGATGACGGTAAAACTTCGGGAAGCATTATCTCGGGTATACCGAACAACTCAAGCAGCTCTTTATCCCAGCAAAGCTCTGTTATATTATAAAGCATTGTCCTCGATGCATTGGAATAATCTGTTGCGTGAATCTGCCCGTCAGTAAGCTTCCACAGAAGCCACGTATCTACGGTACCGCACAAAAGCTCACCCTTTTCTGCACGTGGTCTTGCGCCTTCTACGTTATCGAGGATCCATTTAAGCTTTGTAGCAGAAAAATACGCATCTATAACAAGCCCTGTCTTGGATTTGATCATATCGGCATAACCGTTGCTCTTTAGTAAATCGCAGAATTCGGCTGTTCGTCTGCACTGCCATACTATAGCGTTGTATACCGGTTCGCCGGTATACTTATCCCATACGATAACTGTTTCGCGCTGATTGGTAATTCCTATAGAATCGAGATCCTCAAAGCCTAACCCTGCCTTTTCGAGTGCTTCCTTGGCTACTGTTATCTGAGTATTCCATATTTCATCGGCATTGTGCTCAACAAGCCCGGGAGCAGGGAATATCTGAGTAAATTCCTTTTGAGATACGGTTACTATATTACTTTTTTTGTCAAAGATTATAGCTCTTGAACTTGTCGTACCCTGATCAAGGGACATAACGTAATTCTTATTCATATCAACCTATATATGTAATAGCATCCGGTACTACTTCAATCTCTACGTTTTCGGCATCCTCGAGCTCGCCGTCTATACATATTGCTCTGATACCGCTGACACATACCTTCTTGCATCTAATATATTTAATGATGTCCGAGAACTTTGGCTTTACTTCTCTTGTTTTGGTATCAATATAAGTACCGCTTCGGTATTCACCGACAACCGAAACGAACCTCGCTTTTGAAATATTTGAAACTATAAGCATATCAAGTAGTCCGTCGTCGAGCTCAGCTAAGGGCAGAGCGTTGAAGCCGCCGCCGCAGAAGGAGCCGTTTGCGACAGGACAGAGAAGATAGTCGCCGTTATACTCTGTCTCAACGTCGTTTTCGTCAGTGATCTTAAGGTTCATGCTCTGACCCATTTTATGAAGAAGTACGTTTCCTATACCCATAATGTAAGCCATGCTTCCGCCAATGAGCTTTCTGTTTTTGTATAACTGAGTTTTTTCAACCACGCTGCAGTCAAAGCCAATGTTTATCATATTTACGGCATAGCGGCCGTTATATCTGATGAGGTCTATTCTATGTTTCTTTTTTTCAGATTTGAAATTCTTCACAAAATCATTGCCGGAACCGGTCGGCGCAACGCTGAAATATGCTCGGTCTGAAGCTCCTGCAGACATAATTCCGTTCACTACCTCGTTTATAGTACCGTCGCCTCCGCATGCGATGAAATGTAATTCACCTTCATATTCTTCGCAAAATCTTTTAACAGCGTTTTCGGCATCGCGTATACCTGTGGTGGTGTATCGGATTATCTCATCCTTTGATAGCCTAACATCCTCAGCGCGGCCGTGTCCTGCCTTGGGATTGATTATCTGAATTATTTTCATAATTGAACTCCTTGCATATAACTAATAGCATTATACAACAATTTTCCTGTATTTTCAACAATAAAAATTAATAATTTTGTGTTGACTTAAGGGTTTAAATGATATATAATAGTTAAAATATAATTATTGGAGGTCCAAAGATGAGTTTTGATGAGTCCTATAAGTTCACTAAAGAAGCTTTAACATTCGATGACGTGCTTCTTATCCCCGCAAAAAGTTCTGTTCTTCCTGCTGATATCAAGCTTGGTACAAGACTGACAAAGAAGATTACACTTAACGTGCCGATCATGTCAGCTGCTATGGATACCGTTACCGAGTCCAATATGGCTATTGCCATCGCACGTGAGGGCGGTGCAGGCGTTATTCATAAGAATATGCCCCTTGAGCGTCAGGTCGATGAGGTTGAGCGTGTAAAGAGAAGTGAGAACGGAGTTATTCTTGATCCTTTGTTCCTCTCTCCCGATAATTATGTTTATGAAGCTGAGGCTCTTATGGCTAAGTATAAGATCAGTGGTGTGCCGATCTGCGATGAGGACCGTAAGCTTGTTGGTATTATAACAAACCGTGATATGCGCTTCCTTAACTCTATGGATATGAAGATCAAGGAAGTAATGACCAAGGATAATCTTGTAACCTCCAAGGTTGGCACTACACATGCTGAGGCTCAGGAGATCCTGCGTCAGCATAAGATAGAAAAGCTTCCCCTTGTTGATGATAATTACGTTCTTCGTGGACTTATCACTATCAAGGATATCGAAAAAGGAACTAAGTACCCCAACTCTGCCAAGGACGCTAACGGCAGACTTCTTTGCGGCGCTGCTATCGGAGCTACCAAGGACGTTCTTACACGTGCCGAAGCTTTGCTCAAGGCAGGTGCTGACTTCCTCGTTCTCGACTCTGCTCACGGACATTCCATGAACATTCTCAAGAGCATCAAGATGGTGAAGGACGCATTCCCTGAAGCTCAGCTTATCGGCGGCAATATTGCAACTGCAGAAGCTGCTGTTGATATGATCAAAGCCGGCGTTGACGCGGTTAAGGTTGGTATCGGCCCCGGTTCCATCTGTACAACACGTGTCGTTGCGGGTATCGGTGTTCCTCAGGTTACTGCTATCTTCGACGTTGCAAGGGCTTGTAAGGAATATGATATTCCCGTTATTGCAGACGGCGGTATCAAGTACAGCGGTGATATCACTAAGGCGATCGCTGCCGGAGCAGACGTTATCATGGTTGGTTCTCTCCTTGCCGGTTGTGAGGAGAGCCCCGGCGATACTGAGATCTATCAGGGCAGACGCTTTAAGCTTTACCGCGGCATGGGCTCGCTTGCGGCTATGGAAAAAGGCTCCAAAGACAGATACTTCCAGGAGAACAATAAGAAGCTCGTTCCCGAAGGCATCGAAGGTCGCGTACCCTATAAGGGAAGAGTTGCAGATACCATTTACCAGCTTCTCGGCGGTCTTAGAAGCGGTATGGGTTACTGTGGATGCGAAACTGTCGAGCTTCTCAAGGAAAACGGTCAGTTTGTTCGTATCACAGGTGCAGGTCTTAAGGAATCTCATCCTCACGACGTATCAATTACCAAGGAAGCACCCAACTACAGCACAATGTCATAATCAATATATTAAAAATCACCTGCATTCGATGCAGGTGATTTTTTTGCAGTTACTTTTTCATGAACGACTGGCAATCTGTACATTCAGGCATTGTGGGGTTTGCTTCGTGTGTGCCAACCTTGATAGAATTGAGAGAACAGTAATTTGCGTTATCGCAGTGATACTTGCACTCGGTTACTGTACACTCAATAGAGTTATTTGCTTTGGTGTTATCGCAACATGCCATAATAAAAAACCTCCCTTCATGTGCTTGAAAATAGTTTGTGCACCGGGGAGGTTTTTATTCTATTTTTTAATCTGTCTTCTGATGTTTGATCTCAATTCGTCTATTATAGATCTGCTTCTGCCGGACAATTCGTTCTTGATCTGAGAAGGAGCACGCTTAACTGCCTGCTTTCTGATCTCAATTGCCTCTGCGATTATCCTATCAGCTTCTTCCTTGGCAAAGGCGAATATTTCGTCAATATTATCGCATATTGAATCATATTTCTGAGCCTTTTCTATCACGGAATCATCAAAAGTATTATTATGTGTGGATTCCGTAATAGGAGCAGAGCAGGGTACAACAGGCTTATTTTTGAAATCTTCAATAATGGAATTAGCCATATCAAGCTTATAATTTGCGTTATCTACAGCGGATTTCATTCCGTCAATAATGGCATCCTTTTCTGTCAAAGATGTCTCAAGAGATGATATGTTGTCCTTAAGCTCAGATATCTGAATTTCAAGACTGACAATTTGAGCTTTGTCATCCTCGGATGATGCTATCTGCTCGCTAAGCTTTTCGATGTCGTTTTCAAGATTTCTGATCCTTGAATTATATTCTTCTTCGAGCTTATTGAATCTTATATTCTCGCGGGAAATGAATTCATTTACATCGTTTCTATCATAACCGCGTCCTCGACGGCGGAACTCAACAGGCTTATCCATTATATTTTTCCTTATCTTGATTTAAGAATTTTTTCTACAAGCGCAAGGTCATCGGGAGTGTTTACACCAACGAGCTCATCATCATCGTATGTGATAAATGCATTTACCTTTTCGCCCATCTTTGCAATTGCAGGAGGAACGTCGGTAAGATAATATTCACCTGCTGCATTGTTACAGTCGATCATCTTAAGACCTTCGCGGAGAGCATCAGCATCAAATACGTATGTACCGATATTAAGCTCTGTGATCTTCTTTTCTTCCTCTGTACAATCCTTTTCCTCTCGGATGTCGATAACGTTACCGTTTTCATCTCTTATAATACGGCCGTAGGGAAGTCTGAGCTTGGTATCGCTGGAAAGAAGAGTAGCCTTATTACCTTCGCTCTCGTGCATATTAATAATGCCTTCAACTGTGGAAAGCTTGATAACAGGAGCATCTCCGCAAACGATAAGAATATCGCCGTGATAATCCTTGAAATTTTCGTCCTCAAGACCGCACATTACAGCGTAACCTGTACCGTAAGCTGCATCGCCCTGTCTCTGGAAGGAGCAGCCCATATCTTTGTAATAATCCTCAACCATTTCGCTCATAAAGCCGGTTACTACAGTTATGTCCTTTTTGTCTATCATAGGCATAGCTTCGAAAACGTAGTCAAGAAGAGGCTTGTCGTTAGCACGACGGAGAACCTTGGGCATAGGGTTGCCTGCCTCCTGTAATCTTGTTCCTTTTCCTGCTGCCATAATTATTGCTTTCATTTTATTTTACCTCCAAGGCAGATAATAATTCATACTAATTAAGTATATCATACAAATTTACAAAAGTAAATATTAACACGAAAAAAATAGAGAATAGTTTATATATTTTTTAAAATCTATTGTAATTTACACCCCGTTATGATATAATCTAATTAATGAATGGGGGTATAGCTCAGCAGGTTAGAGCGCATGCTTGACATGCATGAGGTCATTGGTTCGAGCCCGATTATCCCCACCATAGGACTCGTTCCACATGAACGGGTCTTTTTTATATTTACAACGAAAGGGAAGAGCTATGAATATTCTTAATGACGAAAAGGTAATTGTTATACTTACAGACGGTATGCACCCGGATGCAATCAAGCTTGTACCCAAGGCGCAAAAATTCTATGATGAAGCTGCATCTACTCTTAACGGAAAAAGTGTAATGCCTGCAGTAACGATGCCTTGTCATATGTCACTTTTTAAGGCAGTTGAACCTACGGTACATAACTGTATAGACAACTATGATCCTGCGCATTTTAACCCGGTGAAGGGAATATGTGAAGTCTTGAGAAGAAGAGACAGAAAAACTGCGATGTTTTACACCTGGGGTGAGCTTCGAGATCTTTCCAGACCCGGTGTCGTTGCTTACGACTGCTTTATAAACGCATCCTACGACGGTGTTGAGGATACCTCGAAGAAGTTGACACATGAAGCGATCAGATACCTGAAGGATAATTTCACCAGCTTTACGTTCATTCATTACGACGTTATTGATGTATATGGCCACTGGTACGGATGGATGACCGACAAGTATATTGATGGTGTTAAGTTTGTGTGGGAAGAGATATACAAGCTCTTGGAGGTTGTTGATGACGATACTACGGTAATAATTCTCTCGGATCACAGCGGACACGATACGGACCACGGCATTGAATCCGATACACAGATTCCCGTTATGATAAAGAGTAAATTCTTTAAAGGCGCCACAGAACTCAAGGACGTATCTATAAAAGACATAGCACCTACCATCTGTAAAATACTTGAAGTACAGCCGGATCCCGATTGGGAAGGCAAAGCGTTATTCTGATACCATAAGGGGCAGTATATTATCTGCCCCTAAAAATATAATATCCAATTATATAAAATACAAATTTTATATAATTGGGAGAAGTATCGGTAAACAAAGATGCTGTATTTATAAGTTGTGCGTTCGGAGATAGCCATGTTGTGCGTTCGAATAAACAATTATAATATTAAGGTTTTAATACAATTATCATTATCCGGTTATCATTTATTATATCTGTTGTCAATGATATGCTATTATTTGATCCCATTGGCTAAGTATGTAAAATTTCGCTTTCCAAAGGAATTTTGTTTCGTATATTTTAATAGGTTTTAAAAAATCCCTTTAGATTTAATTTTAGTATTGTAATAATTATTTTGCTATGATATAATCAACCTGTGTAATCCAAAGGATTTTTTCATAACGTATATTTCATCATTTATAGAATTTTCTTAGGATTCAGATTTTTGGTTTTGGAGCTAAGCATGGCTAAATATTCAATTGGCATAGATTTCGGTACGTTGTCAGGCCGAGCGGTACTGATAGACGTCGATAGCGGCAATATGATCGCCGAGGCTACTCTGGAATACAAGCACGGCGTGATGGATGATTATCTTTGCAATAGCGAAATAAAGCTTCCCGATAATTATGCTCTGCAGCACCCCGCTGATTATATCGACGTGATCGAATTTTGCATTCCTGAGATCTTGAGAAAACCAGGTGTTCACAATTCGGACATAATTGGAATTGGTGTGGATTTCACGGCATGTACTGTAATACCTACCGATCACAACGGAAATCCCTTATGCTTTAACCAAAGATTTAAAAATTGCCCTGATGCCTACGTAAAGCTGTGGAAGGATCATTCTTCCCTGCCTTATGCAGACAAGCTGACAAATCTCGCTAAAAGTGAGGGCATGGATTTTATAAACAGATACGGCGGTGCTGTATCCTCTGAGTGGCTTATACCAAAGATCATGCTTATAGCTGATAAAAGCCCCGAGGTGTACAATGAAGCCTCTTATTTTATTGAAGCGGCCGACTGGTTGGTATGGCAACTTTGCGGCGAACAGGTACGTAGCTCATGCACGTGCGGTTATAAGGCGCTATGGCATCACGAGGCTGGATATCCGTCCACAGAGTTCTTTGAAAAGCTTGATCCTAAATTCTGCAATCTTCTTTCCGAAAAACTCGATGCACCAGTTCGTTCTTTAGCAACGAAAGCAGGTACAATAACAAAGAAATGGGCAGAAAAGCTCGGTTTGAGTGAAAACACAGCGGTAGCTATAGGAAATATTGACGGACACGCGACGGTTCCTGCAGTCAAGGTAACAAGACCCGGTCAGATGCTTATGATATTAGGCACATCGGCATGCTTTATGACTCTCGATGAAAGAGAGCTTGACGTAAGAGAGATCGCCGGATACGTAAAGGACGGTATGATACCCGGATATTACGGCTACGAGGCGGGTCAGGCTTGTATGGGAGACCATTTCGCCTGGTACGTCAAGAATATGCTACCTTATGAATATAGGGTTGAAGCTCAAAAAAACAAAAAGAGCGATATAGAATACATATTTGAAAAATCCGCTCAGTTAAAGCCCGGTGAGAACGGACTTATAGCTCTTGACTGGTGGAACGGCAACCGCGCTCTTCCCTGCCGAAGCGGGCTTGCAGGTTGTATTATCGGAATGAACCTTTCAACAAAGCCTGAGCATATATTCAGAGCTTTGATTGAAGCAACAGCGTTCGGTGCCAGAAAAATTACCGACAACTTCCGTAAATACGGATTAAATATCGATTCGATTCACGCTGCAGGCGGTATCGCTGAGAAAAATCCTTTTGTGATGCAGTTATATGCTGATGTATTAGATATGGAAATCAAGATTTCCGGTTCTCCTCAGGCTGCAGCTCTCGGTGCTGCAATGACAGGTGCCGTAGCGGGAGGAGCATACGATACATTGACCGAGGCCGCCGAAGCTATGGGTAAGTTAAAGGACTTTACTTATAAGCCTGATCCTGTTAACCGAGAGATATATGATTCTCTCTATAATGAATTCTGCCGACTTTATGATTATTTCGGCAGAGAAAATGAATTGATGAATAATATAAAATTATATAAATAAAGGAGTAAAATTATGTTTACCAATGATGTAAAGGTAAAGATAGGTATTGTAGCGGTTTCCAGAAGCTGTTTCTCCAAGGAGCTCAGTACAAACAGACGTAACGCTGTTAAGGCTGAGTGTGATAAGCTTGGTCTTGAGCTCTACAACTGTCCCGTACTTGTTGAAAATGAAGTTGATGCTATGAATGCTCTTGATGACCTCAAGGCAAACGGTGTTAACGCACTTGTAGTTTATCTCGGCAACTTCGGTCCTGAGACTCCCGAAACAATGATGGCTCAGAAGTTCCAGGGTCCCAAGATGTTCTGTGCAGCGGCTGAGGAGTCCATGAACGACCTCTTTGACGGCAGAGGCGATGCATACTGCGGTATGCTCAACGCATCCTACAATCTCAAGCTCCGCGGTCTCAAGGTATTTATTCCCGACGAGCCCGTAGGAACTGCTGACGAAACAGCGGCTTCTATCGCTGATTTCGAGCCTATTGCTCGCGTTCTTATCGGCATGTCCTCCCTCAAGGTAATTTCCTTCGGTCCCAGACCTCAGGATTTTATCGCTTGCAACGCACCCATCAAGCCTCTTTATGATCTCGGTGTTGAGATTCAGGAGAACAGTGAGCTTGACCTCTTCTGTTCCTTCAACGACCACGAGGGTGA
Organism: Eubacteriales bacterium; assembly: GCA_045649645.1. Lineage (GTDB taxonomy): Bacteria > Bacillota > Clostridia > Oscillospirales > CAG-272 > RGIG7300. The sequence continues at coordinate 36,189 of JAZRQH010000172.1, forward strand.
TGAGAGAATCCCCGCTATCGTTGAGGAAATGATGGCTGACTACGGCGGAAAGGTTACATATCCTGATGCTCTCGCTAAGCTTGCACAGTATGAAGTAACTCTTCTCGACTGGGCTGAGGCAAACCGCGGCGCTTGCGAGCACGTTATCTTTGCTAACAAGTGCTGGCCTTCCTTCCAGACAGCGTTCAAGATCGTTCCCTGCTACGTAAATGGACGTCTTGCTGCCAAGGGTATTCCCGTATCCTGTGAGGTTGATATCTACGGCGTTCTCTCCGAGTATATGATCTATCTTGCAACAGGTAAGGCTCCCGCCCTTCTTGATATTAACAACACCGTTCCCAAGGATCTCTACGAGACCTACAAGGATATGGCTAAGGGCTATAAGAACAATGAAATGTTCATGGGCTTCCATTGTGGTAACGGTTCTACCTGCATACTCAAAAAGCCTACAATGGGTTATCAGCGTATCATGAAGCGCGATCTTGAGCCCGAAGGCGAGCCTTTCATCACCAGAGGTACCGCTGAAGGCGATCTTATCTCCTCTCCCGTAACTCTCTTCAGACTCCAGGGTGCTGCTGATTGCAGACTTACATCCTACATTGCTCAGGGTGAGACTCTCGATATTCCCTCTCACTCCTTCGGTACTATCGGTGTTATCGCTATTCCCGAGATGCCCAGATTCTACCGTCACGTACTTATCGAAAAGAACTACCCTCACCACTCCGGTGTTGCGTTTGCTAACTGCGGTAAGACTCTCTTCGAGGTAGTTAAGCTTCTCGGTGTTGAGGATATCTCCTACAACCAGCCTGCTTCCCTGCCCTATAAGACAGAGAATCCTTTTGCTTAATTAAATTATATAAATAAAGCTCTCCATACGGAGAGCTTTATTTATTCAATATTGATCTTAGGTAATTTCCATCTGTATCTTGCGGCGAGTGTTCTTGATAAAACGGTAAAAGCAATAACAAATAAGGTTGCAATCACCTTATGCCCAAATTTTACGCTTAAAAGATAATATGAGCAGCTGCCGAGGATGGATACAACGGCATATACATGTTTGATAAGAATGTACGGCTTTTGATTAACCAATACGTCTCTGAGTATACCGCCGCCAACACCTGTCAGAACTCCCAGAGTTATTACGAGGAGGACGTTATCCTGATATTCGGAAAGACAAGCTATCTCAACACCCGTGATAGAAAAGGCCGCCAACCCTAAAGCGTCAAAAAATATATTTATAAGTTCGGTAGTTTTACGAAATTTATCAAATTTCTTTCTGAAAAGATATGCGATCACAAACACTGCTAAAGAAGTTATCGCAGAAAGAAACAGTATTGTCGGATTTGAGAAAACATAGGGCGGAATATTACCAATAAGCAGATCACGGATGATCCCTCCTCCAACAGCTGTTATACATCCTACCGATATTACACCGAACAGATCCAGACTGCAGCCTATTGCAACAAGCGAACCTGATACCGCAAACGAAATAGTCCCGATCCATTCCATTATTAATATTATAATATCACTTAACATACATTTATCTCCCGATTAAGATAAAAACAGAAAACCTCGTTCAAAAGAACGAGGTTTATTCTGGAGCTGCTACCCAGATTCGAACTGGGGACCTCGTCCTTACCAAGGACGCGCTCTACCGACTGAGCCATAGCAGCATCGATCCGTAATCGACTTGTATATAATAACAGATATATATCGATTTGTCAAGGTTTTTTGCAAAAAAACTTTTGATTTTTTTAAATAAAATAACGGTCACTTTGGTGACCGTTATTTATCAAAACATTGATATCTGAGAATCGTCGTCTGCGTAATCTACTACATCGTTCTTTTGAATAGAATTAGCCTCGCTTTGCTCCATCAGTTCCCTTCTCTGCTTGTCAAGCTCGCTTTCTTTTTGTGGTACAGCAGGCTTATTATCATCAATAAGAGAGACCTGATTTGTCTGGCTCAAACCCTTGAATACACCACTTCTGCGAAGTATCTCGATAACCGTTTTTGAAAGACCGGCTCTTGAGCGAAGGTCCTCTATCGAGAGAAGATCCTTATCGGCACATACATCCATAATGTTCTGCGCAGCCGTATCACCGAGACCAGGCAAGGAGTTAAACGGCATACGTATGCCCTTGTCGCCCTCAGGTAGAAATTTAAAGGCATGAGACTTATAAAGATCAACAGGCAGGAATTCTATACCCCTTGCCATCGCCTCGTTTACAAGCTGCAGGAAGGGTATCATATCCTCCTCTTTCTTCTCTGCCATCTTCTTACGCTTACGTTCTTCTATATCCTTCAAAGTGAAAGAAACATTGCTCAGACCGCCGCTGACAATATCAGCGTCAAATCCTGAGGGTGCAACGGTGAAGAACGCGGCATAGAATACAACGGGATGATATACCTTGAACCACGCAAGGCGTATAGCTGAGGTTACGTATGCGGCAGCATGAGCCTTAGGGAACATGTACTGGATCTTCTTACAAGAGCCTATATACCAATCCGGAACGTTCTGGGCTCGCATTGCTTCCTCATATTCAGGCTTCAGACCCTTACCCTTACGAACATCCTCCATTATCTTGAACGCCATGCTCTTCTCTACTCCCTGGTAGATAAGATATGTCATGATTGAGTCTCGTGTACCGATAAGCTCTGAAATCGTACAGGTACCGTTTGCAATAAGCTCGTCACCGTTACCTAACCATACCGCCGTACCGTGAGTAAGACCCGAAAGCTGTAATAGGTCAGAGAATGATTTGGGCTGGGTTGCAACGATTACCTGCTGGACGAATCTCGTACCAAACTCAGGAAGTCCGTAGGTACCGACCTCGGCACCTATATCGTCGGGAGTAACACCCAAGGCCTCTGTATTAAGGAAAAGACTCATTACCTTTTTATCGTTCATAGGAACGTCCATAACGCTGAGTCCCGAATATTCTTCGAGACGCTTATACTTGGTCGGCATATCGTGTCCAAGCTCGTCAAGCTTAAGGATAGTATCGTGGAGATACGAGAATGCAAAGTGCGTTGTTATAATGTCGGAGTTTGCATCGTCTGCAGGATGCTGTACAGGGGTGAAATCGTAAACGTCATACTGTCGCGGTACAACTATAATACCGCCCGGATGCTGCCCTGTTGTACGCTTTACGCCGACACATCCGGTCTTAAGACGTTCGATCTCGGAACGGTTAAGAGGTATCTGCTTTTCTTCTGCATATTTTTTAACGAAGCCGTATGCGGTTTTTTCAGCCAAGGCAGAGAGCGTTCCGGCACGGAATACGTTTTCGCTACCGAACAGTTCTTCTGTATACTTGTGTACTTTACCCTGAACGTCACCGGAGAAGTTAAGGTCGATATCAGGGGATTTATCACCGTAGAAACCGAGGAAGGTCTCAAAAGGAATATCGTGACCGTCACCTATCATCTTTTTTCCGCACTTAGGACACACCTTATCGGGAAGGTCATAGCCGGAGCCAATTGAACCGTCGGTAAAGAACTCGGAATATAAGCAGTCGGGACATCTGTAATGAGGCACAAGGGGGTTAACCTCACTTATACCTGCCATTGTAGCAACGAAAGAGGAGCCTACAGAGCCTCTGGAACCAACAAGGTATCCTTGCTCCTCGCTGTACCAAACGAGCTTCTGTGCGATCATATAAAGCACAGCAAAGCCGTTTTTGATGATAGAGGTCAACTCACGGTCCAGTCTCTCGCTTACTATCTCGGGCAAGGGATCACCGTACATTGTCTTAGCTCTCTCCCAGCAGATACGCTGAAGGTCCTCCTCTGCGCCCTCCATTTCGGGCGTATAGGTGCCCTCAGGAATAGCACGGATGCTTTCTACCATATCAGCGATCTTGTTGGTGTTGGTAACAACAACCTCATAGGCCTTTTCTTCACCGAGGTATGAAAACTCCTCCAGCATCTCATCAGTAGTACGAAGATATATTCCAGTATCCTTGTCTGCATCAGAAAACTTCATCGATTTAAGAAGTACCTTGCGGTATATCTCATGATGCTTTTCAAGGAAGTGTGCGTCACAGGTCGCAACTGTAGGCTTACCCAGCTCGTCACCAAGATCTATTATCAGCTTGTTGATATCCTTGAGTGCTTCGACGTCGGGGACGCTTCCCTCATTTACAAGGAACATATTGTTGCAAAGAGGCTGTATCTCAAGATAGTCATAGAAATCTGCTATCTTTAGGAGCTCATCTCTGGATTTATTTTGCTTTATAGCCGTATAAAGCTCGCCGGCTTCACAGGCGGAGCCAATTATAAGACCCTCACGATGCTCCTCGAGCAGAGTCTTAGGTATACGCGGATGTCTGTAATAGTAGTCAAGATAACTCTGGGATATAAGATAATACAGATTCTTAAGACCAACAAGATTCTTGACAAGAATGATCATATGATGTGAACGAAGCTTCTTGGGATCAGCCTTGTCCGCCATTATACGCACCATAGCTTCAAAGTCAAATATACCTTCAAGCTTAAGCTTTTCGCACATACAGAAGAATATCTTTGCGAGCATTGCCGCATCGTCACAAGCTCTGTGATGTGAAAAATCCGGAAGCTTGTAATATCTCTGAAGTGTGTCAAGAGTGTGCTTATTTAGCTCGGGATTTACGTATCTCGATAATGCAACCGTATCAAGATATGTGTTTTCAAAGGGGATCTTATATTCCTTTGCCGCCGCTCTTATGAAAGAAGTATCGAATACTGCATTGTGTGCGATAATGATATCATCACCGCAGAAATCAAGGAACTGTTTTAAAGCAACATCGCATTTAGGCGCGTCCTTGACCATTTCGTCGGTAATGCCTGTAAGCTCGGTGATTTCCTCGGGTATATGTACCTCGGGATTAACAAAGGTGTTAAACTCATCGATAACCTGACCGTTTTTGATCTTGACAGCACCGATCTCTGTTATCTTATTATACATTGCTGACAGACCCGTGGTTTCAAGGTCAAATACTACAAATTCATCCTCAAGAGAAGCGGTCTTATCACCGTAGAGAGCTCTTGCGGTATCATCTACATAGTAGGCTTCCATACCGTAGATGATTTTTATATCCTTCTTTTCGGCGGCCAGCATAGCTTCAGGGAAGCCCTGAACGTTACCGTGGTCGGTTATCGCTACAGCCTTGTGTCCCCAGCGTATAGCGGTCTCCACGAGCTCCACGGGCGGGATGGTAGCATCCATTGCCGACATATTTGTGTGACAGTGGAGCTCTACTCTCTTTTCCTCGGCTTTATCCTCGCGCAGTATCTGCTTTACGAGACAAGCATCCGAAAGGTTCAGAGTATATTCACCGTCAAAGCTGTCTGCCTTAACGTTACCGTATACGGCAAGACACGCAGAATAGAGCTCAACCTTGATGGTACCTCTCTTCTGCTTGTATTTAGATTTACTTATAGTTTTGATAAGTGGCTCAGCCGCCTCGTTTTCCATAACGGCCTTTACCGTAATTGAACCCTGCTCATCGGTAAGTCCGAAGGAAATGATCTGCTTGTCGTTCTTACGCGTAGACTTTGCTTCAAAGTTGACTACCTTACCGAGTGCAACGACACCTCTCATATTAGAGGTCATCAGTGAAATAGGAGTAGGAACGATATCAAAGGGCTCTTCGCTCATAAAGAACTGAGGGTCGCTTATATCGAATATAAGATTACCGCTCCTTATATAACCCTCGGGTGTAGATTCGATTATGAAATCCTTATCCTCTACAGAGTTAACGTAGTCAACGGGCTCCTTTGCAATCTCCTCCTTCAGAGCATCCTTTGCCTGCTGAGATATTATACGGTCTCTTTCCCGTTCTATCTCACCGACGTAGTAGGACAGCTCCTCGAACTGAGCCTGATTGTAGGAATCATAGTCAAAGGTAGAGTTCTCGTCCCTTGTAATGCCTACGTTATAGTTAAGTCCAAACTCGGAACGAATAATATCCTCGATCCTTCTGGGCGTGTCGGCACTGTAAAGAAGCTCGATTCCGCCGTTGGTAAAGGAGAGATAAACGGTTATCCTGTTACCGTCAACTGTATATGTATATTCATTAAAGAAGCCTCTGGAAACGTCAGCGCTTCTGGAAGCCTCCTTAAGTATCTCACTTATATAATCATCATAAAACAAAGAAGAGTCGTACTTGGGACATATACGCATAAGGCGAAGATCATAGGCCTTTGCAATCTCTTCTTCGATTTTATAGAGAATATCTTTTTTAACAATGTTTTCAAATCTTACGTCTACCTCAAGCATGCGCTTCTCAACGTCGGCTCGCCGCGCCAGTATTTCGCAGCCGCTTAACAGCGAAGCAGCCAATTCCGTAGGCTCGTATTTTGAAAACACCTCTAAAAACGTCTTAGCCAATTTAATTGCCTTTCTACATCTTGTTTATCTCGTCAATCAGAGCAGATATAAGCCCTTCCTCAGGCAGCTTTTTGATGACCTCGCCCTTCTTTATAAGCAACGCTTCACCCTTGCCGCCGGCTATACCAATGTCAGCTTCTCTTGCCTCTCCCGGTCCGTTTACCGCACAGCCCATAATTGCTACCTTGAGCTTTTTGTTGGTCTTTATCTCAGTGGTCATACGGCTCTCAAACTCATCAACCAGACCGATCATATCAATTTGTGTACGTCCGCAGGTGGGACAGGAAACTATCTCAATACCGCTTTTTTCGCGAACGCCTGCGGCTTCAAGTATTTTGATTCCCCAGTCTATTTCGTAGAGAGGGTCAGCCGTAAGAGAAACACGGACGGTGTCACCGATACCTTGAGTCAGAAGTCCCCCGATACCAACGGCAGATTTCATAACTCCCATACGCATACTGCCTGCCTCCGTAACACCCAGATGCAAAGGATAATCGCACATCTCGGATACACGCTTGTTTGCGGCAACCATCATTGCGGGATCGGATGATTTAATAGCAAGAACTATATCGTTAAAATCAAATCTTTCAAGAATAGCCGCGTGTTTAAGTACGCTTTCTGCCAAAGCATCAGCAGTAACGCGACCGTGCTTAGCAAGTATATCCTTGTCAAGAGAGCCTGAGTTTACACCGACTCTTATAGGCATATTATGCTTACGGCAGGCTTCAACTACAGCCTTAATATTATCGTCAGAGCCTATATTACCGGGGTTTATCCTGATTTTATCAGCACCGGCATCGCATGATGCGACAGCAAGCTTATAATCAAAATGAATATCTGCCACAAGAGGTATGGTTATTCCCTTCTCTTTCAGATAGCTGAACACTCCGACGGCATCTTTGTTCGGAACAGCCATACGTATGATATCGCATCCGCGCTCCTCAAGAGTCTTGACTTGACGGTAAGTTGCTTCAAAGTCGCATGTGTCAGTGTTTGTCATCGACTGTACACTTACAGGTGTATCACCGCCAATATATCTGTTTCCGATTTTAATTTTTCTTGAAATTCTTTTCATAATCAACCTGTAATCAATTTAATAATGTCCTTGTAGGTTACTGCCACCATCAGCGCCATAAGCAATACGATTCCTGCAAAATGGACCATTCCTTCGTATTTAGGCGGGATGGGCTTTCTGCGTACAAGCTCTATTAACTGGAAGAACAATCTTCCGCCGTCAAGAGCAGGCAGGGGTAAAAGATTAAACACGCCTAAGTTCATAGCAAGAACCGCCGACAGGTACATCAGACTGCCTATTCCCTGCTTTGCCGCATCACCTATGGTAGTAGTTACGCCAACAGGTCCGGACATGGCTTCAAAGCCATATTTTCCCGTAATAAGATCCATAAGTGATTCCCATATCATCTTTACGGTAAGAGTTGAAGCGTGCCACGTATGTCTGAGGATATTCAAAGGAGTCTTATCCTCTCTTGCAACAAGAAAATCTATAACTCCAAAGGTAACGCCCTCGTTTACCTCTTCACCGAAATTAACGTTACTGAGGGTAATTTTCTCACCGTTTCTCAATACGGTTACGTGCACGGGGTCGGCACCGACGTGGCCTATCTCGTAAACGACGTTTCTCCAGGTAGGTGTTTTATCGTTGCCTATAGCAATTATCTCATCACCAACCTGCAAGCCGTAATCGCAGGAAACCGCGTTTTCGCTGAATTCCGCAACGACCGTCGAGCCTATAGCAGGAGACGTTATTATAACTGCAAATATAAGAATAACGCCGGTAATTACGTTAAACACCGATCCTGCGGCACAGATTATCATTCTCTGCCATACCGGCTTGTTGCAAAGGGCGTCGGGGGACTCGGAATCCTCATCCTCTCCGATCATCGACACGAAGCCACCTATAGGCAGAAGACGGAAAGAGTAACGTATACCTGTTTTCTTCGATACCCTTGAATACACCTTGGGGCCCATTCCAACGGCAAATTCCTTTATTGCAACGTGAAAAAGTCTTGCAAACAGGTAATGGCCCAATTCATGCAACAGAGTTAACAGACAAAAAACAAGTAATGCTATTATAATATAAATAATATCAGCTCCTTAAAAGCTCATCTACAAGCTCACGGCTTATGATATCAGTTTCTTCGATATCGGTGATCGTGGGCTCTTCTATATATTTTATCTTATCTACAGCTGTGCATACCAGATCCATAATATCGGTAAAGGATATCTTTTTATCCAGGAACAGAGCAACCGCTCTCTCGTTTGCACCGTTAAGTGCAGCTCCGATGTTTCCGCCTCTGTCAAGCACATCGTAAGCAAGCTTAAGAAGCTTGAAGGTTTCCATATCAGGTCTCTTAAAGGTGAGAGATCCGATATCGGCGAGATCAAGAGGCTTAAGAGTGCCTGTACAACGGTTGGGATATGACAGCGCATACTGAACGCAGAGTCGCATATCGGGACAGCTGAGCTGTGCTATAACTGCTCTATCAATATATTCTACCATAGAATGAACTATGCTCTCGGGATGAACTATGACCTCTATCTTTTCGGCAGGCATATCAAAAAGATACCTTGCTTCAATAACCTCAAAGCCTTTATTCATAAGAGTTGCGCTGTCGATGGTAATTTTAGGTCCCATCTTCCAGGTCGGGTGAGCGAGCGCCATCTCGGGAGTAATACCCGCAAGCTCCTCACGGGTCTTCCCATAGAAAGGACCTCCTGAGGCTGTTAATATAACCTTATTGATATCCTCGTGACGACTATCGCCTATACACTGGAAAATAGCACTGTGCTCGCTGTCAACGGGAAGTATCTTAACGTTCATCTCAGCGGCTTTTTTGTTTACTATTTCACCTGCACAGACAATAGTTTCTTTATTGGCTAAAGCAAGAGACGTACCTGCTTCGATTGCGGCAAGCGAAGGGCGGAGCCCTGCCTTTCCCGTGATGGAATTAATAACCGAATCACTGACACCCTTGCCCGCAAGCTCTACGATAGATTCGTACCCTGAAACTATTTTACAGTCGGTGTCTGCGACCTTAACGGCAAGCTCTTTTGCTTTGCTTTCGTCAAGGACAGCACATACAGAGGGCGAAAACTCTCTTATCTGTTGTTCCAGTATATCTATACGTGTAGCGCCGGAAATGGCATCAACCTTTAAATTCTGTGAGCGTGCAACGTCAAGCGCTTGCGTTCCTACAGAGCCCGTCGAGCCTAAGACGGTTATGGATTTTTCGTATATTGCCTTCAAAGTAATTACCTCTTAAAGAATATTCTGTGCGATATAAGGAATATTGAGAAGAACGTACATAACCGAAGCGGTGGCGATGATAGAGTCGAATCTATCCATTATCCCGCCGTGTCCGGGTATAAGCTTACTGTAGTCTTTGAGGTCATACTGACGCTTAACAAGAGATGCCACAAGGTCACCGCACATAGATACGATCGCGAGAGTAAGACCCATACAGCCGAGTAATATATAGTTGGGGGTAAGATCGTAGAGGTTCTGCATTATTGCACCGTAAACTACAAACGCAACGATGCCAAACACCAAGCCACCTATCGCTCCCTCAACCGTCTTTTTGGGGCTGACGTCGGGAATAAGCTTATGCTTTCCGAAAAGAACACCCGTAAAGTATGCACCTGTATCGGGTATCCACGCGCTGATGAATATCAGCAGGAAAAGATATTGCCCCTTATCCGCGCCTCTGATGGCGAGTATAGAGCTGAATCCGAAGATTATATAGAATATAAGTACGAAGGCTGTGGCAACGTCCTGCACCTTATATTTGCCGTGAGAGAACACCGCGATCCCGAGTAATAAAAACAGGAATACGATAAATACGAGAAGGATAAGCTCGGACAAGGATACGCCGGTATCTAAAGCTCTTACGCACATAGGAACAAAAGCTCCCAATAAAAGAGAGGGTGCAGATATTCCCAATGTCTTTTTCATTTTAATACATCCGAGCATCTCAAAGCACGCCATTACACACAATACAGTGATCACTGCATCAAAAAGAAAGGTATGCGAGAGAAAGAGACAGGGTATGAATATAGCCAACATAACGACTGCGCTTATAACTCTGACTAACATAATTAAAGTCCTCCGTATCTGCGTTGTCTGGAATAGAAGTCTGCAACCGCCTTGTCGATATCCTCGGGCTTAAGGTCGGGCCACAGAACGTCTGTAAAATAAAATTCTGAATACGCGCTCTGCCACAGTAAGAAATTTGAAAGCCTCTGCTCTCCTGCTGTGCGGAATATCAGATCCGGCATGGCTACGTGATTTGTGTAGAGGTTTGATTCTATATCATATGCAGTGATCTCGCTCTTGCCTTTTTTTAAAGCAAGATTAACAGCGTTTACGATCTCGTCCTGACCGCCGTAATTTATGGCGATATTGAGATGTCTGGTGTTATCCTTTGAGCCCTCCTCTACCTCTGCCATAAGCTTTTTCATCTTATCAGACAGAGGCGTCTTGTCACCGATAAATCGGATGCATACATCCTTTTTCATCATTACCTCAAGAGCTTCGTATATGTAATCCATAAAAAGATCCATAAGAGCGTTGACCTCAGCGGCAGGTCGCTTCCAGTTTTCAGTGGAAAAGGCGTATACCGTTACGGTATTGATGCCTATCTCGCCGCAATAATCGGTAATCATCTTGAAGGTCTTTGCACCCTGAGTGTGACCGTATTCGCGGGGCATAGCTCTCTTCTTTGCCCATCTGCCGTTTCCGCCCATGATAAAGGCGATGTGCTGAAGTCTTTCGTCGCATATGATCTTCTCGGTACTGTTCTTCTTTTTAAATAAGTTTAACATAAAAACTCCGTATATATTCACAAATCACGCCCTTGAAGGCGTGACTGTGAAAAATATTTAAATAGACATGATTTCCTTGTTCTTTGCTTCAGCTACACTGTCAAGGATCTTGGAATACTTATCTGTAAGATCCTGAATAGCCTTTTCGGAAGCCTTCTGCTCGTCTTCTGTCATCTCGCTGTTCTTCTTCATATCCTTTGCCTTGTCGTTGGCATCGCGACGGATATTTCTGATAGCAACCTTAGCATCCTCGGCCATCTTTGCAACGTCCTTGGTAAGCTGCTTTCTCTTCTCCTCTGTGGGCTGAGGGAACGCAAGTCTGATCACCTTACCGTCACTAACGGGGTTAATGCCGAGATCAGAAGCCTGAATTGCCTTCTCGATCATCTTAACGGTAGAAGCATCCCAAGGGGTAATTGTAAGAGTCATAGCGTCGGTTGCTTTTACTGCGGCGATAGCGTTGATCGCTGTAGGAGAGCCGTAATAGTCTACGTTAATTCTGTCAAGAACGGAAGCGTTTGCTCTGCCTGCACGGATCGTAGCAAGCTCTGTTTCAAAAGCGGAGACGCTCTTTTTCATTTTTTCTTCATAAGGCTTAACGTCAAGTTTCATTTTATTTACCTACCTTTACTATAGTTCCGATATTTTCGCCCATAATGGCTTTTTTAATATTTTCTGATTTATCAAGACCGAACACGAACAGAGGCATATTATACTCCATACAGAAGCTTGCGGCTGTCGTATCGATAACACGCAGACCCTTGGAGAGTATATCCTGATAGGTGATCTCGTCGTATCTTACGGCTGTAGGATCAACCTTGGGATCGGCAGAATAGATGCCGTCGATGTTCTTAGCCATAAGGATAACATCTGCACCGATTTCAACGGCTCTGTGTGCCGCCGTAGTATCTGTTGAAAACAGAGGCATACCGAGACCGCATCCGAATATAACGACTCTTCCCTTCTTAAGATGCTTTACAGCATCTCTGTACGTATAGGTTTCAGCAAACGCCTTCATTTCAACGGCAGTAAGTACTCTGGCGTCAACTCCGTGCTGCTCAAGAGCATCCTGAAGCGCCAGTGAATTGATGGTTGTAGCGAGCATACCCATATGGTCAGCTCTGCTGCGGTTCATACCGCCGCCCTGTCTGCCGCGCCAAATATTGCCTGCACCAACAACAAGTGCAACCTCACAGCCAAGGTCAACGCATTCTTTGATTGTACCGCATACCTCAGAAACATAATCAAAATTGAGTATATCCTCGGAGCCTGCAGCAAGCGCCTCTCCGGATAACTTCAAAAGTACTCTTTTGTACGCCGGTTTATTCATAGTCAGATACCTCCGGACAAAATAATTATTATTACATATATTCTACTATAAATCTTCCCTTTTGTAAATACGTAAATGAAAAGTTTATATATATTTTATAATTATTCCGCGCTCGCATAAAACAATAAAGCCACCCTTTCGGATGGCTTTAATAATTGTTATATTACTTAAGCATAGAAGCAATTTCTTCAGCGAAATTGTCCTCTCTCTTTTCAAGGCCTTCGCCCTTCTCGTAACGGAAGAATGCCTTGAGCTTGAGGGAACCGCCCATTTCCTTAGCAGCTGCATCAAGGTACTGAGTAACGCTCATGTCCTCATCCTTAACGTATGCCTGCTCAGCGAGACAGTTGGTCTCATAATACTTGTTGATACGGCCGATAACCATCTTTTCCTTGATAGCGTCAGGCTTGTTAGCGTTCTTAGGATCGTTGGAGATCTGAGCGAGAAGGATCTTCTTCTCCTCTTCAAGTACGCTTGCGGGAACGTCCTCGCGGTTGGTGTAGAGACAGTTCATAGCAGCAGCCTGCATACCGATGTTCTTACCAACCTCTGCGAACTTCTCGTTGTTAGCAACAGCCTCATCGGCATCAAAGCTGATAACGATACCGGTTGCGCCTGCACCGTGGATGTAGGTACCTACAGGACCCTCAACAACAACGAAACGGCGGATAGTGATCTTCTCACCGATAACGAATGTCTGATTCTTAACCTCTGCCTCAACGGTTACGTCGGAACCGTCAAGTGTGCAAGCAAGAAGAGCCTCAACGTCTGCGGGCTTGTTCTTAAGGATAGTCTTAAGAACAGACTTAACGAATTCCTTGAAGCCATCGTTCTTTGCAACGAAGTCAGTCTCGGTGTTAACCTCGATCATAGCGGTAAGACCGCACTCCTTGCAGGAAAGAATGTCAACAAGACCTTCTGCAGCGATTCTGCTCTGCTTAGCGTCAGCTTTAGCAAGACCCTTCTCACGAAGAACCTTAACAGCCTCGTCGAAGTTACCGTCAGCCTCAACGAGAGCCTTCTTACAATCCATCATACCGCAGCCTGTCTGAGCTCTCAGAGCAGCTACGTCCTTTGCTGTAATAGCAGCCATTTTTATATCCTCCTGTAATTTGGTAAATTCTTGGTTTATAAAATTCTGTTAAGTGTAGTCTGATTACTCAGCGTCTGCCTCAACTGCAGCGTCTTCCTCAGCAGCGAAAGCCTCGCCCTGCTTGCCCTCGATCATAGCGTCAGCAAGTACGGAAGAAATGAGCTTGATGGCGCGGATAGCGTCGTCGTTACCGGGGATAACGTAATCAGCGTCATCGGGATCACAGTTGGTGTCGATGATAGCTACAACGGGAATACCGAGCTTCTTAGCTTCAAGAACTGCGTTTCTCTCCTTGCGGGGGTCAACGATGAAGATTGCATCGGGAAGACCGGGCATTTCCTTGATACCGCCGTAGTTCTTCTCGAGATCTGCCTTCTCCTTCATAAGCTTTGCAGCTTCCTTCTTGGTGAGAAGGTCAAGAGTGCCGTCCTCGGCCATCTTGGTGAGGTCATTGAGACGAGCGATGCTCTTCTTAATGGTCTTGTAGTTGGTGAGCATACCGCCGGGCCATCTCTCGTTTACATAGTACATACCGCATCTGGTAGCTTCTTCCTTGATGGCGTCAGCTGCCTGCTTCTTTGTACCAACGAAGAGCATGTTACCGCCCTGTGTGGAAAGGTCGCGAACGAACATGTAAGCTTCCTCGAACTTCTTAACAGTCTTCTGAAGGTCGATGATGTAGATGCCGTTTCTCTCGGTGAAGATGTACTCTGCCATCTTGGGGTTCCATCTTCTTGTGTGATGTCCGAAATGGACGCCTGCTTCAAGCAGCTGCTTAATAGTAATTACTGACATTTTTAATGTCCTCCTTCGGTTATTTCCACCACAGAAAGCCGCAATACCGTAGGTACACCGAAAGCATTTTCTGTGTGTGAATTCATAAGCCTAAATATAATATCACAACTTAATTATAAATGCAAGAACTATTTTTATCATTTTTACGATTTAACACTTTGTTTACACATTGCCGCATCTGTCCTGGGGTTTGGTTTCACAGACCCTGCTTCTGAGGTCGACAAGGATAGTGTCATCTCCTATGCGTACGATACGTTCCCAGGGTATACGTATCTCATCACATCTGCCGAATATAAAGCCTCTTGATTCTCCGGGGACCATAATAGCCACAAGCCTGCCGTTACAAACGTCAATATCAACATCGGTAACGCAGCCGAGCTTGCGTCCGTCATTTATATTTACAACATCCTTGTCGCGTAGATCATTAATACAACAGCCCATAATCATCCCTCAAATAAAATATGACAGTATCACTGTACTGTCATATAATATTCGATTAGACCCTTTGTTATACCCTGAGCCAACAGTATCCTATACCCTTCGTCGGCTAAAAGCATATCATCCTCCGGATTTGACATAAAGCCGCACTCCACGAGAATGCAAGGCACCCTTGTCCAGTTGAATCCCGTCAGATCGTATCTTTTTATAAGCCCCTTGTTATCGGCTCCCGTTGATTCGATTAATGCGTCAAGGACGCATTGTCCTGCGTTTTCGGACGCGATTATTATATCGGCATCGTTTATGTATTGATTTTCACCTGGAACAAGGACCGATATTCCTTTGGCAGAGGTGTTCTCCGAGCCGTCGGCGTGTATACGTACGACTATATCACAGCCAAGATCGTTGGCGTACTGCGCCCTTCCAATGTTACTGAGAGTGGCGTTTTCGTCTGTTCTCGTCATATAAACGAGGGCACCCTTTTGCTCCAGCATATCCTTAAGGAGATATGCTGTCTTTAGGTTGAATTCAGCCTCGGTCTGATAAGAGCCCTCGGTACCCGAAACAAAGGCTGCTTTCGTCTCGCTCGAGCCGGGTCCTATGGGTTCTTTGTAGGACTCGCTGAATTTACCGTGTCCGGGATCGATACAGATCACCTTACCCTCAAGCTCCCTTATCACGACGGGAGCAGTTTCGGTTGTCTCGGTCGTATCGACGCTCTCGACGGTTTCGGGAGGTGCGTCGGGCAACCTGACAACGTTTTCATCTTCAAAGTCTTGCTTTTGGCAGGATGCAAGCATAAGCAGGAGCACCATTAAGAGAAATAGTCTTTTTACCATGTGACTTCCTTGGGTCTGAGGGGATCCCACACCTCTTCGGTGTCAAAGAGGTACATGTATTTATCACGCCTGTTACGTAAAGAATATCCGTCAAGTGCCTTACGGTCCATAAATATTCCCAAGCCGTCAGGCTCTTTTGCAACGAAGGGCTTGATACCTACGCCACAGAAAAGTCTGAAGCCTGAATCATAAAGATACTTATGAGCTTCGCCCTCGCGGATAAACGCACCATAGGGCCATACCATTATTTTCGTCTCACCGATAATGGGTGTTACCTCAGCGATCCATTTATCAGTGTCCTCTTTGATGTACTCAAGATCCTTCTGAGGCATCTGAGCGTGACCGTAGCTGTGGCTTGCAAAGGTCCAGCCCTCATCCCGTAAAGCCTGAGCCACGAGCAGGGCCTGCTCCTTTTCATATGCCGGATCGACATCCTCCTTGGGATCCTTCTGGGTTCTGTAACCGAACACTCCGTCAAAGCCCGTGTGGCACAGTGTACCTCTTGCGCCCTGGAATGTAAAATCAGGATGCTGTCTTACAAACTCATCTATTATGGGGAAGCACTCATTTTCGTAGGAGATGACCTCGGTGCCATCCTCGTGCATTGTGTAGGTACAAACTCTACCGTTGTCATCTACGATAAGCTTATCCACCATACCAGTATGCATCTTGCGTGAATCGTAGGTAACGTCATCCACAGAGAACACAAAGGGAGTTTTACCACGGGGGATCTTTACCTCGCCTATCTCAACACCGTTTTCGGTTTCGTTGATAAGCATATTGATATCGATAAGGATATAGTCCTTTTCGTACAGCGCATTGAGTATCTTTGTAAACTCACTTGGAGTAACGCAATCCTCATCAAGACTGGCGGTCATAGAGGGGCTGGAATAACAAAGCTCGGGATAGGCAATAAGACAGTGTGTAAAGAGATGCTCCACGGGACCGTTAAAGGTAACGAGGTCTGTCTGCTCAGTATAATATGATTCAATTCTGTCTTTTTCGTTTGTGATAAAATCAGAATCTCCAAGCTTTGATGAAAGAGATTCAACGTAAGCTCTCGCTCCGTCTATATCGAACTTGCAAAGATATTCATTCACCCTGTAGCTGATGCCGTCTCTCGCGTCAACCTCTATCTCCTTAGCCTTTTCAAGAGCGGTTTTATAATTTAAAGTATCGGCTTCTTCGACAGAAATATAAGCGGATAATGCACCGACAAGATCGCCTGCGATCTTAAGATCCTTTGCGGACTCGTATAACCTTCTACCCTGCTCTATCTTATCAATATCGGTTCTCTTGGCAGTGGTTATATCGTTAGCGTTTGAAAGCTGCGAAAAAGCGTTGATAACGTTGATGGCCTTATTATATTCAAGATCTCCCTTTCGATAGCTGTCATAAGCCTTGGTGAGAGTTGAATCAACGCTGCTCTCAACCTTTTCCCATTTGCCGTCAAGGGCCATCTCGGATTTGGAAAGAATATAATCGGGTGAGTTAAGGCTGTTATTATAAATACCCTGTACAGCCGCACCGAAGGAGGAATGACCGCCTCCGAGCACTTTAGCAAAGCCGAAAATGCACAAAAAAACAAGAGCAGCCAACACTCCGCCGATTATTGCGGCGTTGTATATGCGTTTTTTGTCGTTCTTTAAATTTTTCTTATATATTTCACGAGCCTTATCAGCGTTATAAATAACTCTATTCTGCATATTAACCTCACAATAATCTTTATATAATTATGATATCAAACTGTTTTTCTTTTGTCAACAAATTTCGTCACACTTTTCATTGCTTTTTTTAGTAAGGTGTGATATAATCACCATAACGAAAGGAGAGATGATTATGAAAACAATAGATATCGGAAAACAGAACTTTAACGCAAGTGAGCTTATCCTCGGTTGTATGCGAATAAACGCCCTCAACGTTGACGAAGCAGATCATCTTATAATGAACGCCTTTAATGCCGGAATTAATATTTTTGACCATTCTGACATTTACGGCGGCGGAAGATGCGAGGAGCTCTTCGGCGAGGTTATGGAGAACCACAAGGATCTTCGTGACAAGATGATAATTCAGTCCAAATGCGGAATCGTCAAAAATTCCAACGGAGCAATAACACATTTCGATTTCTCCCGCGATCATATTATTGAGTCGGTCGAAAACTCCCTGCGCAGACTGAAGGTAGACTACCTTGACTCTCTTCTCCTTCACCGCCCCGATACGCTTATGGAGCCGGAAGAGGTGGCAGAAGCCTTTGATATACTGTATACCGGCGGCAAGGTTAAGCATTTCGGCGTCAGCAACCAGAACGTAAGACAGATAGAGCTTCTCAAGACCTATGTAAAGCAGCCACTCTGTATCAACCAGCTTCAGATGAGTATCGCAGAGTGCGGTATGATAGCACAGGGGCTTAACACCAATATGACAAACAAGCTGTCTGTTATGCACGAGGACGGAATTCTTGAATATTCCAGAATCAATAATATGACCATCCAGGCTTGGTCTCCCTTCCAGGTAGGTTTCTTCGAGGGAACCTTTATCGATAATCCCGCATTCCCCGAACTCAATGCATGTCTTGAAAATTACGCCGACAAATTCGGCGTAGCAAAGACTGCAGTTGCCGTTGCATGGATCCTTCGTCATCCCGCAAAAATGCAGGTTATCGTCGGAACCACAAATTACCGACACTTAAACGAGGTACTCGGTTTCGATAAAGTAGAGCTTAACCGCGAAGATTGGTACACCATCTACAGAGCCGCAGGACATACACTTCCGTAATGAAATAAGTAAGGCATAGCTTAACGCTATGCCTTAAATTGTTTTTGCTACGGTAAAGAGGATCACTCGCTTGGCACCCTTCTGCTTAAGAAGTCCTGCACAGCGGGTCGAAGTTGCACCTGTGGTCAGTACGTCGTCAACGAGGATCACATTCTTGTCCTTGAGCACCTTACCTGCTCCATTGACTATATGATAGCTCTTTTCCGCATTCTTCAATCTTTGCGTCTGACCGAGCTTCTTCTGATTTGAAGATCCTTCGTGTACCAGCACGTGAGCTGTTTCAAGTCCGGTCAGTATGCCTAATTCTTTTGCGATATTTAAGGATTGATCATGTCCGTATTTACGTATATTGGCAGGGCTTCTGGGTACGTAGGCTATGATGAGATTGTTATAATCGATCCTTGTGTAGAGCTCGTTATACATATCTTTAGCAATTGTTTTGAAAACGATATCTCTATTATAGTTTTTCATATAATATAGCAAGCTCTTAATGACGGTATTAGCAGTCTTGTCGTACTGAACAAGATGATACTCACCTGTTATATGTGATTCTTTATCCAACGGAACACCGCACCAGCAATCCTTAATGCGCTGTCCACAACGGTAACAGATCTCCTTCTTGTGCTTTTCCCACTTAGCTCTGCAATCAGGACAGAAGGCGTCGGTTGCATTAAGAGGTATCACTTCCGAGCAACCGGGACAACGGGGCGGAAAGAAAATATCAAGTAGCTTGCTTGTCACTCTTCTGAAATTGCTGTCAACCATTCTCTTAGACCCGTATATCTCAATGCCCTTCTGTTGTTGTCAACCATACCGCAAACCACGTCGCCTCTGCCTACAACTATAACCATCTGCTGAGCTCTCGTTACAGCAGTATAAAGAAGGTTACGGGTAAGCAGTTTGGGTGAATAGCTATAAGAAGGTATTATAACCACAGGGTATTCACTTCCCTGGCTCTTATGGATAGTGATTGCATATGCGTGTTCAAGCTCATCAAGCTGAGTAAAATCATATACCACTTCCCTGCCGTCAAAATCAACGGTAACGGTCTCTTCGCCCGGATCTATCTTTTTTATAATCCCGATATCACCGTTAAATACACCGACGCCCGACATAACGCCCTTTGTCCATTCGATATCGTAGTTGTTCCGTATCTGCATTATCTTATCCCCTTCACGGAAGATGACGTCACGGACGTTCTTCTGATTTCTGCCGCTTTTTTTAGGATTTAATGAGTTCTGAAGTACGGAATTCAATATGGCAGTTCCTGCAGCACCCTTGTGTGAGGGTGTTATCACCTGTATTCCGTCCTTTATCTCAGAACCGTAGGTCCTCGGGAGCCTGTTAGAACAAAGATCGGCTATAGTTTTAGCTATATCCTCATCATTGCGCCTGATAAAGAAGAAATCACTTGACTTTGTTTCAAGATCGGGATATTCTCCCGAATTGATAAGATGAGCGTTGGTTATTATAAGGCTTTCTTTTGCCTGTCGGAATATCTCCTTAAGCTTAACGCAAGAGAATACGTCTGACTCTATAAGGTCGTTCAGAACGTTGCCTGCACCGACCGAAGGAAGCTGATCTGCGTCACCGATAAGTATAAGCCTTGCGGCAGGTTTCATAGCTTTTAACAGTGCTTCGAGAAGAAATATATCGACCATCGAAGCCTCGTCTACGATAATAACATCCTCTTCAAGAAGATTCTTATCATCCCGTCTGAACACAGGCTCGTTTTCCTTTGAAAAATCCATCTCAAGTAAACGGTGAATAGTCTTTGCTTCGCATTGTGTAGCCTCAGACATACGCTTTGCTGCTCTGCCGGTAGGAGCGCAAAGAACTATCTTATACGCCATATCGTCAAGAATTCGCATAACACCCTTGATGATGGTAGTCTTACCCGTACCCGGACCGCCGGTAAGAACGAAAACTCCGCTGTTTACCGCGCAGGTGATCGCCTTGCGCTGCATGGTTGCGTATTCGATATCCTCTGTTGTTTCAATACGCTGTATAAACTTATCAATATCGTTAAGCTCTATTCTCGGACACATACGATCGAGGTTATAGAGCTTTTTTGTTATATACTGCTCTGCATCATAGTATTTCTTGAGGTAGACGCAGGTCTTCCTTGACATCTCCACAAAGTATATCTCACCCTCGTTTTTAAGCAGTTCAAGACACCTTTCAACAATATCTTCATCAACCGACAATGTCTGAACAAGTGCCGGGATAAGCTTAGCCAAGGGTATATAGCAATGTCCGTTCTGTACACCGTTAAGATTGATAAAATATTTTATACCGCTCTTAACACGGCTTTCTGTGTTGTTGATACCTAGACTTTTTGCCACCGAGTCTGCTTTAGCGAAGCTGATGCCGTATATCTCCTCGCAGAGAATATAGGGATCCTGCTTTATCATATCAACTGCGGCAACTCCCCATTTGCGGTATATACGTACCGATATCATAGGTCCGAAAAACTCACGGCAGAACATCATTACGGTTCTTATACCGAACTGAGTTTTAAAGCTATCGCAGATTTCTTTGGCTTTCTTCTCAGAAATACCGTTGATCTCAGCAAGCCAGTCCGGATGATTTTCCAGAACGTCGAATGTATCCTCCCCGAACTTATCTACAATCCTGCGAGCGGTAACCGCGCCGATACCCTTCACCGTTCTGGAGGAAAGGTATCGGTAGATCGCTTCGGTGCTTGAGGGAAGCTGCTTTTCGTAGAACTCCACTCTGAACTGCTTACCGAAACTTTGGTGTAACTGCCAATTGCCGAGGGCTTTAATAATTTCACCCTCGGCTAAATATGGCATAATGCCCACTATTGTATACAATTCAGCTTCTCCGACCGCAATGTCGCAAACGGTATAGCCGGTTTCTTCGTTAGTATAAACGATATGCTCGACAGTACCGACGATCTCTACGTACTCTGCGTCGTAATCTTTTTGCATATCAAGCATTAATATTTTCTAAAAGATCCTTTGTAAGGTCAAGTGATTCCCAAGGAAGATCTATATCTTCTCTGCCCATATGTCCGTATGCTGCGGTCTGACGATAGATGGGACGGCGAAGTCCGAATCTCTCGATAATCGCAGCAGGACGAAGATCGATAGACTTCTTAACAGCCTCTGCGATGGCAGCTTCGTCTACCTTTGCTGTACCGAAGGTTTCAACGAGCAGAGATACGGGATGAGCTACGCCGATAGCATATGCGATCTGTACCTCACACTTATCCGCAAGACCTGCGTTAACAACGTTCTTAGCGATATAACGCGCAGCATATGCAGCACTGCGGTCAACCTTTGTGGGGTCCTTACCCGAGAACGCACCGCCGCCGTGACGGGAATAACCGCCGTAGGTATCTACAATGATCTTTCTGCCTGTAAGACCGGAGTCACCCATAGGACCGCCGATAACAAATCTGCCGGTGGGATTAACGTATATCTTAGTGTTTTCATCCATAAAATCAGCAGGAATAGTAGCCTTGATGACCTTATTGATCATATCCTCGCGGATCTGCTCAAGAGTAACGTCATCATCATGCTGTGTAGACAGAACTACGGTGTCAACTCTTTCGGGCTTACCGTTGACGTATTCAATGGTGACCTGAGACTTACCGTCGGGACGAAGGTAAGTGAGCTCGCCGGATTTTCTTACGTCTGTAAGCTTTCTTGCAAGCTTGTGTGCAAGGGATATGGGCATAGGCATGAGCTCGGGAGTTTCGTTTGAGGCAAAGCCGAACATCATACCCTGGTCACCTGCGCCTGTGTCGTATCGGTCTGCCATTTCGCCGCTCTTAGCTTCAAGTGCCTTATCAACACCCATAGCGATATCAGGAGACTGCTTGTGGATCATATTGATGATAGCGCAGGTTTCAGCATCAAAGCCGTACTTAGCGCGGTTATAGCCAATGTCGTTTACAACGTCACGGATAATGGTCTGAAAATCAACCTGAGCCTTAGTGGTGATCTCACCCATTACGGTTACAACGCCTGTAGTAGTTGTTGTTTCGCAAGCAACACGGGACATAGGATCCTGACGGAGCATTTCGTCAAGTATTGCATCGGAAATGCAATCGCACATTTTATCGGGATGTCCTTCTGTAACAGACTCGGAGGTGAAATAAGTAATTATATCCTTCATTTTGTACTTCCTTTCTAAACAAACAGCGTCTTGGGCAAACCCCAAGACGCTAAAGAACAATATCGCTCTCATCTCTCAGGATTTAGCACCTTGCATATGCAGGTTGCCGGGCTTCATAGGGCCAGTCCCTCCGCCGCTCTTGATAAGATATTTTATTGCTTACAGTATAACAAATATTTATGAATAATGCAATAATTATTTTATAACATTTATTCTGATGATATCTTCGATAGAATTGATCTTTTCGATGATGGTTTCAGGTATCTCACCGAGGATCTCGATTACAGTATAAGCAAAGTTACCCTTGGAACCGCTTGCCATATTCTCTATGTTGATTCCCTCTTCAGATACGATACCGGTTATATTGGCGATGATGGCAGGAATATTCTTGTGCATGATACAGATACGCGCATCACCGTCGTGACCGATAGAAATATTAGGATAGTTAACGCTGTTCTTGATGTTACCAGTCTTAAGGAACTCAACGAGCTGATGAGCTGCCATAATAGCGCAGTTATCCTCAGATTCAGCAGTAGAAGCACCAAGATGAGGAATTGTTACGATACCGGGAGTATTGATAGTCTCCTCCGTGGGGAAATCTACAACATATCTCTTGACCTTACCGGAAGCGATAGCTGCCTTCATATCAGCCGCATTCACCAGATCAGCTCTGGAAAGATTGATGATGCGTACACCGTCATTCATCTTAGCAAAGTTCTCTTCGCAGAACATACCCTTTGTTTCAGGAGTAGAAGGCACGTGAACAGAGATATAATCAGCGTGAGCGTATACCTCATCATAGCTTGCAGCCTTGCGGACAGATCTGGAAAGTCTCCATGCCTGTTCAACGGTAACGTAGGGGTCGTAGCCTATAACCTTCATGCCGAGATCATCTGCTACGTTAGCAACCATACCGCCGATAGCACCGAGACCAATAACGCCCAGAGTCTTGCCTGCAAGCTCGTTGCCTGCAAACTGAGACTTACCCTTCTCTACCAGCTTAGCAACATTTTCCTGACCTGCAAGAGAATTAGCCCAGTTAACACCTCCGACAACATCGCGTGCAGCAAGCAGCAGCGCACAGATAGCAAGCTCCTTAACGCCGTTCGCGTTAGCACCGGGTGTGTTGAACACAACGATACCCTGCTCTGCACACTTTTCAACGGGGATATTGTTTACGCCTGCACCGCAACGTGCTATTGCCTTGAGCTCGGGAGCGAACTCCATGTCGTGCATAGCAGCGGAACGGACCATAATTGCATCGGGATTTTCTACGTCGTCAGCAACGTGATACGCTTTCTTGTCAAAGATATCTGTGCCAACCTTAGCTATCTTATTTAAAAGTTTGATATTATACATTGTTATTACTCCGCCTTAGGATTATTTTTTGCGAATTCCTTCATGAATTCAACCAGTGCAACTACACCCTCGGTGGGCATAGCGTTATAGATGGACGCTCTCATGCCGCCAACAGAACGGTGCCCCTTGATGTTCTTAAAGCCTGCTGCGCCTGCTTCGGTAGCGAACTTCTTGTCGAGCTCAGCATCGCCTGTAACGAAGGTAACGTTCATCATAGAACGCGCTTCCTTTTCTGTAGGAGCGATATAGTAATCCTGGCTATCAAGATAATCGTAAAGAACAGCGCACTTCTTTTCGTTGATCTCCTTCATGCCTTCAAGACCACCGATAGAGAGGATCCACTCGTAAACGAGCTTAGCAACGTAGATGCACCAGCAAGGAGGGGTATTGTACATTGAATCTGCATCAGCAATGGTCTTATAATCGAGCATTACAGGGATATCCTCTCTTGCGTTGCCCATAAGATCCTCACGAATTATAACGATAGTAAGACCTGCGGGAGCCATATTCTTCTGCGCGCCGGCATAGATAACGCCGAACTTGGAAACATCAACAGGCTCGGAGATAATGCAGGAGCTCATATCAGCTACCAGAGGAATGTCACCTGTATCGGGGATATAATTCCACTTGGTTCCGTAGATGGTGTTGTTAAAGCAGATATGTACGTAGTCAGCGTCAGGTCTGAAGTCTTCCTTGGTGAGCTTGGGGATATATGTATTGTTCTTATCCTCGCTTGATGCAACAAGCTTAACGTCACCGTACTTCTGAGCTTCCTTATAAGCCTTCTTGGAGAACTGACCGGTTACAACGTAATCAGCCTTCTTGTTCTTATTCATAAGATTAAGAGGAACTGCAGAGAACTGAGTGGAAGCACCGCCCTGTACAAAGAGAACCTTGTAATTATCGGGGATGTTCATCAGCTTACGGAGCAGAGCTTCAGCATCCTTAATGATAGCATCATATTCCTTGGAACGGTGGCTCATCTCCATAACGGACATACCGCTGTTCTGATAGCAAATCAAATCCTTCTGACAAGCCTCTAAAACAGCCATAGGAAGCATGGAGGGACCTGCAGAAAAGTTATATACTCTGTTCATTGTTCTTTATCTCCTGTATAGTTAATTATTAATTATTAAGTCGTCGGTTTTGCGCTTGGGGACGTGATGAACGTTATTTTCATCTCTGTAATAAGCAACACTGCCGTCTTCGTCCTCGACTATGGGAAATTCAGCGGGGTATCCCAAAGCTAATGTAAGCTTCGGCTTGATGTTATCAGACAGACCGAAATGCTCTGCAACCATCGCAATATTGAAGCTGCCTATCATACAGCAACCGATACCCTTCTCTCTTGCAAGCAGGTTTACCGTCTGTGCGGCAATACCAACGTCCTTAAGATACATCGTTTCGTTCGCGGTGACAAGCGTATCGTGACATATCACTATATACGCCGTAGGTGAATGCTCTGCATCGGGTCCGTTATAGTTCGGCAAAAGTGCAGCCCATCTCGTCTGTGAGCGCATAAAATCGCATTCAGTCTTGTCTGAGACTAAAAGGTATTTTAATGCCTGATAATTGCAACTTGCGGGAATCAGCCTTAACGTATCGATAAAGGATACAAGCTCCTGTCTTGTTACCGGCTTAGACGTATCAAAGCTTCTGATACTGCGGGCTGCAGCTACGGTATCGTGCAGCATTATTTTATAACAAAGTGTACGGGAAGACCGTTAACGTACTTGATATCAGGCTCTCCGTAGGTAAGAGGTGCGATATACTTAAGACATTCGTCGGTTACGTTATTACCGCGCTCGTTGATAAACTCGCGAGGTACCTCACGAACCATATTCGCTATCTTCTGAATATCTTCGCTGGAACACTCTACCTTATAGGGATCGTCCGAGGTTCTGACGTAAGTCATCATCTTGCCTGTAGTACCTTCAACAGCTGCATTAACTGCTGCGGCACCTACCATAACAGATTCGTCAAGGTCGGTCTTTGAAGCGATATGAGAAGCACATCTCTGAAGAATATTAAGCTCCACGGAACGAACCTTACAGCCTATTCTGTCCTTAACCGCAAGTTCAAGCGCCTTGCCTGTACCGGAAAGATAAGCGTGTCCGAAAGCATCGGTAACACCCGACTGAGCAGAAGCTCCAACGTAGGTTCCGTCAGCAAATCTTGCGCCCTCGGAAACAGCTACTACAACGTTAGGATGTACTTCAAGTGCAGCACGTACATCATCCATAAAGTTATCCATATCGAAATCAACCTCAGGAAGATATACAAGGTCGGGAGCAACGTCAGAGTTAAGTCTGGGAAGCGCTGCTGCGCATGTAAGCCAGCCAGCGTCACGACCCATGATCTCAACGATAGTAACAGCCTTTACCTTATATACAGCAGTATCGCGGAGAATCTCCTGCATAGAAGCCGCAATATACTTGGCAGCAGAGCCGTAACCGGGAGTATGGTCGGTACCCATAACGTCGTTATCGATAGTCTTGGGAACACCCATAACTCTCATTTCGTAATCATTCTGAGCACAGTAAGCAGAAAGCTTAGCAACCGTATCCATAGAATCGTTACCGCCAATATAGAAGAAGTAACGTATATCGTGCTCCTTGAAGAAATTGATGATCTGCTCGTATACCTCGGGCTTTTCATCCATCTTGGGAAGCTTAAGTCTGCAGGAGCCGAGAGCGGCAGCGGGAGTATGGGAAAGAAGCTCAAGATCCTCTTCACCCTTTATAATTTCGGAAAGGTTGCAAATAGTGCCCTTGAGGATACCCTCAACACCGTTTAGTGCACCGTATACCGTATTGATAGCTTCGGATTCAAAAGCGCCCTTAATAACGCCCGCGAGCGTAGCATTAATGGCAGCAGTAGGTCCGCCGGACTGTCCGACGATAGCGTTTCCTATTAACATTTTCTATGATCCTTCCATAAAAATAAATATTTACTCTATGATACAATATTGTGAATTAAATGTCAATAGAATATGGACAAATTTATAAAAAAGAAGAGTTGATTTAATGATACATTTCTGTTATAATATCAATATTAAGGGGTGATGTCGATGTTTCTGCCGGAATATGCCGCAAAAGCAATAGAAATAATGTGCAATAACGGTTATAAGGTATACCCTGTTGGCGGCTGTGTTCGTAATTATATCATGGGGCTTACGCCTGATGATTACGATATGACCACAAGTGCGCTTCCCGCAGAGACTCTCGCAGCCTTCAAGGATTTCACTACCTTTGATGCAGGATTAAAGCACGGCACGGTGTCCGTGGTTATAGACAAACACGTTATTGAGATCACTACCCACCGCATAGAAACATCTTATACTGACAACAGACACCCGGACGAAGTAATATTTACACGCGACCTCAGTGAGGATCTGCGCCGTCGTGATTTTACTATGAACGCTATTGCATACGATAGTGAGAGTAATAGCTTTTTTGATCCGTATAACGGTATTTCGGATATAGAGAGTAAGCTCATACGAGCTGTCGGAGATCCTGCGCAAAGATTCAACGAAGACGGTCTCAGGATCCTTCGTGCTCTACGTTTTTCTTCGGTTCTGGGGTTTGATATAGAGGACAACACCTCAGCGGCAATACACAGCTGCAAAGAATTATTAAGAAATATATCTCCTGAGCGAATATATACTGAATTCACAAAGCTTCTGTGCGGAAAGAACGTAGCAAGCGTTATTTCGGATTACCATGACGTAATAGCAGAATTCATCCCTGAGATCACACATATGATAGGCTTTGACCAACAAAACCCTCACCACTGCTATGACGTATTCCGGCATACATTGGTAACGATGGAATCTATTGAACCCGATCCGTTACTACGTTGGACAATGCTGCTACACGATATAGGTAAGCCCGACACGTTTTTCCTTGACGAAAAGGGAGGACATTTTTTCGGTCACTACAAAAACAGCACAGAAATCGCTAAGAAGATCTTATTAAGACTCAAAGCATCAAACGATACTATAAATAAAGTAACCACACTTATATACCACCATGACAGCGTTATTCCCGAAACCGAAAAATCGGTAAGACGCCTGCTTATGAAGCTGGGATATGATATGACTCTGCTTTTGTATAAGGTAAACCGCGCCGATGCAAAAGGACAGACACCGAGCCAGATTGAGGAAAGACTGCAGCATTTCAACAGACTGGAAGAGATCACCAAGGATATCATATCAGCAAACGAATGCTTTTCTCTGAAGGATATGGATATATCCGGAAAGGATATCATAGCGCTTGGCGTCCCTCCGGGTAAAAGGATAGGTCAGATACTTGACATCCTCCTTAACGAGGTTATAGACGGTGAGATCAATAACGAAAAGGAGACTCTTATACAAAGAGCCTCTGAACTAAAGTAATTCTTTTATCTTTTCAAGCGCAGCCTTTTCGATACGGGAAACGTAGGATCTTGATATACCAAGCATAACTGCGATCTCTCTCTGAGTTTTTGCAGGTCTGCCGTCAAGACCATACCGCAGTATTATTATCTCCTTTTCCCTTTTGCTCAGCTTGTTTTTGATGATATCTACCGCCTTTTTGCAGTTTATACGGCTGTATATATCCTCGGCTATGGTATCGTCACAGCTTATTATATCGATATACGTTAAAGGATTTCCGTCCTTATCCATATCTATCGCTTCATTTATCGATACTTCGTTTAACAGCTTTTTCTGAGAACGAAAATACATTAATATCTCATTCTGAACACAACGGCTGGCATACGTAGCAAATCTTGCCCCGTTTGATACATCAAAGGAGTCTATAGCCTTGATCAGTCCGATCGTTCCTATAGACATAAGATCCTCAGGGTTCTTTGTTCCCGTGTAATATTTCTTGACTATGTGAGCGACCAGCCTCAGATTATGCTCTATCAGTAATTCCCTTGCCTTCATATCCCCTTCCTTAGCAAGGACAAAGTATTCTCTTTCTTTATCCGTCGGCAAAGGCGGAGGAAAATTATTACTCCCCGACACACGAAGAAACACACCTACAAATTTCATTAACGTACCGAACAACGTACCAATCATATCATCACTCCTCAAGCTATTATATTAAAAGGAAGCGTAATTATGCTCTACTCTGTTATTGATATAGGCTCTAATACTGTAAAATGTCAGGTATATTCTGTTGACGGTAAGGATATCAAGCCAACAAACTTTTTCACCCGACAGCTTGGACTTATCGCAAAAATTTCAGACGGTATTCTGCCCGAATACGCGATCAAAGAGCTTACGGACACTATAAACGATTATAAGAATAAAGTCGATTCTAAGGTATATTGCTTTGCAACCGAAAGTCTGCGTAAGACCGAAAATCTCAACGAAATCGCAAAACGAATCAAAGAAGATTGCCAGCTTGAGCTTGAACTGATATCCGGTAAAGATGAGGCGCTGCTTAGCTTTTCGGGATTTCTTGCTAATTCTCCTGACATAACCGATGGAATAATGGTGGATATGGGCGGCGGAAGTACGGAGATATTAAAATTCAGTGACAGCCAGCCCCTGCACCTCAACTCGTTTAAGTTCGGTTGTTTGTCATTACGTAAGGAGTACGTAAAGGACAGATTTCCCAATGATGATGAAATGAAGAAGATCAAAGCAAGAGTCAAAGACGAGCTATGCGGATTCGCTTGGATAAAGGACTGCAAAAGATTATGCCTTATCGGCGGCACAGGCAGTGCTATAGGCAAATTGGCATTTGAATTAGGTTATACGACGGTTCCGGAATTTTCGAGCACAACCTTTATGAAGCTTTTTGACCGCTTAAGCGATCCCGATGAACAGACAGCAGCATTGCTGGAAAAACACATTCCTGCAAGAATCGAAACCATAATTCCTGGAATGTGTGCATACAGACAGATAATAGAAACGGTTAATGCCGATACGGTGTATATTTCAAAAGGAGGTATCCGTGACGGATATCTTTACAGAAAACTCAGAGGACAGATATGAAAAAAGAAGAATCCAGATTTATACAGAGCAATTTGTTTGAAGGCATGGTCTCTATACGTGCTATTATCAACGCTTGTGACAACAACATCTCCGAAAGAAGGATAACCAACGTATACGTTTCCGAAGACAAGGCAAAAAAGCGCGCCAAGGAGCTTTCCTATATAAAGGCAAGATCCTATGATCTGGGATACAGCATTGAGACTGTTTCTGCAGAAGAGTTTGATCCGTTAACCATCGGAAACACCCACGGCGGTCTGATATGCCGCTGCACAGACAGAAGCATACCTGTACTTACCGCGAAGGATATTAAAGATAAGGGCTTTTATGTTATGCTTGACGGAATAGAGGACCCCTATAACTTCGGATACGCCATCCGCAGTCTGTACGCCGCAGGTGTTGACGGTATCATCCTCGCACCGCGCAACTGGATGACTGCAGCAGGTGTGGTGTGCCGTGCTTCAGCGGGTGCAAGCGAAACCGTCCCTATGTACATGTGTGACGGAGTAGGTGCGTCCGAGATATTCAAAACCAAAGGCTACAGCGTTATCTGTTCTGATATCAAAAACTCTGTTTCTGCATACGAAACAGAGCTCAAGTTCCCTATCTTCCTTATTGTAGGCGGAGAAAAAAGAGGAATAAGCAGCGAATTGCTCGATCAGTGCGACAAGATCGTAAGACTTGATTATAAGGGTGATTTCGGGATGGCACTTTCAGCTGCCAGTGCAGCTTCAATACTTGCATTTGAAATAATGAGACAGAATCTATGAAATTTAAAAGAAGACAAAGATGGCTAAAGCTTGATAATGCGGCTAAGATCTTCCCTGCCGCACGAACAAGGACCTGGACAAACGTTTTCAGACTGTCCGCTACTTTGATAGAAGATATAGATACCGAAATATTGCAGAAATCGGTTTGTGATATTAAAAGGAGATTTCCTTCTATATGCGTACACCTGGATAACGGCATATTTTGGTACTACATCGAGGAAACACCGAATGCACCTACAGTGACGAAGGAAGGTCCTCACGCCTGTATGAAAATGGAATTCTCCGAAATAAGGAGATGCGCCGTAAGAATACTCTGTTATAAAAACAGAATATCAGCAGAGTTCTTCCATTCCCTCACCGACGGCAATGGTGCTCTTGTGTTTCTTAAGACCCTTGTAGCAACTTATCTTGAAAACAGATACGGTATTGATGTACCTCATACTGACGGTGTTCTGGATATATCAGTAAGGGCAAAGAAAGAAGAACTTGAGGACAGCTTTTTAAAGTATGCGGGCAGAATAGCCTCAGGCAGACGTGATACCGACGCTTATATGCAGAGCGGTACGCCGATTGAGGATGGCTTCACCCCTCTTATTACCGGCGTAATAGACGTTGACGAGATAAAGACGATATGCAAGCAATACGGTGTAAGCGTTACCACCTACCTTGCGTCAGTTATGGCGTATGCTTTCCAGTCCATACAGGAAAAAGAAATATTAAAGCAGAAAAACAGGAAGCCTGTCAAAATATTTCTGCCGGTAAATTTAAGAAACTTTTATCCCTCGAACACCTTGCGTAATTTTATACTTTACGTGATTCCGGGAATAAGTACAAAGCTCGGTCATTATGAGTTAGATGAAATAATCAAAAGCTTTCACCATCAGATAGGCTACGGACTTACCGAAAAGAATATGAATGCTCTTATGGCAACAAACGTCAAGGATGAGCTAAATCCGTTATTGAGAGCGGTTCCCCTTTTCATCAAGAACCCGGTGATGAAGACAGTTTACAATCTTACAGGTGAGCGAAAATCCAGTATCAGTATGTCTAACCTCGGTAACGTAAAGATACCTAACGTAATGGCGGATTACGTTGAAAGATTTGACTTTATCCTAAGCCCTCAGGCAACACAGCCGTCGGGATGCAGTGTAATATCCTTCAAAGGCAAGCTTTACATAAGCTTTGTCAGAAAGATCAAAGAACCAAAACTGGAAAAAGAATTCTTTACTACTCTTGTAAAGCAAGGGATTCACGTAAAGATAGAAACCAACAGGAGGTAGCAATGTCATACTGTGTTAACTGCGGTGTAGAGCTGGCTGAATATATAAAGAAATGCCCGTTGTGCTCAACGGAAGTAATCAACCCCAATCAGCCTTACGATTTCGCTTCTTCACCTCCATATCCCGAGTATCAGCCTGTACCCAAGCAGAAGCTGAGCGCAAAGCTTGTTCTTGGAATAATAGCCATACTGTTTTTGCTTCCCGTTGCCGTTTGCATGACGGCAGATATAGCATACGACGGTGTTATCGGTTGGTCTGGATACGTTATAACCTCTCTGTTTGCCGTATACACTTTTATCGCTTCTGCGTTGACCGTTCACGGCGAATCCTTGCTGTTAGAACAGATATTCGACTATATGGCGATACTGTTGCTGTTAGTATATATCGAAGAGCACAGTGCCGGGGCCTGGTTTTTACCTTTAGCGTTGCCGATAACCGTCTGTGTTGCACTGACCACTCTCGTACTGACCTTCTTTGCAAGGATACTAAAAAAACGTATACTGACGGTTGTTTCTGTCGGAATGTTTCTTTCGAGTATAGTATGCGTAGTTTGTGATATACTGATCAAATACAATTATTTCAACAGCATATCTATAGGTTGGTCGTTATACCCCTTCATATCGTTGGTGATCATAGGCTCGGTGTTATTGTTTATTGACAATAACAAGTACATCAAGCGCAGACTTGAG
Organism: Eubacteriales bacterium; assembly: GCA_045649645.1. Classification (GTDB taxonomy): domain Bacteria; phylum Bacillota; class Clostridia; order Oscillospirales; family CAG-272; genus RGIG7300. Next base: position 68,904 of record JAZRQH010000172.1, read on the forward strand.
AAAAAATTCTTCATATAATAAATGGACAGCAAATGCTGTCCATTTCTATTTGCAACCGCAGTTGCCGTTGACATCCCTGTAAGAGGGCGGATAGAACTCACTTACGGGAAAGCTCATTTTCGCAAAGGCCGCACAGGGATCTTCGTCGGTAGATTCAACGCACACCTTGTCAGGAATAGTATATTCGGTAGCGTTTATCATGTACTGGCAAGGGCGCTCAATGCGCACCACAGAAAAGAATCCAAGGGTTACGTATACACTCTTATAACCATCGTCAACGTCGCATAGGCAGGACGACAAACAATCACATACGTGCTTGGGGATGTCGTCAACACAGCAACAACAGGATCTGCAATGCTCGGGCTTTCCCACCTTTACGCTAAGTGCGATAGGGTCTGTGACCTCGCACACAACGGTAGGAGCATTACTTTTGCAGTTTTCGGTAAGCTGAGGCTTATCGCAGAAGCAGGGATTACCGGGTTCACTTCTGAAGATATTCACGTTACCCTCGCTGCCGTAAAGAATTATCTTCTTTTCGGTTACTGCAATACCGTCAAACTCCTGCACCTTACCGGGACACAGACAAGCCTCAAAGCATATACGTGTATAGAATCTTACCGTAATCTGATAGAATCCGCGGTTGAACTGCACCGGTTCAAGATCAAGGCAGCTCCATACCACCTTGGTGCTCTTTACCTTGATGGCGGACGTCTTTTCAATTATCTCCTGACCGAAGCCGGTAAGATATACTCTGACGTCCTCAAAGCAATCCTTGTCACGGCAGCTGTCAAGAATTCTGTTACAATCAATACAGACAGTCTCTGCATTGTTTCCATGGAAACAGTTTTTATTTTCAGCCATGGGGATATTCCCTCCTATATGTTATAGAAAACACAAGACATATGTCTTCTCTAACATAATATGCACGGCATAAATAAAATGTCCCATTGTAGAATCAATGGGACATTTAAGTTATTCAACAACAATATGATATAAATTCTCCGACTCGTCGTCATACCGTACGCAAAGAGTCCAATCGCCGGACGGAAGATCGTTTATAGATATATAACCGTCGATAATATCGGAGGGTTTAATATATCTTGAACCTTGTGCGTTTTTTACACCGTTATATGATTTCCATATACCGGGTGCATATCTGACGATCACGAGCCCGTCAAGGTCGCCTATGCTGATGCTGTTGCCCTTCTGCACAACAGCCGGAACCTTCTTGGAAATATCAACGTGCTCTACGTGCTTGTAACCGTTATAATATTCAACGATTATCGTAACCGTTGTGTTTTCGCGGTACTGGATCTTATAGGACTCTGCATCCTTGATGGTCGTCTTATTGTTAAAGCAACGTAGACCCTTGGCAGTCTTGATCTCCGCTATGGAATTATATTCGCCGTAAGCGGTACGGATCACCTTGACGCCCCCGAGATTGCCTACGGTTACCTGAAGACCGTTTACATCAAAGGTAGGAACGTCAACGGTGAGGTTGGTATGAATAACATCCTGTGTACCGTCGTTATAACGGATAAGCACGGTATGGTCACCGGGGTTAGCTGTGGTATAAGTAAAGTCGTGGTTTGCAAAATAGTTTGACAGTTTCGTCGCAGCCGCCTGATACTTTACGGTTGCGTTATTCTTGATTTCAGAATAACTGCTCCATGTACCCTCAGCTATCCACATATCCTTATAGTTTTCGCCGAAGTCCTTGACAGTAAGTCTGAGACCGTCAGATTCAAGATAAGGATTAATTTCGTTTACGTCACAGTAAAGGAAATAACCCGAACCGTCATTTGTTCTCACCCAGAAGGTATATTCACCTACCCAAGGTACCTCGTACGTCATAACACCGTCAACTGTATACTTAGCAACAAGGGCTGCTGAAAGTGTCTGATTCTTCTCTGCCGCTTTTACATCGGCGCCCGTGGTATAGTGACCGATAGCGTATCTGATCTCCTTGATATCCTCAATACCGTCTATTGTCACAGTATAGTTATTAACAGATGTAATATGGAAGGGTGTGAGATCAACAAAGTTGATTCCGTTATTCTGCGCAAACGTTTGTGCGTAGCTGCCCGAATAACCCTCGATAGATACGTTCGGTGAGTTCTTAAAGGCATCGTAGGAGATATAGGTCGTTGAATCGGGAATAACGATCTTTTTGAGATTTCCGCAGTTACTAAAGGCAAGACCTTCTATTGTGGTTACGGTATCGGGGATAATTATTTCCTCAACACCTTGGCAATATTGGAAAAGCTTATATGCGACTTTTCCGGTTCCTTCTTCAAAAGTCACACTCTTAAGAGTTTCGCAACCGTAAAATACCGATCCGCCGGTAGAATTAAGTGCCTTTGGTATCTCAATCCCTGTAAGTGCTGTTCCCATAAAAGCAGATTCACCTATGTAAGTAAGTGACTCGGGGAGATCAACCTTTGTTAAACTACTACAATTATAAAACGCTCTGTATGCGATATCGGTAACCGAATCGGGAATGTCTATAGATTTAAGTGCCGTACATCCCCTGAAGGTCTCTCTCTGTATCGCACTTATCGCTTCCGGCAGATCTATCTCGGTAAGAGCTGTGCACTGCTGGAAGGCATTACCCTGTATCTCAGTTACAGATTCGGGGATATGGACCTTTTTAAGGTTGGAGCAATGCCAGAATGCCAGCCATTCAATAGTAGTAACAGAATCAGGGATAGTTATTTCTTCAAGACTGACACATCCTGCAAAAAGCTTTTCGGCAACAGTCTCTGTTCCGTCTTCAAAGGTAACCTTTTTAAGATTTTCACAATCTGTAAAAGGACCCCAATTTACAGTAGCGATACACTTATCAAGGGACTTGGGTATTTGGATCTCGGTAATCGGGATGTTTGCAAATGTTCTCTCACTAAGCTGTACAAGGTTAGCGGGTAATTTCAACGATGTCAAATTTTCGCAATCAGCAAATGCCTCTTGAGCAATATATGTAACGTTATCGGGGAAATCCATCTTGGTAAGACCGGTGCAACCTCTGAAGGCTTCGTTCTGTATCTCAGTAAGAGAGTTGGGTAATTCGACATATTCAAGGGATTTACAATTCATGAACGCATAAGGCTCAATAACCGCAAGAGAATCGGAGAAATTAACGTATTTAAGATTTTCACAGCCGTTAAAAGCATGATTTTCTACGGTGGTGACTGTATCGGGAATCTTTATTTCCTCAAGGCTATCACAATGCGAAAAGATATTCTGAGGAATCTTTGTAATTCCATCTTCAAAGATTACTTCCTTAAGATACTGACAATCGGCAAAGGGACTGTCGGCGCCGTTTGCGCCGCCCTTTTCGAGGGTTTTTGGTATCTCAATCTTGGTTATTGCAGTATTCGCAAAAGCTCTGGAATCGATCTGCTTTACAGAAGCAGGAATAGATATCTCCTTAAGTGATGTACATCCATCAAAAGCACTTGTATATATCATTGTAACGCTGTTGGGGATGGTAAGAGCTTTAATGCCGCCGCAGTTTTCAAAGGCTCTGTTTTCTATCCTTGTTACGGAGGTAGGTATATGAAGCTTTGCCAAGCCTTTTTCTTCAAAGGCATATGCACCTACGCTTATAACAGGTTTACCGTCAATATTGGAAGGAAGATTTACCGTATAGTAATTCTTTAAGAATTTTGTGATAATTACGTTATTGTTTGTATCAACAGTGTATTCGTATAACGGCACCTGAAAGCCCAAGGAGTCTACGGCATATGCACCGTTACAACCGTTCCAGCCGCTGCCTCCGTAGGCAGAGTCGGAATTAGTATAATATGAGCTTGAACCGTTACCCTGGGTGCAGGCTGCAACCTCTATATCATCCTCATAATGATGGACTATACGTACGGGGCTGTTGCCTGCATGGTAGAACTCTACCTTGGGATTAAAGGAAAACTCTACCTTGCCGAGATCAACCGAAGCATATCCGCCGTATTCTCCGTACAGATATCCGTTAAAGCTTACGCAGGTACCGCTTTCCTCACCGAACGTCCAGGAGGAGACCTTTACGTTTGCTTTAATACCCATCCTTATGTATACATATGCCGATACAAACGGCAGTTCGGTAACACCGAGAGAAGCCTTTAAACCTATGGCACCCGTAAGATCAGCATTACAACCGCTTCCTGTCTGATAGAAGCTTTTAACCTCACGCAAACCGCTTTGCTTAGTATATTCAAGACCTGCGGTAAGTACACCTGTAACGTAACCGTTAATGCTGCCCGAGAGCTCTACCTCTACCTCAACGGTAAAGCTGCCAACACCGCCTACGTTGACCTTAAGCAGTGTAACCGAATCCTTACCCTTTGCCGCCAATGGATCGCAGGTTACTCCGTAGCTGATCTCGGCATCGCTGACGAGAGCTACGTATCCGTAATCCTCGTTCACCTTATAGCTTATCTCGGGATTATCAAGGGTGACCGACAGCGAAATTTCAATGCCGTCAAGGATTTCAAAATCACCCGAAAGGTCGATGGTTTTAAGCGGTTTAGTGCCGTTTGCTTTTGCCAAGCCATCGGTCTTTTCGCTGATATTCATTTCAACGCCCTCGGCAGGAATAAACTCCATATCATATGCCTTGCCCTGAGCATCAATAGACGTAATAAACTCCTCGGCGGCAACTGATTGTGTTGAGATGACGGTAACATTATTATTTATTTCAACCGCAAGAGCTGAATAAATAACCGGAATATCATTGTAAAAAACAGCAAAGCTGTCACCGACTGAAATTGTTACAGGACTATCGGTAATGCTGACAACTCCGTTTTCATCGGCACTCACTGCGGTTCCGATCGGAACGACAACAACACCCTCAGCAAACTCGAAGGTATCAACTGTATTTTCATCAATTACTGTTGCTTCAATAATTGACTTTGCATCGTCAAGCATTATCTCTACCTCGGTATTTGTTACCGCAAGTTCAGGAGAAAAGCATCCGTCGACAAGCCCGAACCATCCACGATCAAGCGATATCTGCGCCGATACTGCATCAACAACCGCTTCTGTATCGGCAAAGCTAAGTGCTGTATTCTCTTCAAGTGAATAACCGAGACAGAAGTTAAGTGTACTTGCTGCAAATTCTCTTGTTAATGCTTCGTCAGGATAAACAGGTTCACCTGCTTCTATATCGACTACACCGAAGGATATATTCAGAATAATATCAGTGTAATAAGGATGATCCTCGGAAAGGTCACTGAAATAGTTATCCGGAGCTGCCATGGTCTCTACCGTCATTTCAAATACGACAGCTAAGTTATGCAGCCACTGTGCTCTTGTAATAACTGATTCTTCACCGTAAACAAGATCATCGCTTGTAGCAGTGATCAAATCTGTTTTGTTTTCCGGCAGTACTACAGTAGTACCTCTGTTCGCACCGGCATTGTCAACGGTGTTATCAGGAGCTACATTTACAGTAGTCTTAACACCATCGTTACCGGCAAATAAGCCTATGGGCAAAGACGTAAACATAAGCATTACGGTCAATATTACCGAAATTACTCTTTTCATGATGTTTATTGTTTCCTCCAAAAGTTAAAACATAAGCGATAATAAGCCTTTGATCGTTAAATCAAAGGCTTATTAAGTCGAAACATAATTAATTAAACGTACTTCTGAGCGGACTCAGGAAGATCTTCCTTAGCGATGGAGTTGGTAGCAACAACAGTTACGCCGTTCTTTTCGCTGAATGCGTTGAGCTTGTCAGCGAGAGAAGCAAGCTTATCAACGTCGTTACCGATGATCTTAAGAGCAGAGTCTATGAAGATATGAGTGATATCATGGTTGCTTGCGTACATACCAACGATCATTCCGTACAGAGAGCAAGCGTTCGCAACTCCGTATTCCTCGGTATCTGCAAGTCTGATATTCTTATCAAGCTCGTGAATAAGCTTTGTGCCTTTTTCGATAAAAGCAACACAACCGTTGGTTTCCTTTACCGCAGCATTAGCCTGAGCAACGATCTCCTTGGTCTTGCCTGCGCCCTTAAGGCCTACAATAAATTTTAACATAGTTAAACCTCCGTATATTTATATATATTTAATTTATTTTTTAAGTTCAGCTCTTATAGCATCAAACTTTTCACCCTTCTTGCCGAGAAGAGCAAACATATTGTTCTTGTATGCTTCAACACCGGGCTGATCAAAGGGATTGATGCCCAAAGTATAACCGGATACCGCACATGCAAGCTCAAAGAAGTATACCATATAACCGAAATCAGCTTCTGTTCTGCCGTCAAGCTCAAGTACGATATTGGGTACAAGTCCTGTAGAGTGAGCGATAATGGTCGCCTCTGTAGCTGTACGGTTAACCTCGTGCATAGACTTGCCTGCAATATAGTTAAGCTCATCGAGATCTTCGGCGTCAGTGGGGATAAGAATCTCATTTCTGGATGTAGTGATATCTACTACAGTCTCGAAAATGTTTCTTTCGCCCTCCTGTACGATCTGGCCAAGAGAATGAAGGTCTGTTGAATAAATTACAGAATCAGGGAGAATACCCTTTCCGTCCTTACCTTCAGATTCGCCATAAAGCTGCTTCCACCATTCAGCCATAAGAGCGTATGCACTCTCGTAGCATGCCATGATCTCAACCTTCTTACCCTTACGGTAAAGAATGTTTCTTACTGCAGCATACTGGAAACAAGAGTTAGAGTCATAGTCAGCAGAGTTAAGCTCATCATAAGCAGCCTTGGCACCCTCCATGATGGCATCAAGGTCACAGCCCGCAACAGCGATAGGAAGAAGTCCTACTGCGGTAAGTACAGAATATCTGCCACCGATATCATCGGGAACCACAAAGGTCTTATAACCCTTCTGATTAGCTAACTGCTTAAGAGCACCCTTTTCCTTATCTGTTGTAACGTAGATTCTGGAACGCGCGCCTTCCTCGCCATACTTCTTTTCAAGATATTCTCTGAATATTCTGAACGCGATAGCAGGCTCGGTGGTCTTACCGGACTTAGAAATGACGTTTACACATACATCCTTACCCTCACAGATATCAAGAAGCTCCTTCATCTGAGTGGAAGAAATGTTATTACCTGAGAAGTATATCTCGGGTGTGTCTTTTTTGAGTGTGTTGTAGAGGGGGCTCTTGATAAATTCGATAGCAGCTCTTGCACCGAGGTAAGAACCTCCGATACCAATAACGATAAGCACGTCGCAGTCCTTTTTGATCTGCTCTGCTGCCTTCTTTATCTCGTCATACTCCTCTGTTTTGTATCTTAAAGGAAGGTCGTACCAGCCTAAAAAGTCGCTGCCTGCACCTGTTCCCTCCTTTGTTGTTTTGTAAGCTGTTTCAACTTCACCCTTGATTGCTGATATCTCAGCCTCCGAAACAAATTCGTAAAGGTAGTTTTTGTTGATTCTGATTGCCAATTTGATTTCCTCCGTGGTGTAAATATATCATATGGTCATACCATTATAAATGATTTTAATAATCTTGATATCAGACCAAAATATGTCGTTTTTAAAACGTCGCATGAAGCAACGATATTATCCTCGTGTACAGCTTCTCCGTTGATGCTGTATATGACCTTACCTACTACGTCGCCCTTTCTCAACGGTGCTTTAACGTTATCCTTAAGGCGAACCGCGCGCTCGACCAACGCCGTTTTATCCTTTGCCAAAACATCGGTATAATTCGGAATATAATAGTCGGTATAATCACATTCTCCATTTTTGACGTACTGCTCTGTCAAAATTTCTTCATCGTAGGACAGCATACCGTAGTTGGCAAATCCGTAGTCAAAAAGCTTTTTAGCCGCCTCGTTACGTATATCACGGCTCGGAGCCTTCATTATAACGGCTATAAGCTGCATATCATCACGCTTTGCCGATGCCGAGATACAGAATCCCGCCTTAGACGTGGAGCCTGTCTTTAAACCGTTAGCGCCTTTATAGAATCTGACAAGACGGTTTGTGTTGGTCAGACCGAAGCTTCCGTCGCGAACGCTGTCCATCCACACCGACGTAAAGTCGAGAATCTCGGGAAAACGGTTAATGAGCTCTCGGCTCATGAGCGCTATGTCCCGTGCGCTTGTGTAGTGGTTGGTCACGGTATCGTCAAGTCCGTTGGTGTTTTCAAAATTAGTATTCACCATGCCGAGCTGCTTAGCCTTGTCGTTCATCATTGCAACAAAGGCTTCTTCGCTGCCGGCAATATGCTCTGCCATAGCGACACAGGCGTCATTTGCGCTTGCCATAGTAATGGACTTGAGCATATCGGTAACCGAAAACTGTTCGCCCTCCTTGAGGTAGACCTGAGAACCTCCCATAGAAGCTGCGTTAGCACTGGCACTTATCATATCATCGTACGAAAGTGTGCCTGCTTCTATTGCTTCCATGATCAGAAGCATAGTCATCACCTTTGTCACGGATGCGGGAATGTGTTTCGTATCAGCTTCTCTTTCGTAAAGCGTTTTGCCCGTGGCAGACTCTATCAGTATGACCGAGGATATCGATTCATCGATACTGACATCTGCATTTACAGATATCGGCATAACGTAAATTACACATATTAAAGCCACAATAAAACATACGTATCTTTTCATCATTACAACTCCTAACCTTTTGTTATAAACTATGCAAAAGGATGTACAAGTATGATGAAAAATGATGTTCGATACCAAGGTGAACACTTCCCTGGATACTGTATTTATATTTTACAATATTATGAACAATTTGTCAACTGATATAAGAAAAAAACACGGCATAAAAGCCGTGTTTTTAAAGTTTTTTTACGCTGCTGCGTTCTCGAGAGCTTCAAACTCATCAGAGGTCATATAACCCCAGGTGATAACGTCGCCGTCCTTGATCTTTGCGTTGCTTGCACGGCCGTTTGTACCGTATGCATCATCGCCGATCTTGAAGTCCCAGAACTTGTCGCCGTCGGTATAATCGTCAACGTCAAGGATAGTTGTGGGCTCGTCCATGTTGTCAAGGTTGATCACGATATCATCGTTTTCATCCATGAGGTTCTGTACAGCCATAAGCACGGTGGGCTCGTCAGCATATACAGTAACTTCCTTAGAGTAATAGTCAGCGCCGTCAGCAACAAAGTTAACTGTAACGGTAACTGCATTATCGGATGTCTGGGTGTTGCCACAGCCTGCAAATACACAAGCTACGAGCATGAGTGAAAGTACAAGTGAAATAATCTTTTTCATGATTTTTCCTCCATTTATTATATTGCGTTACGCAATTATTTACTCTTGATTCGGATCGTTTGATTCCGGTGTCACGGTGGTATCTACAGGAGCCGCTGTAGTTGTCTCTTCTGTAGCCGGAGTCGTAGTCTGTGTATCCGTGACGACTGTACCGGATGTATCTGGTGTATTCTGTCCTGTGGTTGTATCAGTAGATGACGTTGTAGTTCCGGTCGTTACCTTGTTCATCATAGAGCTGGATTCATCGCTCTTATGCTGATCACAATACTTGCCGGGCATATTTGCCTTGACAAAGTAACCTGTACGGGCACCGTCTGTACACTGCTTGGTGGCAAGCTTGCCTGACTTGGAACAGATAGAAGCCTTGACTACACCGTCAGCAAGCTTAAAGCTTTCGACAGATCCAGAATCGATCAGGGGCTTATGAAGCTTCGCCATAATATCATCCCATATTGCAAGGGACGGAGCTCTTGTCTCGGAGAATCCGTTAAGACTCATAGGCATCGCATAGCCAAACCATACGCCGCCAATATAGTGGGGGGTATACCCCATAAACCATCTGTCGCAGTCGTCCGACGTCGTACCGGTCTTACCCGCAACGTTTACATATGCGTCAACCTGCATCTTCGAACCGGTACCGTAGCTGATAACGCCCTGAAGTATCTTTGTCATTATGCTTGCATTCTGCTCGCTCATAACTATATTTGATACACCGGAGTTATCCACAATAACGTTACCGCTGCTGTCAAGTATCTTTATAACCGTACGGTTTCCTGTATAGACACCCTTGTTTGCGAATACCTGATACGCACTTGTCAGCTCTCTTACGGTAACACCGTAGTTCATACCGCCAAGGCCGAGAGCAGAAAGGTTGATATCGGTCAACACCTGACCTGATTTGGTTGTATATTCGCCTATTACGCTCGTCATACCAAGCTTGTTATGAACAAAGTCGTAGGAGTTTTCAAGACCTAACTTCTGAAGTGTTCTGACAGAAACAGTATTTACGGACCTTGCAACCGCATCATATATGGGAGTAGGTCCCCTGTAGCCCGCAGGATAGTTCACAGGCCATTTACCCTTAACGGGAGCGTCATTGATCATTGTACAGTAGTTTATAACACCGTACTCAAGCGCAGGACCGTAGACCGCAACCGGCTTGATGGATGAACCGGGAGAACGGGTCGTCTGTGTAGCGTAGTTAAGGATACGGCTGGAGGTCTTTTCTCCTCTGCCGCCGACCAAGCCAAGCACGTCACCTGTATGGGGATCGATCACCACCATAGAGGCTTCTGGCTGTACACCTTTATTGATAGTCGGGAAATTAGCCGCATTGGCAAAGTAATCTTCGAGAGTATCCTGTACAAACGGATTCATAACGGTATATATACGAAGACCGCCTGTATAGACCATCTGACCGGCAACAGTTTCGGAAACACCTGCGTGCTCTACAAGAAGATCTATGGTATCTTCAATAACAGCATCTGTGTACCAGGATGTAGTAGCACTTGTGGCAGAATTACGAACGTTTTCGCTGATAACGAGTTCCGTATTAAGAGCCGTTTCGTACTCTTCGTCGGTCAGCTTACCCAGCTCATGCATTTTCCAAAGAACGTCATCTCTTCTGTCCTTGTTGTTTTCAGGATTCACGTAAGGATCGTATTTATAAGGATATTTAGGTATTGCCGCAAGAGCTGCACACTCTGTAAGTGAAAGCTCAGAAACGTCCTTATCAAAGTAAGCGTTGGCAGCAGCCTGTATACCGTAGCAATGTTCAGAGAGATATATGGTGTTGAGATACAACTCAAGTATCTCCTGCTTGGTCATCGTCTTCTCAAGCTCAAGAGCAGACATTATCTCCTTGACCTTACGCTGGATGGTAACGTCATCATCACCGGTAACGTTCTTGATCAGCTGCTGTGTGATGGTAGATCCGCCGTAGCTGGACTTACCGATAGCAAAATAGAAGGTCGCGCCACCCGTACGCTTCCAGTCAACACCACTGTGTGTCCAGAAACGCTCATCCTCGATAGAAATAAAAGCTTCTATAAGGTATGTGGGAATATTATTGTATGATACCCAGGTTCTGTTTTCGCTGGAGAAAAGCTGCTGATTTTCTATCTCAACAGGTGTACCGATACGGTTTGTACGGTCGGAATAATCCATATAGTACAAACGGGTGGTCATATCCTGATTTGTAGAAAGCATCTTGATCTCAGATACGTCTACTTCGATATAATTGTTGATATATACGCCGAACGCAACACCGATGATGGTGCCGGTAATAAGACCTATCAACAGCAGAGTCATTATTGTATTGAGAATATAAGTAATTATCTTACCTATTACACGAAGAACGATTCCGCCGGAATGCTTGACTTCATTGCCCCAATCTGTTTTTTGCTTTGGATTCTTGTTAGCCATTAATTCCGATCACCTCTTTCTTTAATAACTTTTTCATTAAATTATATGATAACCTAATACTATGAACGGGATATGAACACAGCATAAATTCCCTATCTTAAAACTACATTTTCGCTGCCTAATATCTCAATAAGCTCGCGTACAACAAAATCTGACGGACATATTCCTCTGTCGCTGATCTTTGTATACTTACCCGTTGATATATCATAGAATACTACTTTACAATCGCCTGAAAATATATCTACCATAGCAACGGAACGCTTAAAGGTATCGGCACCAACACTTGCAACTCTGAGGTATACGGTCTTTTCTTTCGAAGGAGATTCCTTGACCGAAGCTGTGTTTGTCAAGCGCTCAACGCTTTCGGCTACGATCTTTGGATATTCATCCTCTTTCTGAGATACCTTACCCCTGACCACCAAGGGTGTGTCAACGATAAACAATTCTCTTTGTGCAACGAACATTTCAGGGAATATTATCACCTCAAGCTCTGCGCTTTCATCCTCAACCGTAACAAACGCCATATCCTTACCGCTACGGGTTGTTTTTTTAACAACGTTGTTAACTACACCGCATACGGTCACCGGCTGATTGTCGGATGATTCGAGCATTATGTGCATAATTTCAGTACGGTCTATACCCGCAACAGTATCTTTATACTCGTCTATAAGGTGTCCAGAGAAGCAAAGTCCCGATACTTCCCTTTCAAGAGCAAGCTTTTCCTTGATTGTGAAATCGTCAAGCCTTGGATATTCCACAGTATCTGTACGCTCGGCGCTTCCGAAGAGGTCGAGCTGCCCTGTCATCATACTTCTTTGCTTTTCCAAACAGAGGTCAATTATTTTTTCATATACTGCAAGCAGAGAGCTGCGGTATACACCGAGAGAATCAAAGGCGCCTGATTTGATAAGCGATTCTACCTGACGCTTATTAATATCCTTATCTATCATTCGTTCTACGAAATCAGCAAAGGATCTGAATGGCTTTGAGCTTCGTTCTGCAATAAGTTCCTTAACAAATCCTATTCCAACGTTACGCAGTGCCAGCATTCCATATCTTATATTTCCATCCTCACTTACAGTAAAGTTAAGACCGCTGGAATTGATATCGGGAGGCAGAAGCTTGATGCCAAGCTTTTTTGCATCATTTACGTACAGTGCTGTTTTAGCCATATCACCAAGAACCGAGGTAAGAAGAGACGCCATATAATATGCAGGATAATTTGCTTTAAGGTATGCGGTTCTGTAAGAAACAAAAGCATAACCGGCCGCATGTGCTTTTTTGAAGCCGTAGTCGGAGAAACCTGTCATATCCTCAAAAAGCTCTTCTGCATCATTTCTATCAGCACCCAGATCAACAGCGCCGCTTATAAAGTTGTCGCGCTCGGCAGATATAACGTCAGCCTTTTTCTTGGATATAGCACGGCGGACGATATCAGCCTTGCCGTAGGTATATCCCGCTATGGCTCTGAATATCTCCATCACCTGCTCCTGATAAACGATACATCCGTAGGTCTCGTCAAGAATAGGAGCGAGCGCAGGAAGTGTGTATCTGATCTTTGAAGGATCGGCAGAATTTTCTATATATTTGTCAATGAATTTTGCAGGACCGGGTCTATAAAGCGCTATAGCACTCATTATATGCCTTATGGTAGAGGGTCTGTATCTACCCAGCATCTGCTTCATACCTGCTGATTCAAGCTGGAACACGCCGTCTGTTTTTCCTGCCGATAAAAGTTCGTATGTCTTTTTGTCGTCAAGTGGTATCCTTGTAAGGTCAAAGGACTTGTCCTTTTCCTGTATCATCTTAACGGTATCGTCGATAACGGTAAGATAACGGATACCAAGAAAATCGAATTTAAGTAAGCCAAGCGACGCAATATCATTCATGTTGTACTGAGTCAGCACGTCCTCGCCGCTCACGGCAAGAGGCACGTACTCATATATAGGCTTATCACATATAACGACACCCGCAGCGTGAGTGGATATGTTTTTAGGCATACCCTCAACCTGACGTGAGAAATTCAGAAGCTTACGTACCGTCTCATTTTGGTCCATCATCTTCTTGATCTCAGGAAGCTGCATTACGTAATCAACGGTTATCTTCTTTTCTCTGGGGATCTTCTTCGCAACCTCGTCAACGTCAGAATAGGACATACCGAGAGCTCGTCCTACACTGCGTACAGCTGCTCTTGGAGCAAGAGTTCCGAAAGTTATTATCTGACACACTCTGTCAAAACCGTATTTATTCTTTACGTAATTGATAACGTCGGGACGCTTGGTATCCGAAAAATCTATATCAAAGTCAGGCATGCTGACTCTTTCGGGATTGAGAAAAGCATCGAACAGAAGTCCGTATTCGAGAGAATCGACTTCTGTGATATTTATGAGGTACGCAACAAGACTTCCCGCACCTGAGCCTCTTCCGGGAGAGGTGGGGATATCGTTGTTTCTTGCGTAGTTTACAAAATCGGCAACTATAAGGAAATATTCCGCATACCCCATAGAACATATTACGTTGAGCTCATATTTTATACGTTCGAGATATGCATCGCGTCCGATACGGTCAAATCTTATCTTACCATTCGAAACTTTATCTTCAAAGCCGTCGAGAGTAAGTTTTTTGAGATATTGCTCAGCAGTCAGGTTCTCGTCAAAAGAGATCCTGGGATATATATACTTTGAAAAATCAAACTCAAAGTTGCATTTATCTGCAATCACCGCAGTATTGTCGATGGCATCGGGATATGCAGAAAAGAGCTGACGCATCTTAAATTCGTCTTTAAAATAATATTCGTCAGATTCAAAGCCCAAAGGATTCTTCTCGGATACTACGTTATTGGTCTGCATACAGACCAGTACGTTCTGAAGCTCAGCATCCTTTTTCTTGATATAGTGGACGTCGTTTGTTGCCACAAGAGGAATAGAATACTTCTTTGAAATATCTGCCAGCACAGGCGTTATCTGCTTTTCTTCGGCAAGCCCGTGATCCTGTATCTCGAGATAAAAATCATCACCGAAAAGCTCCTTCATTTCAAGAGCGTGATTGTATGCCTCGGTGATATTGTTTTTCAGGATCAACTGTGGGATCTTTCCTGCAAGACAGCCGGACAAACAGACCAGCCCCTTACAATGCTCGCGAAGCAGATCCATATCTATACGGGGCTTCTGATAAAAGCCGTCGGTATAGCTCTTTGATACCATATAAATGAGGTTTTTATAACCCGTCTGATCCTTGCACAGAAGAACAAGATGATAATATGGATTGCCTTCTCTCGGTGTACGGTCTGTCATGCTCTCGGGTGCAAGGTAGACCTCACAGCCGATAATAGGCTTAACGCCCACCTGCTTGCAGGCGTTATAAAATTCAACGGCTCCGTACATAGCACCGTGGTCTGTAAGTGCAACAGCACTCATACCCATAGCCAAAGCATACGCAGGAATAGCCTTAATACGGCACGCGCCGTCAAGAAGGCTGTATTCACTGTGAAGATGCAAATGTACAAAGCCGGACATATATTACTCCTTGTTTTCCGAAAATTCTACTATCTTTTTGAGTCTGTGGTTTAATCCCGATTTTGTTATTTTAGGCTCGTGCATATCTGCAAGATCGGAAAGAGACATATCGGGAAACGCAAGTCTCAGGCCTGCAGTTTCCTGCAAGGGCTTAGGCAACAGCTGTATTCTGTTGTCATCCTGAAGCTTAAGTATAGCGTCCACGTGAGTTTTGGTGGCCGCTATAGATTTCTTGATGTTTGCGGTATCGCAGTTTTTGGCACGGTTAACGTCGTTACGTATTTCCCTTTTGATCTTTTCATTCATCAGGGTAAATGCAGCATTCATAGCACCAATATAATTAAGGAAATCCTCAATACTCTCGCTTTCCTTGATATATATAACGTTATCCTTGCCGCGAACAGTTGTTCTGAAGTTAAGATTCATTCCCTGCAGTCGCTCTACAAGCTCATCTCCGTTACGCTTGAAACAAAGCTCAAGCCTGTATGACGCATCAGGCGAATTGACACTGCCGCAAGCAATAAATATACCACGTATGTAGTGCGCCTGACACTTGTTACACTGCTTGTACTTATATCTGTCCTGAGCAAGAGCACCCAAGGTATCAAAATCACTTATTGTAAGCAGAAATCCACCCGAATGATATTCGATATCACACACACCGCCGTAGCATTCCAAAAGCAAGCGCTCCATCAACGTAGCGGCTTCCTCACATTCCGTGAAAAAAGTAATATCGCTGATACCGAACTTAGCTCCGTAAAACATCATTCCGTATAACAGAGATTTTTTACAGCACAGCGATTTGGTATGCAACTCAGTAAGAGAAATTTTAGTCTGTAAAGAAAATGAAATCATAGCTTATCACAATCACGGTTATAAAGCGTTACGTCATAACCGAGCTCAGAGAAATAGTCTTTTGCTCTTCTGGCAAAAGAAACCGATCTGTGCTTGCCGCCGGTACAGGCATATGCGAGGGTGAAGCTCTCCTTTTCAAGAGCAATGGCACGGTCGATAGCTATCCTTGCGGCATTTACGGAAGGAAGAAAGAACTCTTCTGCATCACTGTCGGAAAACACGTAATCGAACACCTCGTCGCAAAGCCCTGTCTTTTCTCTCAGTTCATCAACGTAATAAGGATTTTTAAAGCCTCTTACGTCATAGAGAATGTTGACATCTTCGCAAAAACCGTGCTTAAAACCAAAGGACATAACGGTAAGCTTAAACAATATATCTTACCTCACATTCGATGTGTATGCCTTTGTTTTCGTATATCTTATCCTTGATTATTTGTATAAGTGTAAGTACGTCCTCAGCCGTAGCTCCTCCACGGTTGACTATAAAGCCGGCATGCTTTTCGGATACCTGTGCACCGCCTACAGAAAATCCCTTAAGGCCGGCTTCATCAATAAGGGCAGCGGTAAAGTAACCGGGATAACGCTTAAAAACGCTTCCTGCGCTGGGATATTCAAGAGGCTGCTTTTCCTTACGCGCGCGGATATGATCTTCCATCAGAGCAATTACGGTACTGGGATCGTCAGCTTTATTGAGCTTAAATGCCGCTCCAATAATGATCCTGTCGTTCTCCATATAGGAAGAATGACGGTAAGCAAATTCATGCTCCTGCGCCGAAAGTCTGCCTGTCTCTCCCGTCTTTGGATCATAATAGTCACTGTAAATGAGTACGTCGGATATCTGTCCCTCGTATGCGCCGGCATTCATATATACGGCACCGCCTATGCTTCCCGGAATACCGCAGGCAAAAGCATAGCCGTCATAACCGTCCTTTACGGCACGTACGGAAACTGCGGTGAGCTGAACTCCCGCGTCACACTCAAGCACGTCACCGTTAAAGCTGAAGCTTTTCATCTTTGTGGTGAAAACAACGACGCCTCTGTAGCCCTCGTCAGCAAACAGCACGTTTGAGCCGTTACCGATAACGATATGCTTCAAAGAATTATCGTTCAGATACCGAAGAAGCTCACAAAAGCTTTCGCGATCATGAGGAAAAAGCGCAATATCGCAGGGTCCGCCGATACGGAAGGAGGTGTACTCCTTCATATCGGCATTTTCTGCTATGTCAACGCGTCCGTTGAATTTTGCTGTAATAAAATCGATCAATTGATCCTTCATTATATTCTCCATTACACGGTAAAACGGTGGAATGTCTTCTTACCCTTCTTAACAATAAGTCCGTCACCCTCAAAATCGGATGCAGTATATTCCTTAGCAAAATCGGTAACCTTTTCGTCGCCGACGGTTACGCCGCCCTGCTGGATAAGACGTCTTGCCTCACCCTTGGAGGGACAGAGCTTGGAAACAAGAAGCATATCGATGATAGCGATCTTGCCGTCGGTGAAGTTATCGTCGGTAAGAACGGTCTTAGGCATATTTTCAATAGAACCGCCCGCAGAGAAAAGTGCTCTTGCTGCATCAAGGGCCTTGTTTGCCTCTTCTTCGTTATGAACGAGCTTGGTAAGTTCGTATGCAAGAACCTCCTTTGCAACGTTGAGCTGGCTACCCTCAAGACCTTCATACTTCTTGATCTCCTCAAGAGGAAGGAAGGTGAGCATCTTGAGACACTTGATAACGTCAGCGTCACCAACGTTTCTCCAGTACTGGAAGAAGTCATAGGGAGAGGTCTTCTCGGGATCAAGCCAGATAGCGCCCTTCTCGGTCTTACCCATCTTCTTACCCTCGCTGTTGGTGAGAAGCTGGAAGGTCATACCGTACGCTTCCTTACCGAGCTTACGACGGATAAGCTCAACACCGCCGATGATGTTGGACCACTGGTCGTCGCCACCGAACTCGATAGCACAGCCGTAATCGTTGTAGAGCTTGTAGAAGTCATAGCTCTGCATGATCATATAGTTGAACTCAAGGAATGTAAGACCCTTTTCCATTCTTGCCTTGTAGCACTCAGCGGAGAGCATTCTGTTTACGCTGAAGTGAGCACCGATATCGCGGAGAAAATCAACGTAGTTAAGGTCAAGGAGCCAATCGCCGTTGTTTACAAAGAGAGCCTTATCGTCAGAGGTATCGATAAACTTAGCCATCTGCTTCTTGAAGCACTCGATGTTATGAGCGATAGTCTCCTTTGTAAGCATCTTACGCATATCGGTCTTACCGGAGGGGTCTCCGATCATGCCCGTACCGCCACCAAAGAGAGCGATGGGTCTGTGGCCTGCGCGCTGCATATGTGCCATTATCTTCATCTGCATAAAATGTCCCACGTGGAGACTGTCTGCTGTGGGGTCAAAGCCTATATAGAATGTAACCTTTTCATTTTCAAGAAGCTTTGCAATAGCCTCCTCGTTTGTGGACTGAGCTAAGAGTCCTCTTTCCTTAAATTCCTGATAAACGTTCATTGTTTTATATGTCCTTTCAATTATTTGCTTGATAAATTAATTCTTTTGCACTTGACAGAAGCTTTTCTGTTATTTGGGAACCACCCATGATTCGAGCGATCTCGCAAATACGCTCTTCTTCGTCAAGCGCTCTTACCGTTGTTTCTACTCTGTCACCGATCTGATTCTTTTCGATAAACAAATGATTATCGCAGGCAGAGGCAACCTGTGCGGAATGTGTTACACATAACACCTGTGCATATTCTCCGCTTGCCTTGAGCTTAAAGCCAAGCTTCTGAGCGGTCTTGCCTGAAATACCGGTATCTATCTCGTCATAGATAAGAGTCTGGGTCCCCTCTCTCTTTGCAAACACTGTCTTCATAGCCAGCATTATTCTCGCAAGCTCACCGCCCGAAGCTATCTTAGACAGGGGCTTGGGAGCTTCACCGGGGTTTGTGGATATAAGGAAGCAGATATCGTCACAGCCGTATGAGTTTAATTCACAAGGCTTAATATCAACTTTGAACTTAACCTTATCCATATCAAGATAACAGAGCTCTGACATGATCTCACTCTCAAGCTTTTTTGCGCCTACCTTCCTTATCTCTGAAAGCTCAGCCGCAAGAGTGCTCGCTGTGTCAGTAAGAGAAATTATCTTCTTTTGATATTCCTCTGTCTGTATCTCGCTTAATTCTATAGAATCAAGAGCCTTAGCGGTCTTATCCCGATAATCAAGTATTTCATCAATGCTCTTACCGTATTTACGCTTAAGGCGGTTGATCGTATACAGTCTGCCCTCTATGACGTCAAGAGCCGCATCCGGATTTTCTATCTCGGCATCTCGCATATCATAGTAGGTTTCCGCTATATCGGTAAGCTCGCTTGATATCTCCTCAAGCTTATCGATATACTCTTCACCTTTAGGAAAGATGTCAGTCAGATTTTCTATAGATTTCTTTGCCATATCAATGAGCTGGCAAGCGCTTGTCCCCTTACTGTTATGATAAAGCGCTCTGTATACAACGCTGACATTTTTGGAGATACGCTCGAGATTCTTTATCTTAAGCTTTCTTTCCTCAAGCTCCTCCTCTTCGCCTCTGCGAAGCTTTGCGGAATCTATATCATCCAACTGATATTTATAAAGATCTATCATTCTCTGTTTCTCGGCATCATCCATGTTGAGTGAAGCTAAAGCCTTTTTTGTTTCACAGAGATCTGTGTAAACAGAATGATATTCACCTCTGTCGATACCGTCGGCTATATATGCATCAAGTAACGACAGGTGTCGGGTATCGTCAAGCAAGGTCTGATTGTCGTGCTGACCGTGTATATTGATTAAATACTTAAGCACTGACCGGAGCAAGGTAGCAGGTACAACACGTGAATTTAGTCTTGCCTTTGACTTTCCGTCAGAATATATATCACGCTGTACAAATATTCCGCCCTCCTCGTCACATTCAACGCCAAGCTCGGCTATTGCCTTCTTGTTTGTGTCGGAGATGTCAGAGAAATAAGCCGATACCATTGCATGATCCTCGCCTCCTCGGACCAGATCTCTTGCGCTTCTGGCACCTGTCAGCAAGGATATAGAATCTATTATCATAGATTTACCTGCACCCGTTTCGCCAGTCAAAGCATTAAATCCGGGGCTGAATTCTATATCACAGCTTTTAATAACTGCAATATTGGATATATGAAGTGCAGAAAGCATTATGTCTCCCTATCTTATATTCAGTATATTTCTGAAATTCTGTGTATATTCCTCTGCTTTTTCGGGTGTACGCATTACGATAAAAATGGTATCGTCACCCGCAATACTGCCGACTATCTCATTCCACCCGAGAGCATCTATGGCGGCGGCTGCCGCCTGTGCCATGCCCGCAAGGGTCTTAAGAACGATCATATTGCAAGCCGACTCAACGCTTATAATGGTCTCTCTTACAATATACTGATACTTTGAGGAATATATCTGTGAGTCATGGGTAGGAACGGCATACTTATACGCATTATGACCTGCCGCAACCTTAGTGAGCTTAAGCTCTCTTATGTCGCGGGATACGGTCGCTTGTGTAACGTCGTATCCTCTGTCCTTTAATTTTTCGATAAGCTCATCCTGAGTTTCTATATTATAAGAGTTAACAATCTTGATAATCTCGTTATGTCTTTTATACTTCATCATATACTCCTAATTCATTTTTTTACCCAACGTACGGTAGAAGCATTCATCCTTGATTCGCACTAATTTTGTAGTTATATCGGAACGTTTGATAGAAACCGATTCACCGTATCCAATCTCAAGGTTATCGCCGCCGTCAACGGTTATAAACATAGGTATATCGCGGTCTGTTTCGTTTTTAACCGTGAGCTCTGTATTTCCGGAGAAGATAACGGGTCTGTTATTAAGCGAATGGGGACATACGGGGGTCGCAATAAGACATTCCACGGCAGGGTCAACCACGGGTCCACCCGCAGCCATAGAATAAGCGGTTGAGCCGGTCGGGGTTGCAACTATCACACCGTCTGCGGTGTAATTTGAAAGAAACTGTCCATTACTGTAAAGTGAGAAGCTGACCATTTTCGAAACTCTGCCGTTGGAAAGAACAGCGTCGTTGAGCGCAATATTCTCGGCTCCGTCGGGAGTTGTAACCGACAGCATCATACGTTCCTCGATATGATAATCACCCGAAAAAAAACTTTCAATAAGATGAAGCTCATCCTTTTCAAGCTCAGCCATATACCCTATCCTGCCGAGATTAATGGAGAGTATGGGTATACCGTATCGTGCTGCGCTGTGGCTGGCTCTCATTATAGAACCGTCGCCGCCGAGAACGATATACAGATCCGCCTCTGCGGACGGTGATATACCGTCGTGACAAACCGTATAGGTACAGCCATATGTGTCAAGCAGCTTTGTGAGCTTGCTCGTATAGATAAGTTCCTTATCCTTCTGTTTGTTGGGAATTACAACAACCTTCATAGCGAAAACGTCCTATATACTCAGTATTACCGTCTCCTCCCTTGATGGGAGATACGATCTTATCAACAAAAACAAACCCGCATGCAGACGCCGATTCGATGACCTTATCAACTGCGATCTGTCTTGCTTTTTCATCCTTAACAATACCGTTTTTACCGATATTCGATCTGCCAACCTCAAACTGCGGCTTGATCAGCGTTATGAGGTCAGCTCCGTTCTTGAGAACGGAAGCCAAAGCGGGGTGAATAAGCGTCTGGGAAATAAAGGAAACGTCCATAACGCAAACGTCTATCGCCTCGGAAATTATTTCCCGGGAAATATCTCTGGCATTACAACCCTCGATAGAGATCACTCTGCCATCCTTTTCAAGATCGGCATCAAGCTGCCCGTGTCCGCAGTCAACTGCGTAGACCTTAGCCGCTCCCTCCTGTAACAGACAGTCGGTAAATCCGCCTGTGGATGCACCGACGTCAAGACAGACCTTGCCGATGACGTTTAGCTTAAAGCTATCCACAGCACCCTTAAGCTTGAGACCTCCGCGACTGACATAAGGCATTACCTCGCCCCGTATCTCAATCACAGAGTCACCTAAGCTCTTCGAAGCTTTGGTAACCTTGACACCGTCGGCGTACACAAGGCCTTCGTCTATCATATCCTGAGCCTTTTTACGACTCTTGGCTATTCCCTTTTCTACAAGGTAAAGATCAGCTCTCATTTATTACGGTTCAAAAGATAATCCGCAAAATCACAAAGAATCTCACTGTTCGGAAAATCCTTGATCACTGATTTTGCTTCCTCGGTAAGCTTTCTTGCCTCCTCAAACGCCTTTTCCACAGACATAAAGGTCATAAACGTGGTCTTGTTCTGCTCTTCATCGCTTCCGATAGGCTTGCCGAATATCTCCTCATCGCCTATTTTATCAAGGATATCATCTATTATCTGGAAAGCAAGACCTATACAGGACGCATATTTGTCAGCTGCCTCGTATTTTGTGCTATCGCACTTATCACCTGCCGCAAGGCAACCTAAAAGGGATGCGCATCTTATAAGACAGCCTGTCTTTCTGGCGTGGAGGTATTTAAGTGTATCCATATCTATACTCTTGCCCTCAGAAATAAGGTCGATCTGCTGACCGCCCACCATGCCCATAGGACCTGACATAGAAGCAAGAAGATTGATCGCCTTAACGGTATTCTCGGCAGAAACGAGCTTGTTAGCTGAGGCAACCTCGAAGGCATAAGTCAGAAGTGCGTCGCCGCAGAGAAGCGCGTTTGCTTCACCGAACTTAACGTGATTGGTAGGCTTACCGCGGCGAAGTGTATCGTTATCCATACAAGGAAGATCGTCATGCACCAAGGAATAAGAATGGATACATTCAATAGCTACCGCAAAAGGCAGAACCGCCGCATCCTCACCGCCCCAGAGCCTGGAGAACTCAAGTGCAAGGAAGGGTCTGACACGCTTTCCGCCGTCAAGTACACCGTAACGCATCGCATCAAAAAGCACGGGGTACTTATCGTCATTAATCGAAAAATATTTTTCAAGAGTGCGCTCCATAAGGGCCGCATCGTCATTTATTCTTTTCTTTAAATCACTCATTTGTCTGCTCCTTGGTCAAAACCGTGATCTTCATCTGCGCCTCGTCAAGCTCCTTTGTGCAGGAACGTACAAGGGCCGTCCCCTCCTCAAAGAGCGCAAGGGACTTATCAAGCTCTGCGTCCGAGGATTCAAGAGTTCTGACTATTTCTTCAAGACGCTTGAGATTCTGCTCAAAGGTCTTTTTATTTTCATCCATTATTTTTCTCCTTTATCTCGACAGCTTCGGCAACAATAATACCGTCGCTGACATTAAGGCTTAATCTATCACCGATATCAACATTTTCAACAGACTTAACGAGCGCTCCGTCGTCATCAAACACGGCACTGTAGCCTCTTGATATGACCGACATAGGGTTGAGAGCTTCCAATTTAGCGGTCAGGCGTACGTAATCGGTTCTGCTTTTTTCGTAAATATATCTGATATCGCTGTATAGCGATATTTCTGCGTTGGATATCTTGCTTGCCCTGTTGTCGATAATACGATGCATGCTTGCGCACAGCTTATCGCGCATACGTTCTGTATACAGACGTTTATCGTCAACGAGATTCAACGGAGACTGCAGCACTCTGTTTTTAGAGCATTTTTCAACCTTAAGTCTGTACGAGGATATGCGCAGAGAAAGGTTGTTCTCCATCTTCTTGACAACGTTGCCAAGCTGACGCTTAAGGTCCCTTACGTCGGGCACCGCAAGCTCTGCTGCCGCCGAGGGTGTCGGTGCACGAAGATCGCTTACAAAATCGCAGATCGTAAAATCAGTCTCGTGTCCTACAGCAGAAATTACAGGTATGGGACATTCAAATATCTTCCTTGCAAGCTTTTCCGAATTAAATGACCACAGATCCTCTATCGATCCACCGCCTCTACCGATTATTATGGTGTCAACGTTTCTCTTTTTTGAAAAATATTCAATACCTCTGCAAAGATCCTCCTCGGCATCCTTACCCTGCACAAGGCTCGGGTACAGTATCATCTCAGCTATCGGGTATCTGCGGGATAATATGTTCCTTATATCCTGTATAGCCGCACCGGTTTCAGAGGTTATAACACCAATGGACCTCGGATATCTTGGTATTGCTTTCTTTCGTGAGGCATCAAACAGACCCTCCTCAGCAAGCTTCTTTTTTGTCTCTTCAAACTTGAGATATAGATCGCCGATACCGTCCGCATCAAGCTTATCTACGTAAAATATGAACTGTCCGTCGCGGACAAACATCGATACTCTGCCATGGGCAGTTACCTTCATACCGTCCTTAGGAACGAAGGTAAGCTTAGAAGCATAGGAAGAAAACATCACACAACGGACCTGTGCATCTTCATCCTTTATTGAAAAGTAAAAATGCCCGCTTTTATAGTGGTTTGTAAAATTGGATATCTCACCTCTTATATTGACCGAAGCCAGATAAGAGTTACCTTCAACTATTCTTTTTACAAAATCGTTAAGCGCCTTAACGCTCAGAACAGTATTATCGGAAAAGTTCATCTTTCAATTTATCATACGTAAGCAACGCAGTGCCCGCTGCATTGTCCGAGGAATATGCAGGCTCGGCAAAATATGCTCCGTACTTTTGCTTAAAATAATTTTTAATTTGTTTGTTGCTCATAACACCGCCCGAATACACCAAGGGTAAGCCGGAGTAGTCGGCAAGTAGATTTTCGGTCATCTTATCAAGTGTACGGAGAACAAAATCTATTGTAAAGGACGCTACGTCCTCTTTTGAAGCTCCGTCCTTATACATCTTTGATGCAAGGTTTTCAAGTCCTGACATATTACAGTCGTAGCCCTTGACGCTTATCTTACACTTGTCAGCGTTTCCGTTTTCGGAAAGCTTTTCAAGCTGGGCACCGCACGGAAAGGACAGACCCATCATAACGCCCACACGGTCGATCGCCTGACCCGCAGTCAGATCGTTTGTGCCGCCGATGAGCTTTATATCACCGTTCTTTACGTGAAGCACCTCAGTGGTACCGCCCGACAGATGAAATGCAAGATATTCTCTGCCCAAAAGATGCTCCGCCTCAGCTGAATACAGTGCCGCTCTTATATGTCCTCTCTGATGAGAAAAAGCAACACAGGGTATATCAAGCAAAGCGGCAAGTGACTGTGCATAAGCTTTGCCGCAAAGAAAGCAAGGCATATATGAGCCCTCGTTGTCTCTGGGATAAGCGCTGTAACCAACAGCGCAGATGTCCGCTTTACCTAACATGCGTGCTACCTCAGGCAGGTTAACGGTATGAGCAAAAACAGCATCACTCTGTCTTAAACCTCTTTCTCCTGCCTTTACGGGTAAAAGCATCTTTTGATTCGAGACGATCTTACCATCAGAGGAGCAAAGCGCCATAGAGGTAGTATAGTTACTGGTATCTATACCGAGTATATAACTCATTTATCCCTTCAAACCCTTGTTGGAAGCAACGGTATTGAGAACACCGTTGACAAACTTAGGCGCCTTTTCATCGTCGTATTTCTTTGCAAGCTCTACGGCCTCGTTGATAGAAACCGCAAAGGGCACGTCCTTAAGATTGAGCATCTCGTAAACAGAAATACGCATTATATTAAGAACCACCTTTGATAAGCGGGAGAGTTTCCAGCCCTTGGCGGTAGCAGCGATCTCTGCATCAAGAGATTCCTTATTTTCAAGAACGCCAAAGAACACAGTCTTTAAATATTCATCGTCCTCGTAACCGCCTATTTCAAGAGCACTTGCGTAAAACTCTTTGAAATCCTCATCAACCTTAAAATCTGCTTCGAACAGCATTATAAATGCTGCTTCTCTGTATCCGCGTCTGTCCATTTGTTTCCCTTTCGGATGATATAATTATAGATAATATATTGTATAATAAAAATAACAAAATGTCAACATATTTATACAGTATATACCGAATATTCTGTATATAATTAAAAATTTATAAAAACTTAATACTATTTGAGATAATTGTGCTATAATGTATACATCAAACAGTAAAGGACAATGAAATGAAACATATCAAATCTTTATTAACTAACGTACTCTTCCCTGCCTCTTTTTTCTTTACCTTATACAGTATTTTCATTTATCTTGTAAACTCTTCCGCCGATGGCGGCAAAGACCTGTTGAAGAAATTTTTATTAGTTTTATCCTATTGCCTTATTATCGCATTGGCAAATAATATATTCAAAACAGAGCTTTCCATCTTAATTAAAGTCGTTATACACTATCTGGCATTCCTTCTGCCCCTCATCGGTATTGTCGTTATAATCGGCAACAACGGTGCAATCGGCGGCGTGTTTATGGTAGTAACGGTTGTCTATGCAATAGTCGCAACCCCAATACTTCTGATCCGTACGGTCCTCAATAAGAAAGAAAATGAGGAGCAGAAATACGACAGTCAGTTTAAATAAAACAAGAAAAGAGCTATCAAACGATAGCTCTTATTTTTTGTGCTGTCTTAACAACAATATCATACTCGCTAAACGGAACCTTTTCATTACCTATAAGCTGATAATCCTCGTGTCCCTTTCCCGCAAGAAGAATTACGTCGCCTGCCTTTGCGTTTGCAACGGCATATTCAACCGCTTCTGTGCGGTCAGCGAAGCGAAGATAAGGTGTCTCACCGAGAAAACTGCATATCTCGTCAATTATCTTATTGGGATCCTCGTTTCCGGGGTTGTCACTTGTAACGATGGCAAGATCAGCATATTCTCTTGCTACCTCGGCAAGCTCCTTACGGCGAAGCTGAGTACGGTCACCCACCGAGCCGAACAAAACGATAAGACGCTCGGGCTCGTATTCTCTGATCGTTTTAAGAACACTTTCGAGGCTAAGTCCGTTATGAGCGTAGTCAATAATAACGGTAGCATCAGGCAAAGCATCAACGATCTC
Organism: Eubacteriales bacterium; assembly: GCA_045649645.1. Lineage (GTDB taxonomy): Bacteria > Bacillota > Clostridia > Oscillospirales > CAG-272 > RGIG7300. The sequence goes on from JAZRQH010000172.1 coordinate 95,817, forward strand.
AAATCTGCCCTTAACTCTTGTTGTAGGCAGATATTTTATTATCTGAGCGGATGTAACACCGCACTGCAGGCAAACGGTATATGCACATAGCGCGTTATATACACTGTATATACCGGGGGTGGCTATCTTAAGCTCTGTTATAACGTCGTTATAACGGCATTTGAATTTAACACCAAGACAGCCCGATTCTGACCATCGGTCAATATCATAGGCGCAACAATCACCGTCTTTAACGGAATAGGTTATGACCTTTCCCGCAGCCGCTTTGATCATATACGAAGCGTCATCGTCATCGCAATTTACGACAGATACCTTGCTTCTTGCAAAAAGACCTGCTTTGCAGGTGCGATATTCGTCGTAATCAGCATGCTCACCCTCACCGATGTGGTCGGGTGAAAGGTTTGTAAATACACCTACGTCAAACTCAATGCCGTGGATACGGTTAAGCTTGACCGCCTGAGAGGAAACCTCCATAACGCAGTGATCGCAACCTGCGTTGACCATATCGTTAAAAGACTTGTACAACTCGTAGCTTTCGGGGGTAGTGTTGACCGTAGGAGTACGAACGCCGTTTATAATAATGCCGTTGGTGCCTATAACAGCAGCATTTTTGCCGCTTATGTTAAGTATCTGTGCAATTATATTAGACGTTGTTGTCTTGCCCTTGGTGCCCGTGATGCCTATTATCCTGAGCTTTTGGTCAGGGTAATCAAAGAACTGCCGTGAAAGCTCAGCAAGCGTGATCCTTGTATCCTCTGTAATGATCACTTTGGCATCCTCGGGGAGAGAAAGCTCCTTTTGTGCAAAAAAGAGTCTTGTTCCCTTGTCGTATGCCATCTGTGCAAATTTGTGGCCGTCGCTCTTGGCACCTACCAAACAGACAAAGGCGGTATCGGGCGCCGCCTTTCTTGAATCATATATAATATCTCTTATTCCAAAAAGATCATACTTCATCATCAAATTCCTCAAAGCCGATAGGCTTCTTACCGCAATACTGAATAGACCTCCATGCCAGTATCTCAAGAGCATCTACGTAAAAGCTGTCTAGATCGTACTGACGCTTAATAAGCGAAAGCTCGGTGCAGCCGAGAATGATACGGTCACAGCCCGCTTTGGTAAGCTCGCGGGAAACCTTACGGAAGCTATCCATATTCACAGGCTTACCCTGCTTGACCGAGCCGTAGATAATATCCATAACTCTTGCCTGATTTTCGGGAGACGGTGTTACACACTCAATACCGTATTGCTTAGCCATCTTTTGATAGGTCTCGGTCGATACGGTACCGTCTGTCGCCATGATACCGATCTTTTCATCACCCTTGCCATGGCAAAAACGAACGGTCTCCTCGATGATGTTTATGATCGGTACAGTTATATTATCCTGGATCTCGCGGTAAAAATAATGCGCCGTGTTGCAGGGGATTGCGATCACGTCAGCTCCGATGCTGATAAGCTTACGGGCATCGGCGATCATACGACCGGCGGGATTTTCGCTGTTCTTACCGAGAATATAGCCTGTACGGTCGGGGGTCGTTGCACCGCTGGATATAACAATGTCAATATGATCCTGATCACAGGAAGCATCGGTATGCTCGGTTATCATTTCATAAAAATATGCAGTTGACATTGGACCAAGCCCGCCTAATATGCCGAGGAGCTTGCTGTTATCGTCTTTCATTATATACCTACTTAGTTATATCTTATAATATGTCTTGAACTTCTTTATATGGTTATGCTCGTGAATATTTACAAAGCCCCAGCGCTTAAGGTTGCCCTTAAGGTCAAACTTATATCTCATCGAGGAATAAGCCTTCTTAGCTTTGATGAGGCTCTTAACCTTAGCCTTTTCAGCATCGGTAATATAGTTATAAACAACCTTATCGGGAACGTAACGCCAGTATATCTCGTTAGAGTTGAATTTTGTTTCGCTGAAGGGGACGTTAAGAACTCTGTCCTCAACTATCTGTTTAGCAATATTGTTGCCACTGGCAGTAACGTAGTAGTTACTTCTTCCCTGTCTTACGTTGATCTCAAAGGCCTTGTACTGACCGTCACGGCAGTCGTACTTGATATCGAAGTTGGAATAACCAACAAAGTGAATATCCTCAAGGAACTTCTTCATCTTCTGCATTATTTCGTCGTTACGCTCGGTAACGATAGCGCAGTGGTTACCCAGACCCTTGGGAGTATGCTCCTCAAGAAGAACGTGACCCAGGCACATCATACGAACGTTGGCGTCCTTATCGGAATAAGAAGTAAGTACGTACATGCTGTTATCGTTTCCGGGGATGGTATCCTGAAGGATTATCTTATCAGGATAACCGGACGCATAAATGTCGTCTACTATCTTCTGCGCCTCTTCCTTGGATTTTGCACGATAAACCTTTTTCATGCCTGCGAACTCGTGTTTCCAGTAAAGCACTGAGCTGGAGGGCTTAACTATGATAGGATAGTCAAATCCGATATCATCAAGACTGTCCCCCTTAGCAATAACCTTAGTCTTGGGATAAGGAATACCGTACTTTTCACAGTATTCGTAGAAATGCTCCTTCAGGGTTATCTCGTCGATAAGCTCCTTTGTGGTATAGGGAGCGATATATTCGGGAGCAAGCTTATCCTTGTTAGCGATGATAAGGGAGACGTAGTCGTCGGTACAGCCCATAACTATAAGCTTTTCGCCCTTATGCTCCTTTGCAAAATCATTAAGCACCTGTACCATCTTTTCAGAGGTATCAAAGTCAGGGATCGCTGTGAACTTAACGATTTTTGAATTCATTGTTGCACCGATAGCGTATCTGCCGAAGGCATGGCTGATAACACCATACTCCTCGTGAAATGCTCTTGCAACGTTATAACAGTTAAGGTCTGCGCCAAGCAGTACCGGTGTGATCTTTTCTTTCATCAGATGACCTTCTTTACCCATTATTTTTCGTCTATAAAGAATCTCTTATACCATGTAAGGAAAGTAAACACGGTCCATATCTTACGCTGATTGTTAGCCTTCTCTGCTTTGTGGTCGTCAAGAAGCTGCATCAGCTTTGCGGTATCAAAGAATTCCTTTGCATAATTGGAGGTGAAGTGTTCCTTCACTATGTTATAATACTTGTCCTCGCGGAGCCAGAAACGTATTGGCACAGGGAAACCTACCTTAATACGGTTTACCCATTCCTCGGGAAGAGTTTCGGCAGAAGCCTGACGGAGGATGTACTTGGTGTTTTCGGGTGTTATCTTATACTTGGAAGGAATACCCGCAGCGTGCTCCATAACTACCTTATCAAGGAAAGGTACACGAAGCTCAAGAGAATGAGCCATACTCATCTTATCTGCCTTAAGGAGGATATCACCGGGTAACCATAGGTTAAGATCGAGATACTGCTTCTTGATAAGCTCATCCTTATCCTTAACTCTGTCGTATATCTTACCGGTTATCTGCTTAACAGTGGGAGCGTTACGGTAATCGGCATTTACTATATCGTTCGCTTCCTTTTCCTCGAACACCTTAGCCTGACCGATAAACCAATCCTCAGGCTTACCGCTACCCTTGATAATAAAGTCGTGACCCTTGAAATAAGGCAGCTTACGGGCAACAGCAGCCGCAGCACGGCGTAAGAAGCCGGGAAGTTTCTTATACTTACGCATCATGGGTCTTTCGTCGTATTCCTCATATCCTGCGTAGATCTCGTCAGCACCCTCGCCGGAAAGAACAACGGTTACATGCTCGGTTGCAAGACCTGCAAGGAAGTAGAGAGGCACGCTTGAGGGGTTAGACTGCGGCTCATCCATATGATACTGAATGGTCGGGAACATTTCAAAGCACTCGTCCGCAGAGATAAGTTTTCTTACGTTCTCAATTCCAAGTATATCAGAAAGCTCCTTTGCATAGTTAGTCTCGTTGAACTTAGCATAATCAAAGCCGACCGAGAAGGTCTTGTCGGGCATAAGAGCTGCCGTGATATAGCTGGAGTCAATACCGCCGGAAAGGAAGGACGCTACCTTAACGTCACTTATACGGTGAGCGCTGACTGACTCGTTTATGACACGGTCAAGCTCCTTCTTATATTCATCAAAGGGCTTATCCTTGGAATCAAAATCAACGTCCCAGTATCTCTTGACAGTCATTGTATCGTTCTGATACACAAAGTAATGAGCCTGAGGAAGCTTATATACACCCTCAAAAAAGGTCTCTTCCTGGCTTGAATACTGGAATGTCAGATAAGGACGCAGAGCATCCTTGTTTACTTCTTTTTCAAAATCGGGATGCTCAAGGAAGCTCTTTATCTCCGAACCGAAAAGGAAGCTTCCCTTCTTGGTCTTGGTATAGTAAAAGGGCTTGATACCGAAGAAGTCTCTCGCACCGAAGAGCTTTTTGTTCTTCTTGTCCCAGATAACAAAGGCAAACATACCTCTGAGCTTGTATACGATATTCTCGCCAAACTCCTCGTAACCGTGAAGCAGCGCCTCGGTATCGCAGTTACTCTTGAAGCTGTAACCCTTTTCCTCAAGCTCTCGGCGGATGTCCATAAAGTTATATATCTCACCGTTAAATGTGATAGTAACATTACCGTCCTCGCTTGTCATAGGCTGTCTTCCCGCCTCGCTCAGGTCAAGAATACTGAGTCTTCGGAAACCGAGAGCTACGTCTCCGTCTATGTAATCACCAGCCATATCAGGACCGCGGTGAATGATACGGTCCATCATACGGTTAAGTATTTCTTTTTTATTTTCTGTCTTGGCAACAAAGCCGACAAATCCGCACATATATTATTCTCCCTTAAGCTCAGCCGCTTTAACTGTATTTTTAAGAAGCATTGTTATTGTCATAGGACCCGCACCGCCGGGTACGGGGGTGATATAGGATGCTTTAGGCTCAACAGAAGCAAAATCAACGTCTCCCGTGAGCTTTCCGTCCTCCTTACGGTTGATGCCGACGTCAACGACAACAGCACCCTCCTTGACCATATCTCCTGTTATAAAATCCGGCTTACCGATTGCCACAACAAGGATATCGGCCTCAAGACATTTAGCTTTGAGATCCTTTGTTCTTGAGTGACATATGGTTACGGTACCGTTAGCATGAAGAAGAAGCATGGCCTGAGGCTTACCTACGATATTGCTTCTGCCGACAACTACGCACTCCTTACCGGAGGGATCGATGTTATAGTGCTTTAAAAGGCACATAACACCTGCAGGTGTACAGGGCAGAAAATCATAGTCGCCTGTCATTATCTTACCCACATTGACAGGATGGAAGGCGTCAACGTCCTTTTCGGGAAGGATCGCATTGATTACCGCCGTTTCATCGATATGCTTGGGTAAAGGAAGCTGAACGAGAATTCCGTGGATATCTTCCTTTTCATTGAGATTCTCGATAAGCTCAAGCAACTCTGCCTGCGATGTCTCTGCAGGCAGATCGTAGCTTTCGGAATAGATACCGACGTCAGCACAAGCCTTCTTTTTATTTCTTACGTAAACCTGAGATGCAGGATCCTCACCTACAAGGATGACTGCAAGTCCCGGTTTGATATTCATTTTAGATATCTGCTCTTTAATAAGCTCTCTTTCGGCTGCCGAAACAGCCTTACCGTCAATCAGTATCGCCATCTTTTACCTCAATTTCTTTTACCTCTTTATAGAGAGGCTTATCGTTTTTAACGTTTTTGACCTTAAACAATATCATCAAGGATACGCAAACAATAAAACATACAAGTCCGATAAGCTGCGATATCTTGACGTCACCTACGTAGAGGGAGTCTGTACGAAGACCCTCTATAAACATTCTACCGAAGCCGTACCAGGAAAGATACCAGAGCACGGGCTGACCGTCATACTTCTTTTTATTGTAGAAAAGGTTTATAAGTACAAAGCCTATGATGTTCCATACACATTCATAGAGAAAGGTCGGCTGACAAAGAACACCGTTAGCCTCCATGATCCAGGGCAGATCCTTACATGATGAAATATCGTAGGTATGACCGAAGAACTCAAACATCTCAACAGATCCGAATGCCTCGGCGTTGACAAAGTTCCCCCAACGGCCTATTATCTGTCCCAGCATACAAGCAGGGGCAAGGCCGTTAAAGAACTTAAGAACATTCATTTTCTTATACAGAAGCGTGAATATCGCAGCCAAAGCACCTGCTATGATACCGCCGTAGATGCCGAGTCCGCCCTCCCATACCTTGAATACGTCCCAGAAGGAATCATACTGATCAAGAGAGGTCAGAACATAGTAGAGTCTGGCACCTACTACACCGAACACAACGGTAAATATAGCTATATCGAGAAAATCATCGGTTACGATACCGTGCTTTTTTGCTTTTGAATATACATAAAGGACAGCTGAAATTATACCAAGGGTCACTATAATACCATACCAGGCAATATCCTTGCCGAATACAGAGAAAGCAACCTCGTTGATATTGAGATCAAGTCCTATATTGGGAAATGAAATATGATTCATAATTATTCCTCAATGGGATACACAGTAGATAAAGTATAGTACTCGTCACGGAACATAGATTTAAAGAGTTCGTTTGTATAGTCGTAGTCAAGATTACCCATGATATCGGTAAAATCAAGTATATCACCTTCGTCAAACACATATCCGAGGAAATTGTTTGCTATTTCGTCGGTGGAATCAAAGCTCTTGACCAGCCCCGCGTACATAACGCGCTTACATCTGACAAACTCTTCCTTATCAAGACCCATCTCCTTGGTCTTTTCAACAAGGTCGAGGAATCTCTTGTACACAGAATCGGGATCGGGAGCCTCACCCGAAAGTGTAATGAAAGAATAGGACTTATTGTGCTCAGCCCAGAGATCAAGAGAACCCGAAACAACACCTTCGTCGTACATAGTATTAAAGAAGGAGCTGGATTTACCGAATAGCATATCGGATATTACCGATATTGCAGCATTCTTTTTCATACGCTCTACGGGATCCGCGCTGATATCAACGTCCTTGACACCTATCGCAAACATAGGCATAGATACCTGCATCTTACATGTGCAATATTTCTCATTCACCTCAGGTCTTTCGGGCTTAGCCTCGCTAATAACGTCAAAAGGCTCAGCCTCCTCAAGGTTACGGTCAGCGCACTCAAGCACCTTTTCAAGCTCAACGTCGCCGCAGACACAAAGCGCCATATTGTTGAGATTATAGAAGGTATTGTAGCAGCTGTAAAGAAGCTCGGGGGTTATCTGAGCTATAGATTCAACAGTACCTGCGATATCAATACGTATATTGTGATCCGAATACATAGACTTGAGAAGATTAAAGGATAAAGCTCTTCCGGGATTATCCTCGCACATTCTTATCTCCTGTGCGATTATTCCCTGCTCCTTATCTACGTTTTCTTTGGTAAAATACGGATGAGTAACGTACTCAAGGAGAATATCAAGGGATTCGTATACTCTCTCGGTAGCAGAAAACAGATATGCGGTTATACCGAAGGAGGTATAAGCATTTGCCTGTGCACCGGTCTTTGCAAATCTGGCAAAGGTGTCAACGCCGTCCTCGTTTTCGAACATCTTATGCTCAAGAAAATGTGCTATTCCTGCGGGAACCTCGATAAAGTCTTCATCGTATGCCTTTTTAAAGCGAGAATCCACTGAGCCGTACTTGGTGCCGAAGAGCGCATATGTGCTTGCCATCTTCTTGGGGAAAACGTATATATCAAGACCGCTCTTGTGCTTTACGTAATAATACTTTTCGCGAAGAAGAGCGCTGGATTTTTCTATTACATTATTCATTGGCATTGCCCTCGGGTTTCATAAAATACACGGTATCAAGAGTGATACCCTTTGCCATTTCGGCAACGTCTGCCTTAGTGCAGGACTTGATCTGCTCGGAAGTCTCTTCGGGAGTGGTGGTAAGACCTGCGAGCATTCTGCCGATATACCAGTTCTCAACACTTTCGGGGTTATCGTCTATCTCTCTGTATGCATTGAGTATTGAGCAAACAGCGGACTCGAACTCTTCGTCTGTGATCTTGCACTCACAGATATCGTTAAGTTGTGCAAGGATCTCATTCTGAGCCTTTTCCTTATTAGTCTCCTCAACACCCGCAGTTACTATCATAACACCCTTCTGAGGCTCGGGGATAGACTTGCAGTAATAGCAAAGACTGAGCTTCTCTCTTACGTTCATAAAGAGCTTGCTGGTAGGAGATCCGCCGTATACCTCGTTAAAGAGAACGAACTTATAGTAATCTCCGTCAGACAGCACCTTACCCGTTCTGAAGCCTATAGAAAGCTTCGCCTGGTTTACATTCTGTCCCTCGGTCACCTCTTTGACACCTGTCGCTGACCTAACTACAGCGGTCTCAAGCGCAACAGGGATTCTGGGTTCAAAGCAAAGTGAGCTTTTGATCTTTGCTTCTATCTCATCACTGTACTCACCCACGAAGAATATCTCTACCTGAGCGGTCTCAAGGACCTTTTTGTACTGTGCAAATAAAGAAGCGTTATCGATATTTTCGATATTCTCTATATCGCCCATGGCGGATATGCCGTAGGTCTCATCCTTGCACATCTCCTGATTTGCACGGGTAATGGCATAGGACGTCTTATTGTTTATCTGTGCGGCAATACGGTCGCAGAGATTTTTCTTTTCGGTCTCAAGATATTTTTCACTGAAAAGACCGTTTTCGGTATAAGGCTTGAATATCACCTCGTGGAGGATATCAAGGGTACCGCCGAATATATCACATCCATCGGTCGCATAGCTGTTGGAAAGTATGCCGCAGTTAAATCCAACGAACTGTACCTCCCCCTTCTTGAAGCAACGGGTATTGATGGTGCTCGCGTAGAGGTTATCAAGGGCAGCACTCATCTTTTCCATAGTAGGATAGCTTACGGTACCTCTTGTGAGGATAAGAGGCAGAAGCGCATTCATAGAAGCGGTCTCGCGGCTCAGCGGCTGAGCAAACGAGATAGACAGATAGTTATTTTTGAATTTTGGAGTATCGCAGACGTTCATAAAAACGCCACGAACGAGCTCTGTTCTTTTAATTGACATAAATATTTCACCTGTAAATATATAATTATATTTATTATACTACATATATCAATTTTTTTCAACCTATAACAAAAAATTTACACTAACGTGACAATCTCATCTTAACACTGCTGTCTTCATCCGAAAATACGTGTTTCTTATTGCCGATGTTTTTTGATGCTATACCGTTATTCTCTGCAATATAGGATGCCGTACAATCTATATCGGGAGAAGTCTTTTGCTTTCGCTTCGTACCGCATTCTCCGACATACAGTACGTCGTACTCGTCATGGGGATCACGGTAATCGAAATATCCGCAGCCGACGTATGATATTTCCCTTGTACCAAGCTTTATATTCGCAGAAGGAATAAACACATCACTGTCCTCAAATCTTACCGGCTCATATATACATATATCGGCGTTATTTATCACAAAGCAACAGCCGTAATCATAATAGTGGATAACAACGTTCTCCTGCTCCGCATAATATTCCAGCTCGGCTGCAGCAGCTTCGCTTACAGAGTCATAGGGCACGGGGAGATACAGGTTTCTGATATAATACTCATTCATATAATCGTTAGCATAACGGACGATATTGTTGGAATACTCAACTATTACCCAACAATCAAGCTCTTCGGTATATAATTCTTTATTTATAACCTTAAACGCTCTTTCCTCAGAGGCACCGCTTCCCTTTCCAAGATCAATGTATACCGTGCCATATGAATTTCTCATAATAACAGCATCGCTCGAAGCCTCGGAATACATGACAACGTCATATTTATCGACAAGGAACAGATTATATACGGATAAGGAAACCGTAAACGCTACAAGCCAGCATAGATACGGCATAATATAAGCATTCCGCTTTTTAAAAACAAATATAAACGCTACGCCAAACGCTATAGCGATCAAGGTGTAGGGTACAAAAGAATAGCCGAGATCAACAAGGCAGTCAGGAATCGATGCCAATTTACCGACAAGCCATATCATCAAACTTGTAAGAATATCAAGGATATAACCAATCGCTCCTGCTACAAATGGGAGTTTTGATATAACGAGCAGAACAGGTATCACGAACAAAACGACCGTAATAACGGGAGATACCAACAGATTTGACAGTATTGAAATTATCGAAAAGTTGTCGAAGAATATAAGCATAGGTATAAAGCTGAAAGCGTGTGCCGACAGTGTTGTGATAAAAGAAATAAGTATACCATGCCACAGCTTACCTAAAAGGGTATGCTTGACGTCTCTTGTCCTACGCATATATTTACCCACGATAACAACTATACCCAGCGTAGCCGTAAAGGACAGGATCAATCCGGTATCAAACACAGCAGACGGAGAGAATAATATTATAAGAGTAACCGACACCATAAGATTGGTCAGTGAATCAGACTGTCGCCTGAACACCGAGCTCAAGGACATCAATATAAACATTATACCTGCACGCAGTATCGATGAAGACGCACCTGCAACAAGTATGTAACAGGCGCAGATGACAATAACAATCACAGAGCTCCATCTCTTATCAAGACGGAACATATCTGCAAACATAACGATACACCCCATGATGACCGACAGATGCATACCGCTTATGGCGAGCATATGCGAAAGTCCTGCCCGTCCAAAATCTCTTCGAATACTGTCGTCAAGTTCTGAGCGCTCACCTATTGCAAGAGCCGAAAGGACGCCGCTTATGGTATCGTTTGTGTGATCATCAAAGCAGGCTTTACAGTAATTATGCGCCGCAGCGATCATCTTGCGTACAAAGCTGCCGTTATGTCCGACGACCGAAGCGCCGTTAACTTCACCCTCTATCCAGATATTCCTGGAATTGTAAAATCTTTCGACATCAAAGTCGTCAGAGGGCTGTATTTCTTTAAAGGTTATCTCTCCGGCAATAACGTCACCAAGTTCTATTTCGGGAACACCGTAAATAGTATAATGGATCTTATAGCCGTTTTGATCGATGCCGTCAACGTATGCAATTTTATCATTTGAAAAGGATATATCCACTATTTCGATTCTTTCATTTCCCGCCTCGGGCAGCCGTGATGCTTTCGTGACGTATTGGTCAAAATACAGATAACCGTAAACAGCACTCATGATCACAGCAAGCGAAACAACTGATACAAACATTCTCTTCTTAAAGAAAAGAACACCTACAGCCAGTGCGCCTATGATCAGAATCAGCTTAACAGACGGAGGAATATAGAATGAAACAAAGAATACAGACACAAAGACAGAACAGCATATAGCAAGCGGTCTGTTTTTAAAAAAATTCACCGTTATCCCTCCTTTCCTTGAAATTATATTACATTAATATTTAAGTGTCAACGCCTGAAATAATAACTGTTGCAAATTTTCAAAAAAAATGTTATTATTTTTGTGACCTTTTAGTAGGATGAAACGTTTACAGTATAGGAGGACAGACAGTGGACTTCCAAAAACATATTCAGATAAGCCTGACCGAAGCGTTCGAGCGTTACTCGGATATGCTATACAGAGTTGCTCTGACGCATACCGCCAGCCGCGAGGACGCAGAGGATGCCTGTCAGGATGTTTTCATCAGATATTCTCATGCCAAGCAAAGCTTCAAGGATGAAGAACATATCAAAGCATGGCTGGTAAAAGTCTGCATCAACCGTTGTCACGATATATCAAGACACCGTAGGATAAGAAGCCATCTTGATATCGACGATATACACGACGTTATCGCAGACGACATCAAAGCCGAGGAGTATATTCAACTGACCGAAGCCCTCGGAGAGCTGCCCGATAAATATAAGGATGTTATCATTCTTCACTATTACGAGGGCTACAGCATCGAAGAGTGTACAAGGCTACTTGGTATCAGCCTTTCGGCTGCTAAAATGAGGTTGATGAGAGCAAGAGACCTGATGAAGGAGAAATTGACGAAGGAGGGATAAGATGACAGAATATAAGTACAGTGATGCATATAAAAGCATCAAAGCACCCGCATCTCTGGTGGATAAGGTTCTTAACGCAAAATCTCCCGGAAGAGCATTTAATTATAAAAGCTTGATTTCTATCGTTGCCTGTGTTATTATATTGGCATCGGTATTCCCTACATACGTCGGCTTCACCGAACCGTCCGTAGGCATTTCCGAAGCTATGCCGATGACAGCCCGATACGTAGGCACACAGATACCGCTCAAGCTCAAGCTTGAAAGAAATTCCTGTGTTTCTGTATCCCACGGTTCACTTGAAGGCTATAACGGAGAGCGTATCAAAGGCGATGCCGCTCTTATCTGGAATATCGATGCTGAGGAATACGAAGGATGCACCTTAACTGTCAAGGACGTCTTCAAAACCACGGTCTATTCCCTGTCCTACAACGAAAATAATGGTAGTTTTTCTATCATAAAAAATTAAGGAGATCAAAAATGAAGAAGATCATCGCATTACTCTTAACACTCGTACTCGCTTTCTCTGTTGTTGCTTGCACAAAGACAACCGATAACAACAAGAACAACACCCCCGACACAAACGACGTAGCGGTTGACACCGAAGAGATCGTTTCTGACGAAAACGATGCTCCCGCAGCAGAGGGCGCAAGCGTTGCTCAGACTCTCGTTTCCGAGTTCAAGACTCTCGCAGCTGACACCTCTCTCGATGCACAGGCTATAGCTGATGCACTTCTCGGCAGCGCAGTTCTTTCCAACGTTGGTATGATGGGTACTATGCCTATCGAGGACGTATATCTTTCCGGCTTTGACAACTATGAGGTAAAGGGCTTTGACGAGTGCGTTATGTTCTCTCCCATGATCGGCACCATCCCCTTTGTTGGTTACGTATTCACCGTTGCTGACGGCGTAGACGCAGCAGCTTTCGCTTCTGACCTTGAGGCTAACGCTAACCTCAGATGGAACATCTGTGTAGCAGCTGACGAGGTTGCAACCGCAGTTGAGGGCAGCAAGGTTATGTTCGTTATGGCACCTATGTCCTTTGAGCAGGAGCAGCCTGAGGATATGGTTCAGGACGATATGGTAGGCGGTATGGATATGGGTGACGAGATCCCCGCATTCGACGGCGAGATGGCTGAATAATTAGCAAACATATTAATCAAAATAAGGGTGCAGCAATGCACCCTTGATTATTAGAGGTAATTATGCTTTTTTCAAGTATTCCCTTTCTGTATTACTTTCTCCCCATAACCGTAATACTGTATCTCATAGCACCTAAGCTGTTAAAGAATGCGGTGCTTGCCCTTGCCAGCTTTATATTCTACGCATGGGGTGAACCGAGATACGTTGTAATAATGATTGCGGCGGTTATCGCAAGTTACCTTTTCGGTATCCTCACCGAGCGCGACCGAGATAACTGGAGAAGTAAGCTATGGCTTATACTGTCTTTGGTTGTAGGATTCGGTATGCTCTGTTATTTTAAATACGTTGATTTCTTTATAACAAACTTCAACGCGGTTACCGGGATGTCGGTTCCTTTGCTTAAAATAGCTCTGCCGATCGGTATAAGCTTCTACACCTTCCAGCTCACAAGCTACAATATAGACGTGTACCGCGGAGATACGAAAGCGCAGAAGAATCCGATAGACCTTGCAGCATATATATCCTTTTTTCCACAGCTTATCGCAGGTCCTATCGTAAGATATACCGATATTGAGGTACAGCTAAAAAACAGGACACATAGCATCGAAAAGATAGCTTACGGTATCAGAAGATTTATTATCGGTCTGTCAAAAAAGATACTTATCGCCAATGCTTTAGGTGAACTCTGTGACATCTTCAAGGCATCCGATGATAAATCGGTATTGTTCTTCTGGGTTTATGCAATATCCTTCACCCTTCATATCTATTTTGATTTCTCAGGCTACAGCGATATGGCGATAGGCCTCGGAAGTATGTTTGGATTTGATTTTATCGAGAACTTCAACTACCCCTACATCTCCCGCAGTATTACCGAATTTTGGCGCAGATGGCATATGTCCCTGGGCTCCTGGTTCAGAGATTACGTATATATCCCTTTGGGCGGAAACCGAGTAAATACTATTAAGTTCATCCGTAACATCCTCGTTGTATGGATGTTTACCGGGTTCTGGCACGGCGCGGCATGGAACTTTATCATATGGGGTCTGTATTTCGCAATTCTTCTCTTACTTGAAAAATTCGTATTAAAGAAATTCCTCGAAAAGAACCGTATATTATCCCACATATACCTTCTTTTCCTCGTGATGATAAGCTTTGTGATATTCAATGCTGCCGACATGAAGGAAGCTCTCGCCTATATAGGAGGTCTTTTCGGTTACGGCTCGCATCCGCTGGTTTCTGCAGAATTCTTCTATTATCTCAGAAGCTTTGGACTTGTTATGATCATGGCCATAATAGGGTCAACACCTCTGCCAAAGAAGCTGGTATCGAAGATAAAGATAAGCAGTTATATGGAGCCCGTATTTCTTGCGATTCTGCTTATACTCTGTACCGCATATCTTGTTGACGGTTCCTTTAACCCCTTCCTTTATTTCAGATTTTAGGAGGTAATCATGAAAATCAAAAATTTCATAACGGTTATCCTCCTTTGTGCAATTTTGGGAGGCCTCAGCATATATGCATTTATCAAGCCTCAGGACGTATTCTCCCATACAGAGAGACGAGCGCTTGACCAATTTCCGGAGCTTAGTACAGAAACCTTGCTTTCCGGAGCATTTATGAAGGAGTTTGAAGATTACACCCTCGACCAGTTCCCTATGCGCGACAGCTTCAGAGGAATAAAAGCCTTCGGAGAGAAGAATATCTTCAGCAAAAAGGATAATAACAAGATATATTCAGCGGCAGGTCATCTCTCAAAAATAGAATACCCCCTGAGCTACACAATGCTCGACAACGCTCTTTCTAAATTTGAAAAGATCAGGGATAAATACCTTGATGAGTCAAACAACATTTATTTCACTATCATTCCCGACAAGAACTACTTTATAGCTGAAAAGAACGGATATCTTCATCTTGACTACGGTGAGATGTTTGACTATATGAAATCAAAAACTCCATATATGGAGTATATCGATCTCAAATATACTCTTGAGATCGGGGATTACTATTATACAGATACCCACTGGAAGCAGGAAAAACTGCCTGAAACAGCGGCTGTACTGACAGAAAAAATGGGTATAGATATTCCCACCGAATACGTAGTAAACAACGTTACAGAGCCTTTTTACGGTGTATACTGCGGTCAGTACGCGCTGCCGGTAAAGCCTGACAGCATCAGCTATCTTACAAACAACACGATCGATGACTTACAGGTAACGAT
Organism: Eubacteriales bacterium; assembly: GCA_045649645.1. Lineage (GTDB taxonomy): Bacteria > Bacillota > Clostridia > Oscillospirales > CAG-272 > RGIG7300. Next base: position 111,110 of record JAZRQH010000172.1, read on the forward strand.
ATACGACACAGGCAAGCCTGTGGCTTCCGACGTATACGATATGTCTAAGGTCACCTCCAAGGATCCCTACGAGATGTTTCTTTCGGGCGCAGTTGCAGTTCAGACGATTGAGAACCCCAATGCAACAAACGACCGTGAGCTTATTGTCTTCCGCGATTCCTTCGGCTCAAGTATGGCGCCTCTGCTGGCTCAGGGCTATGCCAAGACAACTCTTCTTGACATAAGATACGTATCAAGCGATATGCTTGCCGCATTTGCCGATTTTGAGAACGCCGACGTACTCTTTATGTACAGCGCTATAGTTCTTAACTCCAGCACGTCATTTAAATAATATTATTAAGGAACGGTTAATTCCGTTCCTTTTTATATTGACATATGAAAAAATTAGGATTATAATATTTAGGATTGTAAATTACTTTGGAGGATTATATATTATGAAATGGACAGGTCTTAACGAGCTGCGCGAAAAATACCTCAACTTCTTTGAGTCCAAAGGACACTTAAAGCACAAGAGCTTTCCTCTTGTACCTATCAACGATAAATCCCTCCTGCTTATCAACGCAGGTATGGCACCCTTAAAGAAATACTTTACCGGTGAGGAAGAGCCTCCCCGCCACCGCATGACTACGTGTCAGAAGTGTATCCGTACCCCCGACATCGAGCGTATCGGTTACACCGCACGTCACGGCACGTTCTTTGAAATGCTGGGCAACTTCTCCTTCGGTGACTATTTCAAGACAGAGGCTATCCACTGGGCTTGGGAATTCTGTACAGAGGTACTTGAGCTTCCTAAGGATAAGCTTTGGGTAACAATATATGAAAACGACGACGAAGCTTTTGAGCTTTGGAACAAGAACATCGGCGTTCCCGCAGAGCGTATAGTACGTCTTGGCAAGGAGGACAACTTCTGGGAGATCGGCTCCGGTCCCTGCGGCCCCTGCTCTGAGATCTACTTCGACCGCGGACTTGAGTTCGGTTGCGGCTCTGACGACTGTAAGCCCGGCTGTGACTGCGACAGATTTATGGAGTTCTGGAACCTCGTATTCACACAGTTTGACGGCGACGGCGAAGGCGGTTACACTCCCCTCGCTAATCCCAACATCGACACCGGTATGGGTCTTGAAAGACTGGCTTGTCTTATGCAGGGTGTAAACAACCTCTTTGAGGTAGATACCATCCAGAACATCATGACCGCTATCAGTGAAAAGGCTGGCGTTAAGTACGGCGAGAACAAGGATTCCGATATTTCCCTCCGTATCATCACCGACCATATCAGAAGCACAACATTCCTTGTTTGCGATGGCGTTGTTCCCACAAACGAAGGCAGAGGCTACGTACTCAGAAGACTGCTCAGAAGAGCTGCTCGTCACGGCAGAATCCTCGGTATCAAGGGCACCTTCCTTACCGATATCGTAGCAGTTGTTGCTAAGGAAAATCTCACCGCTTATCCCGAGCTTACTGAGAAGCTCGATTACATCCAGAAGATCATCGGCAACGAGGAAAACAAATTCGCACAGACCATCGACTCCGGTCTTGCACTCCTCAACGACCTTATCGACGAGACCAAGAAGGCAGGTAGCACTACCCTTTCCGGCGAAGGTGTATTCAAGCTCAACGACACCTACGGCTTCCCCATTGACCTTACCCGTGAGATCGCATCCGAAGCGGGACTTGCAATAGACGAGGAGGGCTTTAAGAAGTGCCTCAACGAACAGAAGGAACGCTCCAGAGCAGCAACAGCAGCTCTCGGTGACTTCGGTTGGGTAGGCGAAAGCTTCGACTTCCTTGAGGGTGTGGCAGAAACTGTGTTCACAGGCTACGACGAACTCACCACCGAAGCAAAGGTTGTTAAGATCGTTGATCCCGAAAGCAACGCTGAGGTTGATAACGTAACAGAGGGCAAGGTTCTCGTGATCCTTGATAAGACTCCCTTCTACGGCGAAGGCGGCGGTCAGGTTGGTGACCGTGGTTCTATCAAGGCTGATAACCTTAACGTTAAGGTTAACGATACAAAGAAACACGACGGTGTATATATGCACGTTGCAGAAGTAAACGAAGGTATGATCTCCGTAGGTGATACCGTTACAGCTTCCGTATGCGCTAAGCGCAGAGGCGCTATCGGCAGAAACCACTCCTGCGTACACCTCCTTCAGGCAGCACTTCGTCAGGTGCTTGGTAACCACGTTGAACAGGCAGGTTCTTACGTAGATGATAAGAGACTCCGCTTTGACTTCTCTCACTTCGCAGCTCTCACCGCTGACGAGCTCAAGGCTGTAGAAGACCTCGTGAACGAAAAGCTTATGGAAGCTCTTGATATCACAGTAACCGAGACAGACGTTGACACAGCGCGCTCTATGGGCGCTATGGCTCTCTTCGGCGAAAAGTACGGCAAGGTAGTAAGAGTTGTTAAGATGGGCGATTTTTCTACCGAGCTTTGCGGCGGTACACATATCGATAACACTGCAAAAGCAGGACTCTTTAAGATCATCGCAGAGACCTCCGTTGCAGCAGGTGTAAGACGAATCGAGGGTACATCCGCTCTGGGCGTACTCGAGCTTCTCAAGGAAAAGGAAAACCTCATCCTTGATACGGCTAAGGAGCTTAAATCCGCAAATATCAATGAGATCGCAAACCGCGCAGCTTCTCTCCAGATAGAGCTTAAGGCAGCTAAGCACGAGATCGAAGCTCTCAACGGCAAGATCGCAGCTTCCCGTTCCTCCGACCTTATGGCTAAGGCAACACAGGTTGGTGCAGTTAAGGTTATCGCAGCAGAGACTAAGGATATCACAGTTGACGTTGCAAGAACTATGTCCGATAACCTCAAAGCCGAGGACGCTTCCGTTGTAGTTGTTCTCTCTACCTATGCAGACGGCAAGCTCAACTTTGTATGTGCTTGTGGCAAGGATGCAGTTGCAGCAGGCGCACACGCAGGTAATATTGTTAGAAACGTTGCAGCTATCTGTGACGGCAAGGGCGGCGGACGTCCCGACTCCGCAGTTGCGGGTGCTAAGGACGCGTCCAAGGTAGCCGAGGCAATAGCGCAGGTTACAGGCATCGTTGCAGGAATGCTTAAGTAAATGACAAAATGGTCGCTCAGGCGACCATTTTTTATTATACAAAGCAGGATTCTATCACACGGTTACACTGTATCGGTGAATATCTCCAGTTATCTATATGTGTAACGCCGGGTGTATAATAGTCCGTAATGCAATGCTGTATCTTACCCTCGCAGGTATCTATAAGGACTAACTTGATCTTCATACGGTCTGCATATATGTTTTTAATGTAGACAGATGCGCCCTTACCGACCTCAACACCGCTTCTGTATTCGGCAAGTCCGGCAAGATTTGGAGCAAGCTCTACAAAGATACCGTAGTCTTCTATGCTTCGTACGATACCCGCCACCGTCTGTCCGACGGCAAAGCGCTTTGCATTCTGTTCCCAGGTACCCAACAGCTCCTTATGAGAAACGTATATCCGCGTATCGTCAATATCTATAGAACGTATAACCGCATTTATGTACATTCCGACCTCAAAGCGATCGCAGGGATGCGATATACGCGAAACCGATATTGCATCTATAGGCAGGAGTGAGACAATTCCGCAACCGACATCAACAAAAGCACCAAAATGCTCAAGATGAGTAACCCTTGCAGGTATAACATCACCGGGTGTCAGATCACATAGATAATTGTTCAGACAGTCTTGCTGGGCTGCCCTTCTCGAAAGTATGGCTATAGGTCTGGAGTTTTCCTTATATAATATATTGACCACCTTGAAGCATACCGCTTTACCTACACGGGTTATAACAGCGATATCCTTAACATCGGACTGAGTCGAGAGTGCACACTCTTCCCTTTTCATTATCCCAAGCATTCCGCCTATACGGAATTCAAGGGTCATATCTCCGGTACATCTGTCCGCAACAGCCTCAACTATAACACCCCTTGACATAGCAGACTCAAGACCCGAGAGCGTTGAAATATACTCCGTGTTCTGCGCCGTTCCGATACGCTTGCCTTCAGGCAGATATTTTGATATCATATTAAACCTCCGTTATTTGGTAATTCATTGATATAAGTATTAAAATCAAGGGTATTTTATGATTTTATAAATATTAATTTTTTGTATCCACGCTTTTCCACAAGTGAGTATTACAGAGTATTTGCGAGTTTTCGAGAGATAGTGCAATCGTAAATCAAAATTGCAAAAAGTTTTTTATTAAAATGTATTGACACCGCACCACCCTTGTGCTATAATCTTACCCGTTATGAATTAAATTTACTAAAAATTGCAGGAGGATTCAGTCAATGTCCACATTCATGGCTAAGAAAGAAACCATTGAACGCAACTGGTACGTTATCGACGCGGCAGGCAAGCCCCTCGGTAAGACCGCTGCTGCTGCTGCTAACATTCTTCGCGGTAAGCATCGCCCTGAGTTTACACCTCACGTAGACTGCGGTGAGTTCGTTATCATCATCAACTGCGAGAAGGCAGTTCTCACAGGTAAGAAGCTCGATCAGAAGTACTACCGTCACCATTCCGGTTACATCGGTGGTCTTAAGGAGATCCAGTACCGTAAGCTTATGGCTACCAAGCCCGAGTTCGCTATGCAGCTCGCAGTTAAGGGTATGCTCCCCAAGAATTCTATCGGCGCTAAGTCCCTCACAAGACTTAAGACATTCCGCGGTGCAGAGCACAAGCATGCTGCTCAGAAGCCCGTTGAACTTTAATTATCGGGAAAGGAGATAAATGAAAATGGCAGTTAACTATCAGTCCGCAAAACCCTATTTCTACGGCACAGGCAGAAGAAAGAGCTCTGTTGCACGTGTACGTCTTGTTCCCGGTACAGGTGTTGTTACCATCAACAACCGCGACATCGACGATTACTTCGGTCTTGAGACCCTCAAGCTCATCGTAAACCAGCCCTTCGGTGTTACAGGCACTGTTGGCAAGTTCGACATCATCTGCAGAGTAAACGGCGGCGGCTTCTCCGGTCAGGCAGGCGCTATCCGTCACGGCGTTGCAAGAGCACTTCTTCAGGCAGACGAGAACTACAGAGCAGCTCTTAAGAAGGCTGGTCTCCTTACTCGTGACCCTCGTATGAAGGAAAGAAAGAAGTACGGTCTCAAAGCAGCTCGTCGTGCACCCCAGTTCTCCAAGAGATAATTTCCCACCCAACGGAATATATTATTGTATATTCCTATACTTTGTCTCTTTGGACAATCACATAAGATAATATCAATCCAATAGGAATTGGTATCATAGGAGGTAATGCTTATGTACTCTCAGCACAGCTCCGAAAATCCAATCCGAACAACCTTTAGCAAATTCCCCAGCACTTTTTCCCAAGTGAACTTCCCGACCGCAAAGAACGAAAGCCTTTCCCTGCTTTCCAGATTTGCCAAACCCATTAAATCAGTTTTCGTTATCCTTATGGCAGTTATCCTCTTTGTAGGAACTGTCATGGGAGCGTATTGTATCGAGGGGTCCATCAATGTCGGATTTACACCGGATTTTCAAAACAATCATACGTCGTATTCTTCTGTAAACGCTCACTTTGGCAAATACAGCGATATGGTCACCGTTAAGCTTATAGTTCACGGTGTTCAGGAGTTCTCTGTATATACCGACGTTGTGACCGTACAGGAGATAATCGACAAGCTGTCACTCACACTCGATGCTAACGATGTCATCAATTACCCTTCTGACGAAGAGGTATATGATGGCATGGAGATCCGCATTGACCGTGTTGAGTCTAAAACACACACAGAAACTGTTACAGTTCCCTACACGACCAAGATAATCGAATCCCAGACCATTCCCAAAGGTACCCGCAAGGTACTTCAGGCCGGCTCAAACGGTACTTCTACTCAGTCAGTAACCGAGACATTCGTCAACGGTGAATTACAGAAGAAGGATGTTGTGACCGAGGCGGCTAACGTGGCTGCGGTTGAAGAGATCGTTGAGGTGGGTGTAGGCGGAACCTATACAGATGTCAACGGAAACAGCTACGCTTATTCTTATTACATTGACGTAACAGCTACAGCGTACGGTACTCTTTCAGGTATTACCGCAACAGGCAAGGCGATAGAGCTTGGCATGATAGCGGTTGACCCCAGAGTTATTCCGCTTGGTACCAAGGTATATCTCACCGGCTCTTGGGGCGACATGGGTGTCTGCTCCGCAGAGGATACCGGAGGAGCTATCAAGGGTAACAAGATAGACGTATATTTGGGCGATGATTACAATCTGCTCCGTCAGTTTGGCCGTCGTTCAATGCGAGTATATATACTCGACTGATATGTATGACAAAGGCGTCGTTTCGGAGCAATTTTTGATTGCCCTTTTAAAACGACGCCTTTTTCATTATTTTATTGCATATCTGAACCATTTTATATCCCCGACGGTAACAGCACATGTACCTATAAGAAGCAAGATATATGTAATAACGGTTACACATATACCCATTATTCCAAAGCTTTTACCGCTTAAACCCACCAGCATATCACAAGACAACAACAGCTTAGATGCCGACGTTGCTCCCACAATGCACACAAGAGGCATAACAAGCCATTTGACTATCCTTATCCGTGTATTACAGCGTTTAAACAAGCGCACTATACTAAGTGAAGCATTTATCACTTCCATCACAAAGATAACTATAACATATCCGTATACGCCCCATATCGGGACAAGAAAGTACACCAGCGCAACGCTCATGGATGCGTCAAATATATTGACCCGCATCGAATACAGCTGCTCACCCATCCCCTTAAGCATACCGTCTACCACATGGTCAAGGTACATAACAGGAATCAGGGGAGCCATTATACGAATGAATAAACCTGCTTCGGAGGAATTATAAATCATTCTTCCAAGCTCTCCCGAGAAGCATATCATTATGCCTGAGACACCTATAGCAAAGCACAGCGCTGTCTGAAAAACTCGTGAAACTATATTATCGACACGTTCATCCTCGCCTGCGGCAAGAGATTCGGCGATTTCAGGAACCAACAACCCGGCAAACGAGCTCATTATCGCCATCGGAAAGAGTATTATCGGCATTACCATTCCGTGGAGAGTTCCGTAGGAAGCAAGAGCCTTATCACCGCTTGAGCCGAACTTACGAAGACCCGCAGGTATAAGCATATGCTCAACGCTCACAAGAGCGCTTCTTACATAAGCGCTGAGGGCAATGGGCAATGAGATAGACAAGAGCTTTTTACCCAGATTTTTTTCAACAGCCCTTCCCTGTTTCACATGCTTTTTTATATCCGCTTTATAGAGGGTAAAGGATATTATAAAAGATGTGGCTTCACTTATCACAGTACCGCCAATAAGAGCTGTGCATGCATAAGCAACTCCCTTGGGTAGCATAAGCGCAAGAAGCCTTACAGTAACCGAAATAGTTACAAACTGCCCACCCAACTGTACAAGAGAGCTTTTAAACACTCGTCTTACAGCGGTGAAATATCCCGAAAGTGCCGAAGATAGGGATATAAACGGCAGAGCTACGCTAAGCAACCTTAAAGGCATTACACACCGTTCGTCGCATAAAAGATATACCGATATCGGTCCTGCCAACAGATATAGCATAACCGTAGCCGAGCAGCCAAAGCAAAGGCTGTATGCGATACAGCGACGCATAACGGGACGTATATCGCACTCATTTCCCTTTCCAAGTGCCTCGGCAGTCATTCGGGTCGATGCGAGATTTATACCGGAGGTCGCAAAGGTTATCGCAAAGCCGCCAACACTCATTATAAGCGAATAAAGTCCTATACCGCCCGCTCCTATCTTACCGGTCACGTAGACGTTAAATCCTACCGAAACAAATCTCATCACCAGAGACACGGCGGTCATAAGTAAAAGGTTATAAAACATAGCCTTAGTTCTTCTCAAGTAAATTCACCTCATATAATTCTATGCGGTTGAAATATAAATAAGATATAAATAATTAATATAAGAGAGGTGTCCGACAATGGAAATCAAAAACAGCTATCTTCAGAAGGTATACGAAGATACAGTTAAGCGTAATGCACACCAGCCCGAATTTCTTCAGACAGTCGAGGAAGTTCTCGCTACCCTGTCCCCCGTGGCAGATCAGCGCCCCGACCTCATCGCAGCAGGCGTATTTGACAGAATTCCCGAGCCCGAGAGAGCTATCAGCTTCCGTGTAAGCTGGGTAGACGACAACGGTAAGGTTCAGGTTAACCGCGGATACAGAGTTCAGTTCAACTCTGCTATCGGTCCTTACAAGGGCGGCCTTCGTTTCCATCCCACGGTAAATGAGTCTGTTATCAAGTTCCTCGGCTTTGAGCAGACCTTCAAGAACAGCCTTACAGGCCTTCCTATGGGTGGCGGTAAGGGCGGCTCCGACTTTGATCCTCAGGGCAAGTCCGACGCAGAGGTTATGCGCTTCTGTCAGAGCTTTATGACCGAGCTTGCTAAGCACATCGGCGCAGATACAGACGTTCCCGCAGGTGATATCGGTGTAGGCGCGCGTGAGGTAGGTTACCTCTTCGGTCAGTACAAGAGACTCCGTAACGAGTTCACAGGCGTACTTACCGGTAAGGGCCGTTCCTACGGCGGTTCTCTTATCCGTCCCGAGGCAACAGGCTACGGCGCAGTTTACTATGCAGTAGAAATGCTCAAGTACTTCGGCGACGATATCAAGGGCAAGACCTTCGCTGTTTCCGGTTTCGGTAACGTTGCTTGGGGTACTGTTATGAAGATTAACGAGCTTGGCGGTAAGGTTGTTACAATCTCCGGTCCTGACGGATATATCTATGATGAAGACGGCGTTTCTACCGAAGAAAAGGTTAACTTTA
>JAZRQH010000173.1:0-6020 GCA_045649645.1 Eubacteriales bacterium
AAGCTGTCGCCAACCTTAACAACGTCCTCAACCTTCTCTACTCTGTGGTCTGCGAGCTTGGAGATGTGAACCATACCCTCCTTGCCGGGAGCAAACTCAACGAATGCGCCGATCTCGATGGTTCTGGTTACCTTACCCTCGTAAACACAACCTACTTCGGGCTCGAATACGATGTTCTTGATGATCTCCTGAGCCTGAAGTGCGCCGTCACGGTTAACGGATGCAATGTAGATTGTACCGTCTTCCTCGATGTCGGTCTTAGCACCGGTGTCAGCAACGATCTTCTGGATAACCTTACCGCCTGTACCGATAACCTCACGGATCTTCTCGGTATCGATGTGCATGGTGATCATCTTGGGAGCGTACTTGGAAACCTCTGCTCTGGGCTCAGCAATAGCCTTGAGAATGTACTCGTCGATGATGTAGTCTCTGCCCTTGTGAGTTGTCTCAAGAGCGTTCTTGATGATCTCGGGAGTAAGACCGTCGATCTTAAGGTCCATCTGGATGGAGGTGATACCCTTGTGAGTACCTGCTACCTTAAAGTCCATATCGCCGTAGAAGTCCTCGAGACCCTGAATGTCGATCATGGTCATCCAGCGATCACCCTCGGTGATAAGACCGCAGGAGATACCTGCAACGGGAGCCTTGATCGGAACACCTGCGTCCATAAGAGCAAGTGTAGAACCGCAAACGGAAGCCTGAGAGGTAGAACCGTTAGAGGAAACAACCTCGGAAACAAGTCTGATTGCATAGGGGAACTCCTCTACAGAGGGGAGTACGGGAACGAGAGATCTCTCAGCAAGTGCACCGTGACCGATCTCACGTCTGCCGGGGCTACGAGCGGGCTTAGCCTCACCTGTGGAGTAACCGGGCATGTTGTAGTGGTGCATATATCTCTTCTCGGTCTGCTCGTCGATGCCGTCAAGCTTCTGAACGTCGCCGATAGTAGAAAGTGTAGCTATGGTAAGAACCTGTGTCTGACCACGGGTAAAGAGACCGGAGCCGTGAACACGGGGAAGGAGATCAACCTCAGCTGCAAGAGGTCTGATCTTATCGAGGGGTCTGCCGTCAACACGCTTGCCCTCGTCGAGGAGCCAACGTCTTACAACGAACTTCTGGATCTTGTAAAGGATCTCGCCGTAGAGAGCGGATGTAGCATCGGGATAGATCTCAGCAAAGTGCTCCATAACCTTGTCGGTTACAACCTGCATGCGCTCGTCACGAACGGTCTTGTCGTCAGTATCAAGAGCGTACTTAACGTCCTCGATACAGAACTCCTTGATAGCCTCGTACATATCATGATCAACGTCGCCGGACTCGTAGCTGAACTTAGGCTTGCCGATCTCAGCAACGATACCGTTAATGAACTCACAAACCTTCTTGATCTCGTCGTGAGCCATCATGATAGCCTCGAACATCTTATCGTCAGGAACCTCGTTTGCGCCTGCCTCGATCATAACTACCTTTGCAAGGCTACCTGCAACGGTAAGCTCAAGGTCAGACTTTTCTCTCTGCTCGAGAGTGGGGTTTATAACAAGCTCGCCGTCTACCATACCCATAAACACGCCTGCGATAGGACCGTTCCAGGGAATATCGGAGATGGAGAGTGCGATGGATGTACCGATCATAGCGGTGATCTCAGGTGAACAGTCGGGATCAACGGACATAACGGTGAGGTGGATAGCAACGTCGTTACGAAGATCCTTGGGGAAGAGGGGACGTACGGGACGGTCGATAACTCTGGAGGTAAGGATAGCCTTCTCAGAGGGACGGCCCTCACGCTTGTTGTAGCTGCCGGGGATACGGCCTACTGCGTAAAGCTTTTCATCAAAATCAACGGATAACGGTAAAAAGTCAATACCGTCACGGGGCTTTGCGCTTGCTGTAGCGCAAGCAAGAACTACGGTTTCACCGTAGCGAACGAGGCAGGAGCCGTTTGCTAAGCCTGCCAGCTTGCCGGTCTCGATAACGAGAGGACGGCCTGCGAGTGTGTACTCGAAGGTCTTGAAATTTTCGAACATATTCTTCTACTCCTTTAAACATCTATAGGGCGGTCGCTGACCTTACCCTTCTCAAAGCACTTTGGCTTTTGATACATATTAAAAAGCGGAAATTACCCGCTTTATTTCATAAAATAAGGGCGGGCAGCAAGTGCTGCACCCAAACTGCGCCCTTAAGCTCTGTGATTCAAATCACACGCTGTTACGTTTTCGTAAAAAAGGGCGGATTAGACTCCGCCCTATACGCTGTGTAATTACTTTCTGATACCCAGCTTCTTGATGATCTCACGGTAGCGCTCGATATCCTTCTTCTGGAGGTAGTTGAGAAGGTTTCTTCTGTGACCTACCATCTTAAGAAGACCTCTACGGCTGTGATGGTCCTTCTTGTTAACCTTGAGGTGCTCGGTGAGGGTGTTGATTCTGGAGGTAAGGATAGCGATCTGTACCTCGGGAGAACCTGTGTCGCCTTCGTGAACTGCGTAGGCTTCGATTATAGCCTGCTTTTCGTCTTTTGTCATCATGGTTTTATCCACCTTTAAAAATATTTACTCACCATAAGGCCCTGTCTACGGATGGTGAATGTACGGTAATATACCGCTTGCCCATAAACTGCGCCTTCGGTGGCATCCTGCATATTATAGCAGTATTAAAATGAAAATGCAATCATTATTATGTTTTTTCACGAATAATTAACATTTGTCCTTATCCTGCCGCCTTTTCAAATCCGCTTTTCACAGAATCAAAAATGCTTTGGGGAGTCAGGTTGTAGTTGTACATTGCCTTTGCCAATGCATCTACGGTATAGCTACGGTAATCGGGATAAATGTCAGTAAAGTCATTTGCGGGCTTACCGCTCTTGATGCCGCAGATATAGTCCATCATGTCAAGAGCGCTTGAATCACGGATGGCGGTATCTATAAGCTCATAATAATACGCATCCGACAGATATCCACCTGTAGAGGAAGCGTAAAGAGCATCTATGACCTGGGTCATATCACCGCAATGGCTGCCTGCATAAACTGCGATAACCGCATGATCGGGAGATACGTAGCTATAGTAGATATCCTGTGAGGCAACAGTCTTGGGTAAAGGGAGAATACACCAGTCGGGAGACATGGTGGTTATGGTCTTCATTTCGCCCACCGTTCCTATATAGAAAAGTGACTTGCCCTGCATAAAATCACCTCTTGCAGAGCCGCTTTCGGCGTTTTCGTTATACAGAGTTTTATAACCGCCTATACGGCGAAGCAGACTCATAACACCTGCGGTGCTTTCGTTATTGAAGGCAAGTGCAGGATCTTTTCCCTTACCTGCATTCACAAAGTTATTACCGCCCGACTTATATACAGCCTTGGTCAGAAGTCCCATATTGGAGGAGGAAAGTGCAGCCATACCGTTAATTTCCGCATTTGCACGAAGCATGGCTATAAGCTCATCCCAGGTCCAGCTGCCGTTCTTTACCTTGTCGTAGGGCATGCTGAGTCCCGCTGACCCCAGAAGGTCACGGTTAACGTAAAGACAGTAATAGCTTGCGATATCGCGGTTGAAGTCACCGTATATTCCGTAGCTCTCTGAGGAATATGCTGCTTGCTCCATCATTGCAGAGTCATACCAGGGTTTTGAAAAATCGGCTCCCACAAGAGTGGAGGTGCGAAGGAGTATTCCCTGCGCGGCGAACTTTCCGAGATCCTTCTGAGGGATAGAAAACAAATCGGTATAGTAAACACCAGAGAGCATATTGAGACGTGCCGTTCTCAGCATGATATCCTCGTTATCATTGAACTGTAGAAGGTGCGCCGAGCACTTCTTTTCAAACATACGGTTACGCTCGTCTATAGCAACCTTGTAGTTTGTGTCCTTACTTTCAGGAACGTAGACCATATCGGCAGTTGAGGCAACTGTGAAGTTCTTGCCGCCGAGGTTTACAGAGCTGATGCTGTTGAGCGATTCCACTGCCTTGCGCTTCATGGAATCCGTATCGACCACCACCGCAGTGACCTTGTTTCCGTGAGTGTCAACTGTATCTGAAGGTTCTGTTATTTTATTTTCATTACATGAGATCATAGAGATGCAGATAAGCAACGCTATGACGGATAATATAAAACGTTTCATATTCTTAGTATATCGGTATCAGAAGATAAAATCAATTTATAATTGTAAATATTGTACCATTGAACTCTCAACATTGACAATTATTTTCCTATATGATATTATAATCGTATATGATTTTATTTTACGGAGGCAATTATGAAGCTCTATTTAAAAGCAACGGCGCTGATACTTTGTATGCTTATGCTGTTGCCTACCTTTGTTTTCGGCTATGCCGGAGGGGTAGAACAGAACCCCGACGTTTCCATGCCCAAGGCTTCCCCAAAGGTGGACGGAAGTATAGAAAATAACGGCGCATGGTCAGCCCCCGCTTATCTCAACGATGCAACCACAGGAAGATTTTGGGCAACAAACGAGCCCACATCTACTGCAAAGCTCTATTTTGCATACGATGATAACGGACTTTACTTTGCCGCAGACATCACCGACTGTGATGACACAAACGGCTTTGTTGCCTCCACAGGCTACGATAATATTGACAATTCCGGTAACAAAAAGCCCTTCGGATTTAACGGCGACGTTATGAATCTGATGCTCGACCCCCTTGGCGTGTTTGAAAAGAACACAAAGAAGCAGACTACCCCTTGGTACAACGTTGGTATTTTTGCCGACAATACAGTGAAGGTCTACCGTTCCCAGGTGAATGAAAAGGACATCACCTCCTCTGTTGCCGCCAAGGGTATGGTAACCAACTACGGTTGGAAATTTGAGGTAATGATTCCCTGGTCTGTTATAAGTGCAGACGTAAGCTCACAGGGACTTTCTGCAACTCAGGTAAAGCTTGCCACCGTGGGCTCTGTTTCCCGCGCGGCTTGTATGTATATGGACAGATATTATACCGCAAGCGGCACCGCTGACACCTGGGGCAGATTTATTACTGTTTGTAATAAGACCTACGATGGAGTGAACGGTTGTCATACCAGTGGCGTTGACGCAAAGGCCTACGGTATAGTGCTTAAACACACCAATCTCCACCAGCATATATGGGGTGATTGGGCCACCGTTGAAGCTACCTGTATCGACGACGGCTACAGAACAAGAAGCTGCAGCTCCTGCGGTGTTAGTGAAACAGAAGAGCTCTTTGCCCCCGGTCACACTGACGGTGAAGTGGTAACAACACAGACTGCCACCTGTACCGAAAAGGGTGTGAATACAATATACTGCTCTGTATGCGGTGTAGCCTGTGACAGCGAAGTAATTCCTGCAAAGGGGCACAGCTACGGTGATTGGTATACGGTAACCGATGCTACCGAGACCTCCCACGGTCTGATGCGCCGTGAATGTAGTGCTTGCGGTGTAACAGAGGACAAGCTTATCCCCGCTACAGGTGCACCCACAGTGTTTACAGATAACTATACTATGTCCGTCACCTTAGCAGATGAAATAAAGGATATGCGCTTTGCTCCCGGCGTACATACGACGCCCTCCGAGATCAAGGCAACCGAGGGCAACGTGGCTATCGACAACAAGACTTTGCTTGAGGGTACTGTTGACGGAGTCTACAGCTACGATATGCGTACCGTAGGCACGTATACCCTCTGGATAAGAATGAAGGACGGAACCAGTTATATCCTTCCCGTTGAAATAAAGGATATCGAGACCTATCTTACCGCCTACGGCGTTAAGGTTACAGTCAATGACTTTAAGCCTGATCTTAAGGATTTCTTTATAGCAAAGGGTGAGTATGATAACTACTCTGAGATCAAGGATGCAGGATATATCGTTAACGTAACCGCAGCCAAGGTGGCTGGCAGACATGATTATACCTATACCGTATACGAGGACGGAATACATACCGTGCTTGTGAGATACAACGACGGAAGCTACGATGCGCTTCATATCGAGCTTACGGTAGACAAGCCTGTATTCACCGACAACGGACTTCAGATCATCGTATCCAATCTTCCCGAC
>JAZRQH010000174.1:0-5666 GCA_045649645.1 Eubacteriales bacterium
TAGGGCTCTACGGACTTTTCTTTATTGCCCTTGCCGTTGTGGTGAGCCTCTGCGCTATATGGATCAAGTACAAGGTCATAGACTTTGAAGCTATGATGACAGAGCCCGAAAAGCGGGAGTACAGTGTCTATTACAATTCGCTTAACTACAAGCAGCAGCTTCTCTACAATTCTATAACCTCAGCCGCCGAGGAACTTCACGACGAAAGCGAGGTCCTTAGCTATTCCTACGATATGGAGGAGTTTCAAAAGGTCATCGGCTGTATTCGTGGGGACCGACCCGAGCTCTTTTACATAAGCTACGATGAGCTCGTGCTCTATCACTCCAATCACCGCACCAAGGTAGGTATGGTATATCTTGAGGGTGCAGAGGCTGTGCCCGGTATGATAGAGGAGTATAACGCCGCAGTTGATAAGGTTATGGAAACGGTTCTTCCCTCTATGACCGATTTTGAAAAGGAAGTTGCTATCAACGACTGGCTCACCGATAACTGCAGCTATGCTCTTGGTGAGCGAAAGGAGCTTTCCAGCACCGCCTACGGAGCCCTTGTTTTGGGACAGGCATACTGTGACGGTTATGCCTATGCGGCAAAGCAGCTTCTCAATAAGGCGTATATAGATTCCCTTGTGGTGTACGGTGAGGCTGACGGAGCCGAGCACGTATGGAACATGGTGGAGATAGACGGACAGTATTATCACCTTGACGTTATGTGGAACGACGCCGACATCGGCTCAGACAGCAAGCTTCGCTTTCACGGATATTTCAACCTGAGCGACGATATGATCAAGCTTGACCACAGTTACGAAAATGACGGGCTTCTGCCCCATGCCGTGACAGACGGCAGCTATTATAAGGAGACGGGATGCTATGCCGCCACAAAGGCAGAGCTTGAAGAGGTCTTCTACAACCAGCTTAAAAAGGCAGTTTCGGAAAAGAGAGAATATATCGAGCTTCTATGTCCCGAGACCAAGTCCAACGAGGATATAGGAACACCCTATACCGCAGCACTTAAAAGAGTAAATTCCGAGCTTGGCTACGAGGCTCTTTACGAGGCATTCAGCGTTTATGACGCCTGTGCTCGTGACAATTCGGTAACTATACAAATCTTCTACAATTAGAAAGGAAATAGATATGATAAATATTGCATTATTAGGCTTCGGTACCATCGGCAGCGGTACCGCAGAGGTTCTTAAAGTAAACGCTGAGGCTTGCAAGGCTAAGGCAGGACACGAGATCAACGTTAAGTATATTCTTGACCTCCGCGATTTCCCTGATTCCGAATTCGGTGACCGTGTAGTACACGATTTTGACGTTATCGTAAACGACCCCGAGGTAAAGGTAGTTGTTGAGATGATGGGTGGTAGCCACCCCGCATATGAGTTCTCCGTTGCAGCTCTCAAGGCAGGCAAGAGTGTTGTAACCTCCAACAAAGAGGTTGTTGCAAACTTCGGTTGCGAGCTCCTTGCTTTGGCAAAGGAAAACAACGTAAGATATCTCTTTGAGGCTTCTGTGGGCGGCGGTATTCCGATCATCCGCGCTATGACAGAGTCCCTTGCAGGTAACGAGATCTGCGAGATCAACGGTATTCTCAACGGTACCACCAACTATATCCTTACCCAGATGAAGACCTACGGCAAGACCATGGCAGAGGCACTTAAGGAAGCTCAGGAAAAGGGTTATGCAGAGGCTAACCCCGATGCCGACATCCTCGGTATCGATGCATGCCGTAAGATCTGTATCCTCTCCGCACTTGCTTTCGGCGAGCTTGTGGCAAGCGACCTTGTAATGACTAAGGGTATTACCGAGATCACCACAGAGGACGTAGAAAAGGCAGAGGCTAACGGACAGGCTATCAAGCTTGTGGCAAGAGCAGCAAAGACCCCCGAGGGTAAGCTCTATATGGCAGTTTCTCCCGTTGCTGTCAATAACGACAACCCCCTCTCCACCGTAAACGACGTGTTCAACGCAGTTCTTGTACGCGGTAACACTCTCGGTGACGTAATGTTCTACGGTGCAGGCGCAGGCTCTCTTCCCACCGCATCCGCAGTAGTTGCTGATATTATCGACATCTGCCGTTGCCTTGACAACCAGCCCACACAGCAGCAGTGGACAAAGAGCACAAACGTAACCTCCACCATGACCGCTGAAATGGCAGCAGACTACGCAAAGCGTGTGGGTACACCGCTTTGCTAATGCGTAATGCGTAATGCGTAATTCGTAATTAAAGGAAGAAAATAGTCCCCTTAGGGGACTATTTTCGGCTTTAACTATAACTCATAGTTCTAAACTCATAACTCAATTAAAAAGCCTTCCGGTCGGAAGGCTTTTGATATTATCTGAACAGGTTCTCGTAAGTATATCCGAGGCTTTCGAGAAGCTCGGTAAAGACGGTCATAAATTCATCGTGTAAAGACTGCCACTGTTCTTGTTTTTCGGTATCGGTATAATTACCGTAAATATAGTTTATATCAGAAAGGCCGTCGGCGGTGATATTTGCAGTTACAACGTAAGGAAAATCAAATTCGTTTTCGCCTTTGGGAATACTCTGCTGATAGGTATAATCGTAATAGCTGTTTAACGTGGATGCTTGAAAATAAAGTCTTTCGCTCATATCTTCATTCTGTCTTTCGCAAGCTATATAAATAGAGCTACTGTCGTTTGAACATACAATGCGCAGTACAGAACCTTCATTTGTTATATACAACTCGGTGCTGTCTATGTCAGACACAGGCTTGCCGTTTGCGATAACGTAGTCGCATATAGCGGCAAACGCTCCGCTTCTGTCTAATGGTCCGTCGTATCTAAAGTAGGTATCAAGTGACCAAAGCATAGTACAAGCCTCGGCACGGGTGGTAAGACCGTGCGGTCTCATAGTTGTGTCACCGTATCCCTCAATAACGTTTGCCGCCACCGCCCACTGCACCTGTGGCAATGCCCAAGGAGAAACTGTGTCAGCGTCGGTGAACTTGGAAAGATCGTCGGCATAGTTCATATTATATCCCTTATACTCTACGAACAAATACAACATTCTTGCCAGCTGCTCACGGGTAATAGGGTCGTTTGGCGCAAAGCGTGTTTCGCTTACACCTTTTACTATACCCTTTTCGACACCCCAGGCTACAGCACCGTTATACCAATGGCTTGTTTTTACATCCTCAAAGCCGGTATCCATAGCTTCGTAATCTTTGTTGTATATGAGATCCATGGTACTGTTAGCCAGCATCTGTATGAACTGCGCTCTTGTCAGAGTGCCGTTGGGCATAAAAACAAATTCACCCTTTTCATTTGTCATTCCGTAAACGTAATCTCTGATCCAGCAATTATATATCGGATCATAAAACCAGTCGTTTTTCTTAACGTCGGTAAAGACAAGATCGTTTGTATATGCTGACGATGCTGTTGCCAAAGCAGCGATTAAAGTAAATAATACAAGTAAGATTGCAATTATTTTTTTCATCATTTTCTCCTTTAATTTTCTATCCACCTTGCTTCGAGGTGGACATCTCGGTCAGGAACAACGGTATCGGGATATACCTTTTCGGCTCCGTTGAGATACCAACCGTCAAAGGTGTAACCCTCCTTTTCGGGGATAAACAGTGTGCCGAAGCTGCTGCCTTTAGTTAAGGTCAACGTTTCTATCTTCCCGTCATACATAAGACGGACGTTTACCGTGTTGTCCTCTCTCCAACGTGCATACAGCACCGTATCGGCGGTAGTACATACCGTATTATGTCTCATTCTGGTGCCGCCCTCGGGAGAGTCCCACCAACCCTCAAAGATGTATCCTGCTCTTGTGGGCATAGGAAGGGTTACAGAGCTTTGTCCGTGGGTAACGGTCTCTATTGTTTTTTCGCAGTAACCGCCGTTAGCTACGAAAGTGACCGTGTGGGTAACTGCGGGCTTAGGTTTTTCTTCGGGTTTTGATGTAGTTGTTTCCGCAGGCTTGGTCTCTGCGGGCTTAGTTTCAACAGGCTTAGTTTCAACAGGTTTAGTCTCAACAGGCTTTGCTTCCGAGGGTTTTGTTTCTTTAGGTTTAGTTTCAACAGGCTTTGTTTCTTTGGGCTCTGTTTCGGCAGGTTCGGTTTCTTCGGGTTCAGTTTCAACAGATTCAGTTTCGATTGGTTCTGTATCCTCGGGTTCTGTTTCTTTAGGCTCGGTCGTGTCTGCAGGCTCTGTGTCTGCTACATCTGTGGTATCTTCGGGTATCGGTTCGGTATCATATGATGTGTCTTCGGCATCATTTACGATAACCTCGGGGATATCCGGCTCAGGCTCCTTGGCGTTACTGCCGATAGGATCGGTCATAAACATAACCGTTGCAGCCATGCACAGCACTACAACTCCTAAGGTCAGCCAAAAGGCAGGCTTCTTGTAGTTAAGTACAGATTTTATTCTTTCCTTGACACCCACCTCGCCGAAGGCAAGGGGAGCGGGGGTATATTTGTTTCCGGGTATAGCACAGTTGAGCAGAGCCCGCGTATATGCCTTTTTGCTTTCAATGCTCATATTCCTTGTCACCGCTTCATCGCAAGCAAGCTCGATATCACGGCAGAGAAGTATGTATGCAACCCATGCCAAGGGGTTGAACCAATGGACTATGGCTATGCAGAAACCAAGGGGTTTCCACAGATAGTCGAGACGCTTCATATGCGCTCGCTCATGAGCTATTACGTGCTCCTTTTGCCAGTCGGGTGTGTCCGAGGGCAGATATATCCTGGGCTTCAGACCACCCATTATAAAAGCGCCCTTTATATTGTCGCAGATATAGATATTATCTGTGTCGTGTATAGATACGTCGGTCTTGAGTTTAAGCAGAATATAGCTGACGATAGCATATACCAGTAATGCCGCCATACCGCACAGCCATATGATTCCGAGTATTGATACTATATCAATAGGCGTGCTTTGAACTACAGGTTCTGTTGGTGCTGTTGGCGTTACGGGAGTCTGAGGTATCACCTCGGGTATTACCTCGGGGGTGTAGCTCTGTATATCGGGTACTGCACTTACCTTTGTTTTGAAGGAGAAGGGCAGTATCAGCCTTAGTCCTACCAACGCCCACAATATGCAGTTGATATTTTTTGACACCCTGCGTGCCAAAGGGCGTATCAGCATTACCGCTGCTATCATAAAGCTGGCGGTTACGCTCATACCCAGTATTTCGGTAAATACGGTATTCATATTATTTTTCTCCGTAGTTGTCGATCATTTCTCTGATCTTGTCTATATCCTCGTCACTTAACTTTTTCATGCTTGTAAAAGCGGCGATGAAGTTGGGAAGGGAACCATCAAAGCTTTCCTCTACAATTTTTTCGGACTGTATGGCGTTGAATTTTTCCTTTGAAATGAGAGATTTTACAACACCGTATTCATTTTTAAATATTCCTCTGTCGCAGAGCTTGCGAAGCACGGTGTAGGTGGTGGATTTTTTCCACTCAAGCTCCTTTTGGCAGAGCTTTACCAGCTCTCCCGAAGCTATGGGCTCGTTCTCCCATATCAGATCTGCAAATCTTGTCTCAACGACTCCTAATCTTATATCTTCCATTATTCTGTCTCCTCGGTATTAAGATTTCTTTCTTCTATCAGGTATTCAACGAATATATCTCCGTAAGGATGCTCCTTCATATAATTAAGGAGATATTCGTCACTGAAAAGCGCACCAACAG
>JAZRQH010000175.1:0-9139 GCA_045649645.1 Eubacteriales bacterium
TATGAGTTTGATAGGTCGGAGGTGTACGCACAGTAATGTGTTTAGCTGACCGATACTAATAGACCGAGGGCTTGAACTTCGTATGAAGTTGAGTGAATTCGTTTAATCTTCCTCTTGTTCGGCTTTTAATGGACATTTTAATAAGAACTGCAGTTGATCTGCAGTTTTTTTATTTTATTTCGGATACTAGTTAATAGTCAAACATACATAACACTTCATATACTGGAATGAGGTGATAGCTATAAAAAGAAGAATTACATATCCGAATGCGGTGGCTATAGTCCGAGGAGGAAAGGAAGCGCTGAAGTTGGCGGGTGAAGTAAGGTTCTTTCAAAACAGGGACTCTGTAACGGTTTCGGTAATCATATCCGGATTACCCTATTCGGAAACCGTTTTTTTCGGATTTCATATCCACGAAGGCATAAGCTGTATGGGAGATGGATTTCCAAACACGGGTAGCCATTATAATCCAACAGCTAAGCCGCATCCCGGACACTCCGGCGATCTTCCGCCATTGATAAAATGCAACGGAGGGGCTTATATGACGGTAATGACAGACCGATTCCGCGTAAAAGATATAATCGGCAAAACTGTTGTAATACATAGTACGCCGGATGATTTTACGTCACAGCCCGCCGGCAATGCAGGCGCGAAAATAGCTTGCGGCGTGATACGGAGAGTATAAAGTGATATTTCACCCCGCCTTGTGCGGGGGTTTGATTTTATTTGAAGGCGCTATTGGATAAAAAGATGTTATGTGTTATAATTATTACAGGAAAAATGAAATATAGCCAACCTTTCTTCATACGGGTATACTATATAAGTAAAGGTACCTGAAATAACAAAAAGCGGCAGACCGCGTACTCAATTTATTGCACTATGAAAAAAAAACAAGTAGACCGGATAATAACGGAATATCTTCAAAAGATATACGGATTTGCAATCAAAAAATCCTTTTCCTATGACGAAGCAGAGGAATTATGCTCGGAAATAATATTTGAGGTATATCAATCGCTGTTAAGCGCAGATGATGTAGCCAACCTTGAAGGGTATATCTGGAGAATTAGCGAGCATACCTATGCGAGATACGTATTTTCAAAAAAGAAGCATCAGGGTATCTCTATCGACGGTATGGATATCCCTCATTATGATGAGAACTGTCTCGAGGATGATGAAAGCATACGGATATTGCGAAGAGAAATTGCGTTTTTATCCGAGGTGAGGCGAAAGATAGTTTTTATGTTCTATTACAAAAAACAGTCTATAGCCTCGATATCGGCCTTATTTGGGATGCCCGAAGGTACTGTCAAATGGCATCTGAATAAGGCGAGAAAGGAATTGAAGGAGGGTTATTCAATGGAAAGAAAAATAGGAAAGTTAGGATTATCTCCTATAGAAGCCATAGGCTTCGGACACGGAGGAAATGTCGGTAAAAACGGAGGCCCCGAGTTCTATCTCAGAGACAAGCTTAATCTGAACATCGTATACAGCGTATATCATACTCCGAGAACGAAAGCGGAGATAGCCGAAGAATTAGGCGTATCCCCCGTATATATCGAGGATCCGATAAACCTCTTGGAGGACAACGGTTATATCGTTAAAACCAAAAATGACAAATATACCACCTATGTAAAATTCAGCCCGGAACAATATTCGCAGGAACGGGAGGAAAATATTATAAGGGCTCAGTTTAAGGTTGCAGAGGACATAGTGAGGGAATATGTTCCCGTTGTCAGAGCCGCGGTAAAGGATATTGAAAACGTGTATATTCCGACAGGGAACAGGGAGCTGTTTGAAGCGTCGATGATACTCCACAGTGTACTGAACAAGTGCCGTCTGGAATATGAGGAAGACTTGTTAAAATACATAATCAAAACCACGGACGGCGGCAGATACTATGCCTTTGTAGATCTTGTGTCACAATGTGTTGACCCCGATTATGAGCCCGAATTCAAGGATCTGCCGTTCTATAACGCCTGCGGTTGTATGAACAGATTTTCTCAGAAATACCCCGACCTTTTTGCTTGGTCGGTAGATTCAAGATATTCCTCAAGAGAGGGCGGATGGAAAAACAATCTTACTGCTGATTATGAGTATCTTTATGAATTCATAAAGGGTGATATCATTGACACTCCCGCGAATGCAGAAAAGATAAAGCGTTTGAAAGAACGTGGTTTTATATCCGATGACGGATCTGTCAATATAATGATATTTAAGGGTAAAAGAGAGGAGCTGTTCGGCAAAATTCCCGTTCTTGATCAATCTATAAAGGACAGATATGCAAAACAGGCATTGGAAAATGCAATGCAAACAGCAAAGAGCTATCCACCTCAGATGCAGGATCTTATTGTGAATTTTGAAGTTGGTGACTTTATCGGACAGACGGTGGCGCTTATGGTAATGGATATCCTGTATTCCGACGGTACGTTTAATCCTCTCACAGAATTTGAAAAGATAACTTCAAATCTAATTATGTGCAGCGATATCCTCCCCAAATAATGATTACAGCCTAGAAAAGATAGTGGTATATTACCACTATCTTTCTTATTTTACCCATGTAGCGTTTAAACCTTGAAAAAATTGCCAATATTTGATATAATACATTAAATTATAAGGAGAAGTTATGTTAGCTTTAGCAATTGGTTTAAGTATTATATTATCATTCTTCGTTTTTCTATACGTTCTCTATTATATGACCTTTCAAAATTCTCCCGCACGACACAGACGCCGCAGGATGTCTTTGCCCGTTAAGGACAAAAAGCAACGGGCAAAGCTGAGAGAAATAAGGGACAAGCTCCACAACGCCTCGTATGACGAGATAACAATCACCAACCGAGAAGGTAAAAAGCTCTACGGCAGATACTATCATAACCGAGATAATGCTCCCGTCGCTCTTATGTTCCACGGTTACAGAAGCAAAGCTCTTTCTGACTGCGGCGGCGGTTATAAGATATGCTGTGATTTAGGCGTTAACGTTCTTATACCCGACCAGAGAGCTCACGGCTCAAGTGACGGCAGATCGATCACCTTCGGCATCAAGGAGCGCCTTGACTGTCTTGATTGGATCAATTATATAAACGAGAGCTATAACAAACCCGATATATTCCTTGTTGGTGTATCTATGGGCGGTGCTACCGTGCTTATGGCATCAGGGGAAGAGCTGCCAGCAAACGTTAAAGGCATTATCTCTGACTGCTCCTATTCCTCTCCCGAAAATATAATCCGCAAGGTCATAACTGATATGAATATCATTCAAAGGGTTGTTTTTCCTCTTGTCCGACTGTCGGGTATGATCTACGGCGGTTTTGACGTTTGCTCGTGTGATGCCATGCAGGCGGTGTCAAGGTCTAAGACACCCATACTTCTTATCCACGGAGAGGGGGATGATTTCGTACCCTATTCTATGGCATACGATATCAAGAAAAACGGAGACTGTCAGCTACTGTCGGTGCCTGGGGCGACCCACGGATTAAGCTATATCTACGACACCAAAAAATATACCGAAACTGTCAAAAAATTCATCAAAAATCTGTCTTGAAACAAGGCAGATTTTAATTATATATAGAAGAAATTTGACAAATCGGGAATAATGTAGTATAATACCTACGATTGGACTTTTTATATAATAAGACATCGTTCCAAAACGGCACCTGATCGTGGCAAATTTTTATGGGTCGGGCGCTGAACAAGAAAGGATATTATTTATGAAAATAAACCAACGGATACTTGCTGTCATACTTATCTTACTGATGCTTATTCCTACGATGACAGCGGTAATCTATGCTGCCGCTCCCGGTACGTACGTTGTTTCGACCGGTACCCTTAACGTAAGAGCGTCGGCAACAACGGACAGTGCTGTTATCGCTAAGGTATACCGCGATCAGAAGGTAAATATCACCGAGATCAATGGTAACTGGGGTAAGATAACCCTCAACGGTAAGACAGGCTGGGTGTCCCTTGATTATGTTGTACCTGTAGGCTCCAATACCAAGCAGTTCAGCGTAGGTCCCGACGGACTTGCCATGATAAAGAAGCTTGAGGGCTACAGACAGTATAAGTACTGGGACTATAACCATTATTCCATCGGTTACGGTACTTCTTGCGGTGCTTCCGATTATCCTAACGGAATTTCCGAGGCCGAGGCGAGCGCACTTCTGATACAGGCACTTGCAAAGCACGAGGTATACCTTGACAACTTCCTCGCAAGACATTCTATCAAGGTTACACAGAAGCAGTATGATGCCCTTGTAAGCTTTACATACAATCTGGGTGATCCCTGGTCAAGATACGATAGCTTTAAGCTTAAGGACTTGCTTATCGACGGAGCAGAGAAGTACAAGCCCGAGGCTGTTCTGGATGCCTTTCTTGAATTCAAGAAGGCAGGCGGACAGGTAGTCAGCGGTCTTGTTTACCGCCGTAATCTTGAATCCGCAATGTTCGTTGAGGGAACTCCTAAGCTTGGCAGACCCTTCTATGACGTCAAGAGCTATAACTGGTTCTACAATCCGGTTAATTTCTGTTATAACAAGGGTATCATGAGCGGTACTTCATCGGTCAAGTACAGCTTTGACCCCTATTCCAACCTTACCAGAGCACAGATGGTTACTATGCTTGCTCAGTTAGGTAAGGTAAACGTGAAGCCCTACACCACCTCCTCCTTTGCTGACGTAAAGGTGGGCTCATGGTATGCCCCCTACGTACAGTGGGCATATGCAAAGGGAATAGTTTCCGGCACAGGAAACGGTAAATTTTCTCCTAACGCGCCTGTATCCCGTCAGGATATGGTAGTAATGCTCTATAACTTCACAAAGGTCATCAGAGGCGTTCCCGGTAATATCAGTACTGAGCTTTATAAGAGCTTTGGTGACGCTTCTCAGCTTGCATCCTATGCGTATAACGCTATGAACTGGGCTTTGCATACAGGCTGTATTTCGGGCAGCAACAATCAGCTTCTCCCCAAGGCAACCGCTCAGCGCGCACAGGTAGCTCAGATGGCAAATATGTATTGTGTTAACATTTTGGGCATTAAATAGACATTGACTATAAGTGTATATTATGATATAATGTACAGTAATAAATTTGAAATTCTGAGAGGACAAAAATGGAAAAGAGAGAATTTTCGTTGCTTGATATAATGCAGCTTCTTAAGATCCGTTGGTGGATAATTCTCCTTGCGGCAATCATCTTTGCAGGAGCAGCCGGAGTGTTCAGCTATCTGACCTACGAGCCCGAGTATTCCTCAAGCATTACCGTTTATATTAACGATCAAAACTCGCAGGAAACCAATTCTGCAGACGAGGTCTCCCAGGTTAAGTGGGCAAAGGAGGTAGTAAACAGCTATCTCGCACTTCTCAAGACCAATGATTTTATGGAGGATATCTCCGCCGCATATCAGACCCGCTTCCCCGAAGCGTGGGCAGAGAAGACCTATTCAGGCGAAAAGCTCGGCAAGAGCTGTGTCACCTATACAAGAATAGAAGAAACTTATCTCTTTACCTTTACAGTAACGACCCACGATAAGGAAGCATCCTATAATATCGGTAAGATCTTTGAGGAGCTTGCTCCCGCTGAGATCTATGAGATCACAGGTAAGGACGCGATCAAGATCGCAGACAGCGCAAGGGTTGCAACTACCCCCGCAAACTCAAGAAATATGGTGCGTAACACCATTATGGGCTTCCTTATAGGTGCGATCCTTTCTTTCCTTATTGTTCTTATTGTTGATATATCTGATATAAGAATCAAGAACGAGGACGATATCATCGATACCTACTCTGTTCCCCTTTTAGGCAGCGTGCCTAACTTTGAATCTGCAAAAAAGAAAGGATACGGCTATGGCAAAAAATGATGTAAAAAAGACCTCCGGTGCTACTGCTATGGTCAGCGAAATATCCAACTTTGCCCTTGTTGAGGCATTCAAGGCTATTCGTACAAACCTTTCCTTTGCGCTTCCCGGTAACAAAAAGTGTAAAAAGCTTCTTATAACAAGCTCTCTCCCCGGTGAGGGTAAGACCACTGTCTCCTCCAATACAGCTATCACCATAGCACAGACCGATGCTAAGGTTCTGCTTATCGACGCAGACCTTCGTAAGCCCAAGGTTCACACCAGATTTGGTATCGAGAATTCTGTCGGTCTTTCCAACGTGCTTTCGGGTATGGCAAAGTTTGAGGACGCTATCCGACCCAGCGGCAAGGGTAACCTGTACGTTATGACCGCAGGTGTTATTCCTCCCAACCCCGCAGAGCTTCTTTCCAGCGACGCTATGCGTAACCTCCTCACACTGCTTGAGGAGCATTTTGACTACGTTATCGTAGACTCCGCGCCCATCAATCTCGTTGCAGACGCTCTCGAGCTTTCCGCAATGGTTGACGGTGTCGCCCTTGTTGTAAAGGCAAACTCCTCTACACATCCCGCTACCAGAGATACACTTTCCAGACTTGAGTTCGTTGGTGCAAACGTAATCGGTATCATCTTAAACGACGTAGTATCCAAGGGTAACGGCTACTATAAGAAGAAGGGTTACAAGTATTCCCGCTACGGCAGTAAGTACGGATACTCCTCTTACGGCTACGGTTATGGCTACGGTTACGGCTACGGACATACACCTAAGCCCCAGAATAACGACGAAAAGAAATAATTAATATTAAAGCCGTCCTTATGGACGGCTTTTGTTAATACCTAATGCGCAATTTGTAAAATAAGGAGAAAGATCATGTCAGAGCTTCAATATCATATTGCAATGAAACAAGGCGACATAGGCAGATACGTTATACTTCCCGGTGACCCCGCAAGGGCAGAGAAGATCGCAAAATATTTTGACTCTGCTGTTCACGTGGCTACAAACAGAGAATTTACCACATATACCGGCACACTTCTCGGTGAAAAGGTAAGCGTTACCTCTACCGGAATAGGCGGCCCCTCGGCATCCATTGCCATGGAGGAGCTGGCAAAGATCGGAGCTGATACCTTTATCAGAGTAGGCACCTGCGGCGGCATAAACCTGAAGGTGGAGAGCGGAGACTGCGTTATCGCAAGCTCAGCCATCCGTCACGAGGGAACCAGCCTCGAATATGCTCCCATAGAATATCCTGCAACAGCTGACTTTGACGTGACTTGCGCCTTAGCCGAAGCTGCAAGGGAGCTTGACTACAGATACCACGTTGGTGTGGTGCAGAACAAGGATTCCTTCTACGGTCAGCACAGCCCTGACTCTATGCCTGTATCCTATGCACTCAACAATAAGTGGGAGGCTTGGAAGCGTCTAGGGGTGCTTTGCAGTGAAATGGAGTCAGCCGCACTCTTTACTGTAGCTGCAGCCAGAGGAGTACGCTGCGGTACTGTACTTCATACCGTGTGGAATCAAGAGCGTAAGGCTCTTGGTATGGACCCCGCCGACGATATGGACGAAAACACCGAGAAGGCGATTATCTGTGCCATAGAGGCATTGAAAAAATTAATTACAAAAGACAGATCCGTGCAGTAATGCACGGATCTAATTTATTGTTGCAATCGTATAAGTAAGTACCGTTGCAAAGGTTACCCACAGAAAATAGGGTATCTGCAGATAGGCGGCTCTTTTGTTACAACGGTAAAAGGACGCTATCATAAGTATAATAAGCACCCACAGAAGCAGTATCCATATAAAAGCAACAAAATACAGCTTCAAGTTGAAGAAGATTATCGGCCATAAAAAGTTCACCGCAAGCTGTATTCCGTATATCCTCAAAGCATTCGTTCTGTTGGAACACATACTCTCATAGATAAGATACGAACTTATACCCATCAGAACATAGAGTATTCCCCATACAATGGGGAACAGCCACCCCGGGGGAGCAAACGCAGGTTTGTCAAGCATGGCATAGTCTGCCGCCGAGCTACGGGTCAGCAGGCCCGCCACCACACCCACACCAAGGCTGATAAGGATGCTGACCGCTAACCTTCTCCAATTTATTTTGTTAATTGTAATCACCTCAAGGTATTTATATGAAGCTGATCATTTTGATATGTATGTTTGGGGAGTTTCTCCCACAATAACCGTTTCGGATACGGGCAGGTAGAGAGTAGCATTTACCTTTTCGGCATTGAGTCCGGGCAGAAGCACCACCGCCTCCACCTCAAGCTCAAGGGTGAGGCGGTGAAGGGTCTGATTTATACCGGCGGACACAAAGCTGCTTTTCATCTCCGCACGGGTGGATTTGTACTGATTGAGTTCTACCAGAATATCAGGTCCCTGACCGAGGGACAGAGCGTCGCCCACTATATCTCCTATAGGTATTGCTATTCGCACGTCCTCGTCGCCGAGCTTAGCTTCTATTTCATCGAGTATTCGGGTAACACAGGCGTTTAGTGCCACGGTATCGGTACGCATATGACTGAGCTTGCCCTCCTTGGTATAGTTGGCAACGACCACGTTTTCAAACTCCATATCCTCTGAGGTGGAATAAACTATATCCGTGACAAGATCACAAAACTCCTGCTGTGCAAGGGGCAGTATCAGCGGCTCGCTTTTGTTGAACGCCCACTGAAGAAAAAGCGTAGCAACGAGCAGAAAAACAGAGGACAGAAGAATAATGCCTGCCCTCCGAGCTTTCTTTCTATTCCTCCATTTAGCCATAAAATCACCAATATAATTATATGAAAAAAGAAGCAGGATATTTCCTGCTTCTTTTATTGATATTTAGATTAGATGTCCCAAGAAAGCTTACCGCGTACTGATTCGATAAGAGCTGCTTCCTGCTCAGCGGGAAGGGTCTCAAAGGGATCGCGGCAGGTACCGCAGTCAAGACCGCAAGCTTTAACAAGCACCTTGATAGCGGGGAGGAGGTTGAAGGAAAGGATCTGCTCGATTGCAGAGTTGATCTGATGCTGCATAGCAAGAGCCTCATCCATCTTGTTAGCCTTGAAGAGCTTGTAGAGCTCAGCGAACTTGGAAACGAGAACGTTGTATGTAGTACCGATACCGCCGTCAGCACCCATAGCAAGACCGGAGAGGATGATCTCATCGGAGCCATTGTAAAGGAGCTTGTCGGGGAATGCATCACGAACACGCTCAAATGCGTAGAAATCACTGCAGGTGAACTTCATACCGCCAACGCAGTCAAGAGCGAGAAGCTCCTTGATCTGGGGGATAGAGAGGTT
>JAZRQH010000176.1:0-16603 GCA_045649645.1 Eubacteriales bacterium
AGCAGCCGCGGAGGCCTCCTCCTTCAAATACGACACCGTTCATCGATCTATCTCCTTAAGTATACCTTGGCATCCTTCAACTATATCCCTGTAAACTCCGGAAAAATCTCCCGTGTACCAGGGATCCTCTACGTCCCCTCCACGGTTGGTAAAGGACATAAGCTTCTTCACCTTGTCATCGGGGTCGCCGCCAAGCATACGCTTTGCATTACGGTAGTTTGCCGAGTCCATCGCCGCAAAGAGGTCGTACTTATCATAATCGTCGACTCTCAGCTGAACCGCACGCTTGCCCTCGCAGGTAATGCCGTGGGCAGCAAGCTCTTTTTTTGCGGGAGGATAAACGGGATTTCCTCTGCCCATGTATATCTCCTCGGTGCTTGTAGCCGAGGACTCTATGATAAAGCAGTCACGGTCAGAACGATCCTTTATCATATCCTTAAGTATAAACTCCGCCATAGGACTGCGGCAGATATTGCCGTGGCAAACGAACATTATTCTGTACATATTTTTCCTTTCGCAAAAGCCGTCCAAAAGGACGGCTTTTACTGTTATATATCGTTTTTACGCTTGTTTTTCTGTATGCGGCGAACGTTGATATAGGATGCAACGCCGATACAGACTACCAGGAACACGGGTGTGAGCCAGGGGATAGATCCTGTATTGCTCATTATATCGGTCCAAAGGGAATCGATGGTCTTGGTAGCATTGTCAGGCAGAGCGTTATATGCCTCTGCGATAGCAAGCTCCTCGTCAGAGGGATAGAATATAGGATTGTTCCTTACCTCCTCGTCCAGAAGCTCAAGAGCTGCGGTATGGGGTGTGGAATAGCATATATATTCTATATTTCGCAGAGCTACCTCTGTTTCGCACATAAAGTTGATGAACATCTCAGCCGCTTCCTTATGGGTAGCGGTGGTGGGGATGCACATAGAGTCGATGAAGTAGTTATAGCCCTCTCGGGGGATGGCAAATGCCAAGTCGGGGTTATCCGCCATCATGGTCACCGCATCACCTGCGTAATAGGGGGCAAGAGCCGCCTCGCCGCCGCCCATCTTGTCAAAGATCTCGTCCATAACGTAGGACTGTACAAGGGGCTTCTGCTCGCGCAGGGTATCCGCTGCGATCTCAAGCTCTCTCTCATCCGAGGTGTTTACCGAAAAGCCGTTCTTAAACTGAGCTATGGCAAAGGCATCACGGGAGTTGTTGAACATGAGTATGTTCTTTGCATACTTTTCGTTCCAGAGAATGTCCCAAGTATTGACGTCATCCTCGGGATCAACGAGAGTCTTGTTGTAGATTATACCAACGTAGCCCCAGGTGTAGGGCACGGTATACTCGTTGTTCGCATCAAAGGCTGCGCCTAAAAAGCGTTCATCTATCCATTTAATATTGGGGATATTATCGAAGTTGAGCTTCTGTACCATGCCCTCGTTTATAAGGCGTCCTGCCATATAGTCAGAGGGGATGATAACGTCATAGGTAAAGCCGCCGCTCTTAAGCTTGGCATAAAGCTCCTCGTTTGAAGCAAAGGTGGTGTAGTTGACGTTGATTCCCGTGAGCTTTTCAAACTCAGCTATGGTATCAAAGTCTCCCTCTTCGCCCTCGTCTACCGAGATATATTCACCCCAGTTGTAGACGTTTATCTCCACACCCTGATCGCGGAACTTGTTCCAGTCAACAGAGTCGGAATAAGGGGAGTCTGCGGATATACCGAATGCAAGACAGGGGACAAGACAAAGTACGGTCAACATAAGAGCTGCCGCCTTTTTGCCCTTTCCCTTTTTCTTAGGCTTCTTGGGAGAATTCTTCTTAACGTCCGCTACGTTTACGATGATAAGAACTATAAGCACAACCACAAAGATAAGGGTTGAAAGTGCGTTTACCTTAGGGCTGACCTTACGTCTTGTCATAGAATAGATGGTAATAGACAGAGTCTGTGCCTTGGAGCCGTGGGTAAAGTAGCTGATTACAAAGTCGTCCACCGAGTAGGTTATACTCATAAGGAAGCCTGTAACTATACCCGACATTATCTCGGGCACGGTCACCTTCCAGAACGCCTGCCAGCGGTCACAGCCAAGGTCAAGGGCTGCTTCGACCAGATGTTTGTCCATCTGACGGAGCTTCGGCAGAACGTTAAGTATAACGTAGGGCACACAGAAGGAAACGTGAGCCAGAATAAGTGTAAGATAACCGAAGCTTATCTTCATGGATACAAAGAGAAGCATCAGGGATACACCGGTTACTATCTCGGGGTTCATGATAGGCAGATAGGATACGTTAAGAATGGCAGAACGCCAGTTCTTCTTCATATTGAAGATACCTATAGCCGCAGCGGTACCGAGAATAGTAGAAATAACAGATGCAATAAGCGCTACCACAAGAGTGGTGGCAAGGGATTTTAAGATGGTCTCGTCCATCAACAGCTTTCTATACCAGTCAAGGGTAAATCCACCCCATACAGAACGGCTCTTTGAAGAGTTGAAGGAGTTT
Organism: Eubacteriales bacterium; assembly: GCA_045649645.1. GTDB lineage: Bacteria > Bacillota > Clostridia > Oscillospirales > CAG-272 > RGIG7300. The sequence goes on from JAZRQH010000176.1 coordinate 2,491, forward strand.
ACTATAAGCACCGCGATAGGCGCATATAAGAACAGAAATACGAGAGCAATGTAGATTCTTCTTCCGATATTCTTCATATCATCTTGCCCTCCATTTCCTCATCTCCGTTGTCAAGCTGGTTGGTGATAGACATACAGAGGATGATGAATACCATAAGCACAAGGGATATGGCTGCACCCAGGTTGGGGTTGTATGCGTTTCCAAGGAACTGAAGGTCGATCAAGTCACCGATAAGCATATTGGTGCCACCGCCCAGCATACGGGAAATGATAAAGGTAGATACCGCAGGTACGAACACCATGGTGATACCCGATGCGATACCCGGCATACTGAGGGGAATAACGACCTTTGTGAATACACGGATGTTGCCTGCACCCAGATCCTGTGCCGCCTCGATGGTGGTGTTCTGGATCTTGAGCATTACCGAATACAGGGGCAGGATCATAAAGGGCAGATAGTTGTAGATCATACCAAGCACTACCGCACCCTGTGTATTTATCATATTGAAGGGGCCTATATCAAAGAGTCCGAGAAAACGGTTTATCCAGCCGTTTTTCTCTAAGAGGGTCATCCACGCATAGGTACGCAGTAAGAAGTTCATCCACATAGGAAGCATGATAAGCATCTGGATAACCTGCTGCCATTCTTTACGGAATCTGGACATAAAATAAGCCATAGGATAACCGATAATAAGACAGATAGCTGTTGCGATAAGGGCAAGCCAAGCTGATTTTAAAAGAACGGGAAGATATTCGCTGACCTCAAAAAGATGGTTTAAGGTAAATACCGTTTTGTTTACCACCGCGTCCTCACCCTCTGCCTCCATAATAAGCGCCGCTTCCTCTTCGGTCAGACGGTTGCCCTCAAGATCGTGGGGAGCCTCGGTGGTGAAGGCGAATACGCCGATAAGGATAAGGGGAACGATAACGAACACTACCATCCAGATGAGGTAGGGTCCTGCCGCCCATTTAGCGTTTTTGTTCATGCTTATGCCTCCTCGTTTCTACCTACGGTATAACGGGTGATCTTAGGCATCTCGCTCTTCTTCATAATATGTATATCCTCGGGGGTAAAGGACAGACCTACTACCTCGCCTACGTTAGCAGACTTGGTGGAATGAACTATCCAGTAGTCCGAGTAAGCGTTTACAACTATCTCATAGTGAACGCCCTTAAAGGTAACCGTCTCAACGACACCGTTAAGCACCTCGTCGGAGGCGGGAACGATGGTAATATCCTCGGGACGGATAACAACGTCAACAGGCTCCATTTCCTCAAAGCCGCCGTCAACACAGTCAAAGTTGTTGCCTGCAAACTCCACCAGATAGTCACGGTGCATGATACCGGGAAGAATGTTGCTCTCACCGATAAAGTTGGCAACAAAGGCGTTGACAGGCTCGTTGTAGATATCCTGAGGTGTGCCTATCTGCTGTATCTCACCCTTGTTCATTACCACAACGGTATCGCTCATTGTAAGAGCCTCCTCCTGGTCGTGGGTAACGTATACGAAGGTGATGGACATACGCTGCTGTATCTTCTTGAGCTCTATCTGCATCTCCTTACGGAGCTTTAGGTCAAGAGCGCCAAGAGGCTCGTCAAGCAGAAGTATCTTGGGGTTGTTTACAAGAGCTCTTGCTATGGCAATACGCTGCTGCTGACCGCCCGACATCTGATCTATCGTTCTCTTTTCAAAGCCTGCAAGATCCACTATCTCAAGCATCTCCATTACCCTCTGCTTTATCTCCTTTTCGGGTACCTTTGAGATACGAAGACCGAAGGCAACGTTATCATAAACGTTGAGGTGAGGGAAAAGGGCATACTTCTGGAATACGGTATTTACCTGTCTCTTGTAGGGGGGCACGTCGTTGATACGCTTGCCGTTGAAGAGAAGGTCACCCTTGTCGGGGGTAGCAAAACCGCCGATAATACGAAGCGTTGTGGTCTTACCGCAACCGGAGGGGCCGAGTAAGGTCACGAACTCATTGTCGTGGATATCAAGCGATATGTTATTGAGAACGGGGGTATCGCTGTCACGGAAGGTCATTGAAACGTTTTTTAATTCAATGATTTTGTTTTTGGAATTACTCATTTGCTTTTTGATCTCCTAAAAATAAATAACGATTTTTTGTATTATTTATTTTCGTTTCCTTTGCACGGTAAAAAGCGCTACACGAAAAAAACACCCCGAAAGAGGCGGGAACCTCACCAGAGTGATAAACAAATCGTGCAGAAAAGGGGCTTTCCCTTCTAAAATTCATGCAAAATCCGTTTCTGTAAAATACAAGATTATAATATCAAAAAATGTATATAAATGCAATAGTTTTTCAAAAATTATTTCATAATAACAGAAACAAACAGAAATACCGACAAAGCAAAAATACTTATATTTCCGTTAAGGACAAAAAGAATATATACCCCCAGCATCCATAGGATAACAAGAAAGATAAATGATACTATCCTGAGTATCCGCTCTGCCCTTCTGCAGTCGCAGACCGAGAGCAAAAAGGCCTCAAGGGCATTACCGCCGTCAAGACCTTTTACGGGTATGAGATTCACGAGGGCATAGAGGAGATTGGTATAAGCAAAGAACTCGTATTTTCTGAAGATAAAAAATATCAGCAGATTTACCGCTATACCGGCAAGAGCGAGGATGATCTCCCTTTGATAAGAGATGTATTTTCTCTGTCGCTTTATGTCGATTCCGATGGGAAGGATCGTCACACTTTCTATACCGATACCGTAGACAGCCATAATCAAAAGATGCCCCGCCTCGTGGAGAAGTACCGACAGAAAAATAAGACCGAGATATACCGACGGCTCGATAAATATAAGACCGAGAAAGCATATGACCGTTATTATGGGAATTTTAACCTTGGTCAATATAATTCCTCTGTTTCCTCGGACAAAGTCTCTCCCGATATCTCCGCCATTGCAGCTACGTCCTCTGCGGTATCGGTGGGGTTGTATATCACCTTGACCGCTACCATACAGGCAACGAGACAGCTCATAAAAGCTATAGTCTTAAGGGATGCACAGCTATGCTTCTGACGGTTCATAGGTTTGTTTGTGTATGTTATTTTCATTTTAAACACCTGCCTTGAAACATATATATGATTTGACCTTGACAAATATCAAAAAATTTCATATAATGTCTATAATTCGTTATTTTATTTTATATAGAGGAGAAATTCCGAAAATGTTAAAGGTAGTTAAGTTCGGCGGCAGCTCCCTTGCCGACGCAAAGCAGTTTAAAAAGGTAGCGGATATCGTGCTGGCAGAGGATTGCCGTCACTACGTTATCCCTTCCGCTCCCGGCAAGAGATTTCCCGAGGACGATAAGGTTACAGACCTTTTGTATACATGCTATAAGATGGCATCTCAGGGCGAGAGCATAGACGAAATATTCAGCCGCATAACCGACCGTTACGACGGCATCATAAAGGACTTAGGGCTTGAGGACTTCAGCCTTGAGGAGGATTATTACTTCATCCGTCACTCCGTGCTTCACAAGGCAGGACGCGACTTCGTTGCCAGCCGCGGTGAGTACCTCAACGGTAAGATACTTGCAAAGTATCTTAACTTTGACTTCATCGACGCTGCAGAGGTCATCTTCTTTAAGGAGGACGGTACCTTTGACGCAGAGAAGACAAACGAGGCTATGAGCCAGCGTTTGGCAAAGCATCAGTATGCCGTTATCCCCGGCTTCTACGGCGCTATGCCCAACGATACCATAAAGACCTTCTCCCGTGGCGGCTCTGATATCACAGGCTCTATCGTAGCAAGAGCAGCAAAGGCCGATATCTATGAGAACTGGACCGACGTTTCCGGCTTCCTTATGGCTGACCCCAGAATCATCGAGAATCCCCAGGTTATCGATACCATTACATACAGAGAGCTGCGTGAGCTTTCCTACATGGGCGCTACAGTTCTTCACGAGGATGCTATATTCCCTGTTCGCATCGCAGGTATTCCGATCAATATCAAGAACACCAACAATCCCGCTGACCGCGGCACCATGATCGTGCCCGCAGCCGAAGAAACCGCTACCAAGGTTATCACAGGCATCGCAGGTAAAAAGGGCTTCAGCGTTATCACCGTAGAAAAGGATATGATGAACTCCGAGCTTGGCTTTGGCAGAAGAGTTCTTGAGGTCCTTGAAAACGAGGGTATCTCCTTTGAGCATCTGCCCTCAGGTATCGATACCATGAGCGTCATCGTAAACACCGCTTCTCTTGAGGATAAGCGTACCCGTATCATCCCCCAGATCTGCAAGGCAACAGACCCCGACACCATTGCTATCCACGACGACCTTGCTCTTATCGCAGTGGTTGGACGCGGCATGGTCGCATCCAAGGGTGTTGCGGCAAAGCTCCTTATGTCTATCGCCAAGGCTGATATCAACGTACGTATGATAGATCAGGGCTCCTGCGAGCTCAACATCATCATCGCAGTTGACGCTGCAGACTTTGAAAAGGCTCTGCGCGCTATCTATGCTGAGTTTGTGGGCTGATGGACCTCTGGAAATATTTAAAAAGTACAGATAAACCTAAAGTAATATACGGCATGGGAAACGGAGCGGATAAGATCCTCTCCGTTTTCTCGGATTATGATATAGAGTGTGCCGGTATATTTGCGTCGGACGATTTCTACCGCCCCGGAAAGACTTTTCACGGTATGGCTGTGGAGAGATACTCTGATTTTTGTGAAAGATATGGGGATTTTATAGTCCTTGTTTCCTTTGCCACCTCTATTGCCGAGGTAAGGAAAAATATACTCCGCATAGCAGCCGAGCGTGAGCTCTACGCTCCCTGTGTTCCGGTATACGGCGACACGCTCTTTACCGATGAATACCGTGAGGAGCACAAGGCTGAGATAAACTCCGCAAGAGAGCTTCTCTGTGACGAAATATCAAAAGAAATTTTTGATAATATCATCTCCTACCGTCTGTCGGGCAAGCTTGAATATCTTTTCAAGGCCGAAAGTGATCCCCGCGAGGTATGGGAAAGCATCATTTGTCCCGAAAAATATATAAGCATCGCAGACTGTGGTGCTTATACAGGGGACACGGCAACCGAATTTATCGAAAAATGTCCTAAAGTAAAAAAGATATTCGCCCTTGAGCCCGACCCTAAAAATTTCAAAAAATTATCCGCTATAGATGATGACCGTATCATTGCCGTAAACAAAGGCGCATGGAGTAAGCCCGAGACGGTTGAATTCAATATGGGCGCAGGCAGAGGTGCCGCTCAGGGAAGGAAGGGCAAGACCGTGCTGCTTGACTTTGACACCCTTGACAACGTCGTCGGTGACGAACGCATCGACTACATCAAGTACGACGTAGAGGGCGCAGAGGACAAGGCTCTCACCGGAAGCGAAAAAACCATAAAGGCTTTTTCTCCCGACCTTCTGGTCTCGCTCTATCACAGAACAGAGGACATTTTCAAGCTTGTTCAAAGAGTACATGACCTCTGTCCCCGCCATAAGCTTTATTTAAGAAGATTCAGTTACATTCCCGATTGGGATATCAATTTATACGCAGTAAAAGAGGATCAAAATGATTAAGAAATTTTCGGCAGCGGCAATAGTATTCATAATGCTTTTGACCGCCCTGCCGGTAAACGCTTACGTTATAACCGAGGAGGCTGAGCTTCCCTTCCGTGATACACGGTCCGGATGGTTTGTGCCCGCAGTTGAGTTCTGTTATTCAAACGGCATAATGTCGGGCAAGTCAAAGACAAGCTTCGACCCCAAAGGCAACACCACCCGTGAGCAGATGATGACAGTGTTGTCTATGCTTGACGGCGATGAAACAGAGTATCCTCAGTGCTCCTTTGCCGACGTGAAGGAGGGTGCATGGTATACCCCCTACGTCAACAAGGCCGTGGCAAAGAGTTATACAAGCGGTATCTCCGAGACTATGTTCGGCATAGGCAAGACCCTGACAAGACAGGAAACGGTAACGTTGATGTATAACTTCTGCCTGTCCTCGGGCAAGGAGTGTCCCGTTGACGGTGACCTATCTGTATTTTCGGATGCAGAAAACGTAGCCGACTGGGCTGTTAACGCCTTCAGTTGGGCTGTAGGCAAGGGTATCATCGCAGGCAACAACGGCAGACTCATCCCCCGCGACTCCATCACCCGTGCGGAGCTCGCTCAGGTCATAAAGACCTTCTGCGAGAACGTACTTTACGTCGACTGTGAGCATATATTCACCGAGGCAAGCTGTACCGAGCCTGCCGAATGTACTCTCTGCGGGGTAAAGAATGGTATGCCCAAGGGACACAAGTGCCCCGTGCTTAACTGCACCGAGGGAAGCCTGTGCGAGAACTGCGGCGAGATGATAGCCCCCAAGGGTCATAGGTTCGAAGGTGCTGACTGCAACAAACCTATGAAATGCTCGGTCTGCGGAGCTTCAAGCGGTTCTGCTCTTGGTCATACCACCGACAGAGGTGTATGCTCCAGATGCGGTAGAGAGATATTCAAGGATAAGTACGATAAGCTTACCTACCATATCTCTGAGCGAGGTATGACCGACGGCAGTATAAAATATTTCGAGGCTGACGTAACCCACACCGACGGCAATACAAGCACCCAGTACGTAAAATACGATCCTGCCACAGGCAAGACCACCCTTGAGATAATATATAAGTTTACCGGCAGAGATATATCCGTAAGAACGGTTATCTATATGACGGGTATATCCGACAGCTATACCGTGGAGAGCTATTATAGCGTAGGAGCCAACACCCCCTACTACGGCTCGGCAAAAATGACGGCTTCGGATAACGGCCTTAAGCTCACAAGCTTCAGCGGTAGCTCATCCTACCGCACGCAGTTTGAGTCGGTGGCAAAGAACACGGCTCTGCTCTGTCTTGATGCTTCAAATAGAATTATAAAAACCTACACGGGACTTTCTATGTCCGATTTCGGCTTTGTTGCCTTTAACTGAGAGGAATAATTATGTCAAGAGAATTTATACGCGAAAACTACACTATGCTCTGCGATTTCTATGAGCTTACAATGTGTAACGGCTATTTCTGCGCAGGACTGCGCGACCGTATCACCTACTTTGACCTCTTTTTCAGAAAGGTCCCCGACAACGGAGGCTTTGCCATAGCGGCAGGTCTTGAGCAGGTGATAGAATATATCGAGAATCTTAACTTTACCGACGAGGATATCGAATACCTGCGCTCTAAGGGTTGCTTTAACGAGGAATTCCTTGAATATCTGCGCAGCTTCAAATTCACAGGCGACATCTACGCAGTACCCGAGGGTACTCCCGTGTTCCCCCGTGAGCCTCTTATAACGGTCAGAGCTCCCGCGGTAGAGGCTCAGTTTATAGAGACCTATCTTCTGCTCTGCTATAACCATCAGTGCCTTATCGCTACAAAAGCCAACCGTATAGTCCGTGCCGCTGACGGCAGACCGGTATCCGAGTTCGGTTCCCGCCGTGCCCACGGTGTTCACGGTGCTATGATGGGTGCCCGCGCCGCATATATCGGCGGTTGCTCAAGCACTGCCTGTACCATAGCCGAGCAGCAGTTCGGCGTTCCCGCAGGCGGTACCATGGCTCACTCCTGGATACAGATGTTCGACTCAGAGCTTGAGGCGTTTGATACATACTGCAGGTTCTATCCCGACAATCCCTGCCTGCTTATAGACACTTACAACGTTCTCAAGAGCGGTGTTCCCCACGCTATACAGATATTCAAAAAGTACGGCATCACCAAGTGTGCGGTACGTATAGACTCGGGCGATATTACGTATCTGTCCAAGAAAACAAGAAAGATGCTCGACGAGGCGGGACTTACCGAGTGCCGTATAATCATCTCCAACTCTCTTGACGAATATATCATCCGTGACATCATCCGACAGGGAGCTCCCATAGATGCCTTCGGCGTAGGCGAGAGACTGGTAACAGCCAAGAGCGAGCCTGTGTTCGGCGGCGTTTACAAGCTGGTAGCGGTCGAAAGAGAGGACGGCAGTATCAAGCCCAAGATCAAGATAAGCGAAAACTCTATCAAGATCACCACGCCTCACTTCAAGAAGACCTACCGTATCTATGAGAAGTCTACCGACAAGGCTATAGCCGACCTTATGTGCCTCCACGACGAGGTCATTGACGAGACCAAGCCCCTGGTCATCTTTGACCCCGACAACACCTGGAAGGAAAAGGAGATAACCGACTTCTACGTAGAGGAGCTGCAGAAGCCTATATTCATCGGCGGTAAGCTGGTTTACGACCGTCCCACCACCGAGCAGATACGCGATTACTGCCGCGAGCAGATAGAAAGACAGTGGGATGAGGTCAAGCGTTTTGAATATCCTCATAACTACTACGTGGATATGTCCCAGAAGCTCTGGGATTGCCGTCACGAGCTGTTACGCCGTGCCAGCAGAAGAATGGAAGAAGAATAAAAGGGTTCCCACGGGAACCCTTTTATTCTTCTGAATGCAAAATGCAGAATTAAGGATGAAAACAGTTGCCGAAAGCAACTGTTTTTTCATTCAATTACGCATTACGAATTATTTATAGTATCCGCTATCGCCTCGGCAAGATTGGCGACGGCGTTCTTTGCCTCCTCAAGAGTATTGGCACAGCTTCCTATCTCAAAGAGCAGAGAGCCGGGGGCATACTGCTGATGAAAGCTCAGCTTGCGCAGGTTTATGGGTCTTGCCATACCGTTATACTCGCTTGTTAATCTGTACTGGAGCTTTACTGCAAGGTTCATATTGTTCTCCTGCCACAGGCTATGATCTGCCCCGCCTGCATCTGTACCCACAAGGGTCATTACCTGTGCTGTGGGCTTGCCGTTTATGTTGCACAGGGGCTTGAGAGCCTCACCGTTTTCTCTTATCATAGCGTCACGGTGGAGGTCAAAAACGTATTTTATGGTCGGATATTCCTTCAGATATTTTTGGACGGTAGCAAGGGAGTTGTCGTATGAGGCGTTATAGTCCTCGGCATCGTGCAGGGTCTCGCAATGTACGGTGGGCACTCCTCTTTCATTAAGTATCCGAGCCATAACTTTTCCCACCGCTACCATATTTTTTGAGGTATCCTCGTTTCGGAACTCTGTTTTTTCGGTATAGGAGACTGCCCCCTCCTCGGCAAAGCTCTCGGTGGCATGGGTATGTAGTATAAGCACCAGAGGCTCTGCCTTTGTGCCTATCCTCGATATTCCGTCGTCCCTCAGTGCTTCGGGATATGTGGAAGCCAAAAGCGTCTTTACGTCCACGCTCTGCCCGCTGTCACTGTCCCGTATCAGCACCTCTCCCTTTGCCGCTCCCGAGCTCATATCTATCTCGGTTATGGGGTAAACCGAATCGTCGCCGCGATCTGCTTCCTTTACCTCTTCAGTGACAAATATCCCGTTTTTCAAAATCCCCTCTCTTCCCGGCTTCATTTCTTCATCCTCTCGGAGAGTCACGGGGAGGGTGAAGCCGCCAAAGTCCCCCAACACCGAGCCCTCAAGGGCAGAGGGATCGAAGTGATGGGAAAGCTTGAGAGCCACCGCCGCAAATATGACGGTACAGGCGATGCAGCACATAAAAATACGGTATATTATGGGGTAATTTATCCTTCGTCTCAGTGAGCGCGCAGTAGTTTGACCTGACATTTTTGACCTTCCTTTCTACCATATATATATGCAGTCACGTGCGGCAAAATGCCCGATTGAGCGCAGAGGATATTAGAGAAGCCGACTCGGCTACCGCTACATCGCTTTCTTTAAGGGATACGAAAAAGCTCCTTCCGTTTTCAAGGACCTTTTTCAGCGGGTCGTCTATGTCCGCTATGCCTGCCTTGGAGAGGGCGTCGTATACCAAAGTAGAAGAATCCACCACCGTGGGAACACCTATGGCTACCACCGGCACGCCTATGCTTGTGCGGTTGATCTCACGGCGGCGGTTGCCTATCCCCGAGCCGGGAGAGATGCCGGTATCCGACAGCTGAAGCGTTGAACCGAGGCGGTCAACGCTACGTGCCGCCAGAGCATCCACCGCTATGACGACGTCGGGCTTGACCCGCTCCACGGCCCCACGGATAAGCTCAAGGGTCTCTATCCCGGTCTGTCCCACCACTCCGGGAGCTATGGCGGCTATCTCCTCCTGCCCTATACTGTCAAAAAGCTTGGGGTCGTATTCCTTTACGTGACGGGTCACTATAAGCCCGTCCACGGTCCTTGGACCGAGAGAGTCGGGGGTGATGTCCCGATTACCAAGACCCACGACCAAAACCGTCTTATTGCCCTTTGGCACAAGCTCGCTTATATAGTCGGTAAGGGCTGAGATAACGTTCTCCTTCTCCCTGTCGGAGAGAAGCCAGCTTTTTTTACACTCAACGGTTATATATCTGCCAACAGGCTTCCCGATAATAGAGCTGCCCTCCTCGGTGGTGATCTTCATATCGCTTACCGCTACCCCGAACACCTGCTTTTCACGGTAGCTTATACCCCTAATATTCTCAATATCCGCCGCCTCTTTTGCCTCACTTGCAAGGTCTGTACGGATGAATTCGGTATTCACCATAAAAAATCCTCTCTTTTTAGGAAAAAATTTAAAAATTATGCCTGTTTGTTCTTGCAAAATAGTGTATAATGATTTATAATGTATTATGTGACACTATATACGTATAATATTCAGGAGGAATAACCAAATGAAAAAGATATTAGCTCTCATTCTGTGCGCAGTGCTTCTTGTACCCTGCCTTGCTTCCTGTACCGGAATCAAGCCCTCTGACGAGGATAAGGGTGCCGAGATACCCGTACATCTTTCCACAGAGATCTACAACCTTGATCCTGCATACGCATACCTTGACGATGCGGCTGCAAAGATCCTTCCTCTCATCTACGAGGGTCTCTTCAAGTTTGACGAGGACGGCAAGGCTGTAAAGGCTCTCTGTACCGACTACGAAACCTACACCAACCGTGACGGCGAGTTCGTGGCAGAGTTCACCATTGCTGAAACAAAGTGGAGTGACGGCCGTTCCGTTAACGCAAACGACTTTGTTTACGCGTGGAAGAGACTTGTAGAGCCCGAGTTCAACTCCAAGGCTGCATCCCTTCTCTTTGATATTAAGAACGCAAGAGCTTGCAAGAACGGTGATATCTCTATCGACGACTTCGGTGTTGTTGCCGCAGAGTCCAGAGTTCTTCAGGTAACCTTTGCTGAGAAGATAGATATTGACGAGTTCATCAATACTCTTGCCAGCCCCGCACTTGTTCCCCTCCGCGAGGACAAGGCTAACAGACTTACCGACTGGGCTTCCTACTATGCTACCATGGTAACAAACGGTCCCTTCTACGTTAAGATCTTTACACCCGGCGAGGAGCTTATGGTTCTCGAGCGCTCTATCTACTACTACAGAGATATCGAGAAGGAGAACGAGAGACTTGACAAGCACGTTCGCCCCTTCCGTCTCAACATCACTATGGGTTCAAGCGAGGATGCCTACGAGGCTTATAACGCTGACGAGCTCGTATTCAACAGCCAGATCGCTCTCGCTAACAGAGGCGACGCTAAGGTAGAAAAGCTCAACACACTTTCTACAGCTACTTACGTGTTCAATACACAGCGCGCTCCCTTTGATAACGCAGACGTAAGACGCGGTCTCTCTATGGCTATCGACAGAGAAGAGCTCGCTTCCATCATCGGATATGCTAAGCCTGCAGAGGGCATCATCCCCGAGGGTATCACCGATAAGTCCGACAAGGACAGCTTCAGAGCTAACGGCGGCGCACTTATCAAGTCCGATCTGAACGAGGCTAAGAAGCTTACCGCTTCCGCAACCGACAAGGAGATCACACTCTCCATACGTGACAACGAGGTAGACAAGGCAGTTGCCGACTACGTAAAGGGTCAGTGGGAGAAGCTCGGCTTCACGGTTGAGATCGTGGTACTCTCCTTCGAGCATTACACCAACATCGAGTACGATCAGTATGCAGACCTTCTTTACAGAGCATACTCCACCCGTGACTTCGACGTTATCGCAATCGATTCCCAGATGCTTGAGCTCACCGCTTTCAACGAGCTTTCCGCTTACGCTAAGCCCTTCTCCGGCGGCGCTATGGACCTTGCATCCGGCGACTTCAGCGCGGTAACAAACCTCTCCGGCTACTCAAGCGACGAGTACGACGCGCTTATCGAGGAAGCTTTTGCAGCTAAGGATAAGGCAGAACGCTCCGAGCTCCTCCACAAGGCTGAGGAAATGCTTATTGCCGATATGCCCGTAGCTCCTCTCTTCGTATACGAGAACGCATACTCCGTTTCCAAGGATCTGGACGGAATTGAGACAAACAACTTCGGTACCGTATTCTTTACCGAGGCTACTCTCAAGAACTACGAGAGATTCAAGGTAGTTGAAGAATAATAATTCAAACCTACAAAGGGCTGCTGAGGCAGCCCTTTAATTAACCGTGAGGAAAATATGATCGCAGCACTTATTAACAAAACCGAGATAAAGCTGTATATACTGTACGTAATGAAGCATATCGGCTACCCCATAGCCTACGACAAGCTCAACGATACCGTTACCGCCGACGGCGCGGTAAACTACTTCGGCTTTGCCGAATGCTTCTCTGAGCTGCTCGAAACGGCTAACATAGCCGTAAAGGACTCCGAAGGCAAGGAGGGCTTTGTTATAACCGAACAGGGCATAAACGTTGTGGATACACTGATAGACTCCCTTCCCTCTATCGTTCGCAGAACCGCCCTTGCAGCGGCAACGAGACTTACCTCCTTTGAAAAAAGGGGCGCCGCTATAGACCAACAGATTACAGAGCTCGACGACGGCAAATATCTCTTTACCTTCAGAGTGACCGAATATAATAAAGAAACCTTTTCACTTTCGGTAACTCTTGAAACACGAGAACAGCTTAATACCATAAAATACAATCTTGAGAAAGATCCCAACGGCGTATATAAATGCATAATGGCATTACTTTCGGGACAGGCTAATTATTTGTTGGATAGTACATTATAAACAAATATTAGTTAGACTTTTTATCTATTATTTTGATTTATTGTCTGTAAAGTATCAAAACATATAGCAATATACGACAAAAAAACGCCCCTCACTTTGTGCATAATCGACATTGAATATTCACAACGTGTATAATTTTCCGAAAAAATGTTGACATATTTTGTTAACAATGTTATAATGTATTTAATGAAACTGTAAAGGTGTATCTATGTCCCATATGGTTGAGAATGAGGGAACAAAAGATCTTCTCACGAAAATAAAGAACGGCGAAGAGAACGCCATGGAGCAACTTCTTTGCCTATACTCTCCCTTGATCGAGGCTAAGATAGCAGAATATTCTAATATTCTGGAGGAGGACGATATACGTCAGCTGTGCGCCATAGGTCTGTTTGAGGCTGCACAGTCATTCTCGGAGGAAAGAGCGCAGGGTAAGGTCACATTTGGCTTATATGCCAAGATGTGTATCCGAAACCGTCTCATATCCGAAATAAGACGGCTCTCCCCCGCTTCCGAGCCGGTGGAAGAGGATATCACCTCGGACGGCAGCTCTATGGAGGAGGATATCATACGCCGACAGGAGTTAAACGACGCTCTTAACACCGCCCGCAAAAAGCTGACTGCGTTTGAAGATCAGGTGTTACGTCTGTATCTGAGATCAAACAGCTATAGCGACGTAGCGCAGCGCCTGGGTAAGACCAGGAAGTCAGTGGACAACGCTCTGTCCAGAATCAGAGCCAAGTTCAGAGATCTATTATGACATTTGCCCGAGTAGCTTAACAAAAGCGCATCGAGATGTGGGTCTAAATCCCGCCTCGGGTGAAAATATACAACCATTAAGTGAGGTAAAGACCAATGTACGAAGACAAGACCTTAGTTTGCAAGGAATGCGGACAGGAATTTGTATTCACAGCAGGAGAACAGGAGTTCTACGCAGAGAGAGGCTTCCAGAACGAGCCCCAGAGATGCAAGACCTGCCGTGATGCAAGAAAGGCTGCAACCAGAGCGACAAGAGAAATGTTTACTACTACTTGTGCAAACTGTGGTAAAGAGGCTCAGGTTCCTTTCCAGCCCAGCAACGACCGTCCTGTATATTGCAGCGAGTGCTATGCTGCGATGAAACAGCAGTAAACTA
>JAZRQH010000177.1:0-3147 GCA_045649645.1 Eubacteriales bacterium
CGCAAGGACGGAAACAACGGTGATCAAATTGGCAAAGGAAGCGTTCTTTACCGTACCGATTATACCTATGGCATAGTTAAGCATCATAAATGCAACGATGGATGAAATTATGGCAAGATAAGCCATCGATCCCCAGAACTGGGGATGCACTACAGCTTCTTTGAGCATAGGGAAGTAGTCCTTGCCCAGGATGCTGAGGGCTGTAATATTAAAGCCTACCATTCCGCACAGGAACATAATATAGGTACGCTCAAATGGGCTGTAAGCGCCCGACTCCTTACGGCTCAATACGTCGAAGGCAGCACCCGATATCACCGCACCCATAAGGAGCAATATGCCGAGGATGTGGTTGGTATTACCATCGTTTGAGCCGAGGCTTATTCCGATGACTGCAGCAAGGGAGAGAAGGGAAAAGATCACCTGCCCGAGGGTAGGCTTTTCCTTGAGAAAAACAGAAGACATAATAAGCACGAACACGGGAACAAGGGATATGATAACACCTGAGAGCGCACTTGAGGTCAGCTCTATTCCGTATAGCTCGAATATAAAGTAGAGAAAGGGCTGGGCAAGAGCCATTAAGAGAATATATTTCTTCGGCTTGCCCTTGAGGTCTAATTTTACCATCCTGAATAACCACATCAGATTCATCACCGCAAAGGCAATGGTAAATCTCACCGACAGGATTATCAACGGATGGGCATATTCAAGAGCCACCTTAGCAAAAAGGAAGCTGAAGCCGAATATTACGTTACATATAATTGCAGCCAGAGTGGCTTTTAGCTTTTTTGACATTGTTGATTCCTTTGTTTTAATTTTCTTTTCGGATTATACCATATTTTGTTTATTCGTGCAATAGTAAAACCTCCTCATTTCGAGGAGGTTTTATTTTTCAACCTTACACGGGCAAAGAATCTGAGCATTGCATTGCCGTTCCAGGGTATAAGTGGGTACAGATAGCCTCGGCCGCCGTCCACCGTCTTGTTTGATACGATTAGCAAAAACACGACTGCAACGCCTATGGCAAAGCCCCATATATTGAAAACAGCACTGAGTATGAGCAGAATAAGTCTCATAAACTTAAGAGAATACGCAAGCTCATAGCTTGGCTGTGTAAAGTTGGCTATTGTAATAAAAGCCAGATAGAGTATGACCTCGGGGACAAACCAACCGATATTCACCGCCATCTCGCCGAGGATAAGACCGGCAATTACCGAAAAGGAATTTCCCAGCACCTGAGGGGTATTAAGAGATGCCAATTTCAGACCGTCGATGATGAACTCTATCATAAATATCTGCACTATGACAGGTATCGCCGCCTGTTCCTTTATTTTGAGAACAGATAACCATTCCGGAATATACTGCGGATTGGAAATAAGCAGATACCAGGCGGGTAACATAAACAACGTCAACAGTAATATTATAAGCCTGATTATCCTAAAATATGTCGCCGTCAGGGGTGGAAGATAAAAATCATCTGCCTCCTGCAGAAAATCAAATATAGATGTGGGCAGGATTATCACCTCGGGGGTGTTGTCGCTGATGATTATGATACTGCCCTCAAGGACCATTGCCGCCGCAGAATCAGGTCTTTCGGTAAAACGGATCTTGGGAAAAGGATTATACCACCGCTGCTTAACAAGCTGCTCAGCTATACTCTGCTCGCCGAAGGAAACCGCATCGAGGTCGATGGAGTTAAGCTTTTTCATTACTGTATCGAGAAATTTCTTGTTTACCTTATCTTCTATATAACAGACTGCGATATCTGTCCTTGTTCTGTCTCCGCATTGAGCTAATTTGAAGGTCAGTTTTGGGTCACGGATACGTCGGCGTATAAGAACGGTATTGTTTATCATAGTCTCACCGAAGCCATCGCGGGGGCCCTTTAAGACCTTTTCGTTGTCAGGCTCCTCGATCCCACGGTTGGGATAGCGTCGGCAGAAGATCATTATTATCTTTTCCATGCCCTCTATGATAAAGGCAGTACCGCCTGACAGTATTGCCGTCACCGCCTGGTCTGTATCGGTAAGCTCGGACATCTCGGCAAAAGCTACACGTTCATCCAGCTTGTCCGTGTCCTTGTGTTCTATGAAATATTTAAGAACTCTTTCCATTGTGGAGTTGTCTATAAAGCCACTGACATAGAAAAGTCCACAGCTTCTGCCGTCCTCAAGGGTTATCTTTCGCTTGACTACGTCAAAGCTTTGACCTACGTAGAGCTTTTCGGTAAGCTCTTTGGTGTATTTATCGTAAGCAGTAATAATTACCACCTCCTGGAATGCATAGGAGAGTCGAACTCATACGCATTAGGACGGAGATTTTAGGCTATTTTGCCCGTTTCCGTTCTTGACTTGCATCCAGCAAGCCTGCGAACTCCACCGACCAAACCATCTCAAAAATCTCTCGTCCGAATGTGCTTCGCAGTTTTAGATGAGCAGATATTGGTCAGATCGCGAAAGCGATTGACGGCAATATAAGAGATATTGACTAAATCGCTGCTTTCGGGGTTCCCCGAACCGAGCTTGTCGAGGTTTTGGGGTTCGCGAATGAGATGGCGGATATCTGCCATCTAAAACCGTATGGGGTTCGATTCTTCTATGCATAAGTATTACCTGTTCATAAAAAATTATTATGTTTTATTGAAAAAATCCTTGACAAGCGTAAAATAATGTGATATTATGTTTAGGCTTTGATGAATACGCGCTTGTAGCTCAGTGGATAGAGTGCCCGGCTACGAACCGGTAGGTCGCAGGTTCGAATCCTGCCAGGCGCGCCAGCAAAAGAAGACATCCAACAGGATGTCTTCTTTTGCTTTACGATAAAATGGAAGGATTCGAACCTTGAGAAGGTCCGGGCGTTAATAAAACAGTCCGGCGGACTGTTTTTAGCACGGATGCGCGAGGCGTCAGCCGAGGGTGCAAGGATGCAAGGCGAAGCCGCAGCAGACTCATCCTGCCAGGCGCGCCAGCAAAAGAAGACATCCAACAGGGTGTCTTCTTTTGCTTTACTATAAAATGGAAGGATTCGAACCTAAAAAACCGCCTCGAAATGAGGCGGTTTTATCATATAATTAAAATCCCAAAACGGCAAATACGCCGTGACTTTCAAGAGTTAATATTGCACTTGCTATAACTACTCCGAGGTATACTG
>JAZRQH010000178.1:0-11479 GCA_045649645.1 Eubacteriales bacterium
TACATGGCTCTCGAGGCAGGCGCAGTTGTTGATACTACCGGTACCTGGGATAACCCCGAGGTTCTCGAGCTCACCGAGCAGTTCGGTGCTCTCAGAGCATGGGCTACAAAGGACCTTGAGGCAGGTAATCAGGGTTACTACTACACCGTTACTGCTCCCGCAGACGGTAAGATCGCCTTCAACGTTTCTGCAAACGATGCAGACTGGAACGATATGGGCTGGCAGTTCTACACCGTTAAGAACGGTTCTGTTTACAGCGATACATACACCAGCATTGACAACGCATACGAGACCATCTTCGTTGACGTTGTAGCAGGCGACGAGCTTCTTATCGTTGTTGCTACTCTTGATCCCAACGATCCCTGGAACAACCCTGCAGCTACTATCAACGTTAACCTCGGCTTTGCTGAGTACGGTTCTGCAGACGCACCCATCCTTCTTACCGAGGCAGGCACACAGCTTGCAACAGTAAACGAAGGCAGCTACGGTGTATACTACACCTACATTGCTCCCGCAGCAGGTACAGTTGACGTTATTATGTATTCCGAGAACTGGACATACGTAGTAAACAACCTTACCTCTTACGTATACAATGACACCCAGTGGTCTGACAGCGATCCTGTTGTTCCCATGACAACCGTTGAGGTTGCAGAGGGCGACGAGCTTATGATCATGGTTAATACATACGATCCCGCAAACGAGTGGGTTGCTCCCGCAGGTTCAGTTTCCTGGGAGCTCTGCTTCAACGAAGGCACAGGCGAAGAGCCCTCTGAGCCCGAGCTTGGTTCCTTTGACAATCCTTACCTCCTCAACGTAGGTGAGATGAGACTTGCAGTTACAGTTCCCGCAGGCGGCGAGGCTTACGTTTCTGCAAACGATTGCAACAACTCCACTGTTACCGTTGGTTATTCCACCGCTAACACATGGGTTATCTACTACGGCAGAATGACCGTTATCAATCCCGCAGAGGACGGCACTGCAACATTTACTCTCGTTCCCGGCGGCGACTACTTCTGCGTTACCAACTACGAGGGTACAGAGGACGTAGTTCTCTATATGATCCTTGAGGCAGGCGAGGCTTCCGAGGTTGAGTACGGTACTATGGACAATCCCAAGGAGCTTACCCTTGCACAGAATATGTGGGGCGGCTTCGGCGCTTCCGACGAGGTTGAGCTTGCAGCGGGTAACCAGGGCTACTGGTACACCACAACTGCTCCTGCAGACGGTACTATCACCGTTTCTGTTGGTGCATATGATGCAGAGTGGAACAACATCGGTTGGTTCTACAACGTAAACAACGTTACCGCAGGACTCTACGGTGACAATCACTGGTCTGACGATGCTGAGCCCGTTTACGACGAGGCTTGGAAGGTTTCCGAAGGCGACGTTCTTAACATCTTCGTTTCTACCTACGATCCCGCAAACCAGTGGTCCAATCCCGCAGGTAAGGTTTCTGTACAGCTTTCCTTCGATGCAGTTGGCTCCGCTAACTCTCCCATCGAGATCGAGGCTGGAATGCAGTCTACCGAGCTTGCAGCAGCTACCGACGGTATGTACTATACATACACAGCACCCGAAGCAGGTACCGTTGAGGTTATTATGTACTCCGAGAACTGGATGTACTGTGTAAACAACCTTACATCCTGGGTATACGGTGATACTCACTGGTTTAATGATGATCCCGCAGTTACATGCGAGACTGTTACAGTTTCCGCAGGTGACCAGATCCAGATCATGATCAACACCTACGATCCCGCAAATGAGTGGTCTGCTCCCGCTGGTACAGTTAACTGGGAGCTCACCTTCACTGCAGGTGAAGTAGAGGAGCCCGAAGAGGCTGAGCTCGGTTCTTATGAGAACCCCTATATCCTTAACGCAGGCGATACCCGTGTTGCTGCATACATCCCTGTAGGCGCAACCGTATACGTTAAGGCTGCTGATGCAAACAATTCTATCTTTACTCTTGGCTACGCTACTGCTCCTACATACGAGATCTGGTATCTCAGACAGCAGTACACCGCTAACCTTGAGTCCGGCAACAACGATACCACATTCAATATGATCGCTGACGTTGATACCTTCGGTATCACCAATAACGGCGAAGAGGATATCACAGTTTACATGGCTCTTGAGGCAGGCGAAGCAGTTGATACCACAGGTACATGGAACAACCCCGCTGTTATTACCGAGGACGGTGTTTACACTGTTAACCTTGCAGCTAACACTGACGGTTATTTCTACACCTACACCGCTCCCGCTGACGGTACTGTTACCATCGCTATGACAGCTGTTGACGGTTGGTTCTACAACGTAAACAACGTTACCGCAGGTATCTACGGTGATTTCCATTACTGCGATGATGCTACTCCCGTTATGTACGAGACCATCAACGTTTCTGCAGGCGATGAGCTTCAGATCGCTATGAACACCTATGACGGTAGCTGGTCTGCTCCCGAAGGCGAGATCGTTTGGTCCTTCAACTTTACCGAAGCAGGTAAGGCATTTACCATCACTCTCGACGTTGACGGCGGTGTTCTCAACGCTCCCACAACCTATGCATGCAACACCGGTGACACCTACATGGATATCTTCGGCGGTTATTACCCCGTTCCTACCATGGAGGGTTATGAGTTCGGCGGCTGGTACCTCGAGATGTATGGCTTCACTCTCACCGAGGGTGACGTAACAAACGGCGGTTACTACGCAGTAGCTCACGATTGCACACTTGTTGCTCTCTGGACAGAGGTATAATCGATCAAACAAAAAAGACGGTTGAAAAACCGTCTTTTTTAATGTGAAATGTAGAAAGATGTTGCAGTAATGCAACATCTTTCCTCTTTTAATTACGAATTACGAATTACGCATTACGAATTACGCATTCTTTGCACAAACAAAAGCCCCACTATGGGGCTTTTATTTATGCAAATATATTGTCGGGATTGACAGGATCGGCGGAAGGGAAGGTCATCATAACCGTGACCATTCTGCCGTTGGCCTCTCTTAAGAAGAAATACTGAGTAACCTCGGTACCCTCCTTTGGGGTGGCAACTACCTTCATCATGGAATATTCGTTGCCGGAATAAGACACCTCTGTGATATCACTTATCTCATAGGTAGCGTTTTCGGAGGCGAACTGACCCTTCATGGTCTCAAGGTATTCGGCAGCACTCATATCGCCTATACCGTGCTGATTCAGGTCCTGCATCAGCACCATTATGCTCTTGTCCTCGGTTGTATCGGTGGCTATCAGATCGTATATGTCTGCACGCTGCGATATAGCTGCCGTATTGGCGTCTGGATCCTCAAAGTTATAGGTCACACCCATAAGTGTACAGAGCTCATAATCTTCCTTAGCTGCCCATCCCGCAGGTATACGCAGGGTAAGCGAACTGTCGGGATTACTGTACAGGTTATCCTTTACCATTCCCTTGGTGTACGGTGCGGGAGCCAAGCTCTGGGATTCTTTGTCGGGGTCGGGGATGATACCCTGTTCTATCAGCTCGTCCAATTCTTCGTCGGTTACTGGCTTGGTTATAGCGCCGTCGGGCAGGGGCGAGCCCTCCTCCACAGGCTTTGTACCACAGCCTGCAAGGGCGGTACAGCAAAGCAGAGCCGCAAGACAAAGCGCAGTCAGTTTGTTCTTATTCATTTCAGTCCTCCTAAAATCGATAAATCATTTTACCATAAAACAGTCCCTTAGTCAACTTTTATAATATTCATATTCCGTTAATAATTAAGGCGTATAATGTAGAATAATATCGAAAATGGGAGTGGATGAAAATGACTTATATTCTTTACAACCCCAAGGCGGGAAACGGAAAATGCAAGACAGACGTAGACCGTCTGCACGAAATGTATCCCGATGCCGAATTTTGCGATATGACCGGGATAGATAGCTATAGGGAATTTATCACCGGCATCGGCACCGATGACGCTGTTATAATCTGCGGAGGCGACGGGACCCTTAATCGTTTCGTAAACGATATCAAGGGTATCAGCATGCCGTGTAAGGTGTATTATTACGCCGTAGGCAGCGGTAACGACTTTGCTCACGATATAGGCAAGGGCAGAGCCGACAAGCCTGATTTTGAGATCGATCGGTATCTCTGTGACCTCCCCTCGGTCAGTGTAAACGGGGAAGAGAGGCTGTTTGTCAACGGCATAGGCTACGGTATCGACGGCTATTGTTGTGAGGAGGGTGACCGTATCCGTGAGGCAACTCCCGAAAAGAAGATAGACTATACAGGCATTGCCATAAAAGGACTTCTGTTCAAGTATAAGCCTACCTCTGCCACCGTAACGGTAGACGGGGTTGAACACAAATACAAGAAGGTGTGGATAGCCCCCACCATGAACGGCAGATTCTACGGCGGCGGAATGATGCCTACCCCCGATCAGGACAGACTTGACAAGGATAACAAGCTCTCCTGTATGATATTCCACGATTCAGGCAAGCTTAGGACTCTTATGATATTCCCCTCGATCTTCAAGGGCGAGCATATCAAGCATACCAAGTACGTAGAGGTCCTGACAGGACACGAGATCTCTGTGGAATTTGACTCTCCCAGAGCTCTGCAGATAGACGGCGAGACCGTGCTTGGTGTAACCAAGTACACCGCAAAAGCTAAAATAGAGGCACTCGTATGATTAAATAAAAAACGGCAATGTCCAAAGGACAAAGCCGTTTTTTGGTGCGGGTAGCAGGACACGGCTTGCTTCGCAATCCTGACTGTTCGTCGTTTCTCCGAAACGCCTTCACACCTGTCGGCTAACAAACAGTCCCTCGGACTGTTTGTCTTAACGCCACCAGCCTCCTTGAGGTTCAAGTCCTGTCAAATAAAAAACGGCAATGTCCAAAAGGACAAAGCCGTTTTTTGGTGCGGGTAGCAGGACTTGAACCTGTATGAGGGAACCCTCACTAGAACCTGAATCTAGCGCGTCTGCCAATTCCGCCATACCCGCAAATATTATGCGCTTTTTCAACGCCAAAACAGTATACCACACATAACTGTGAATGTCAAGATAAAATTTGATATTTTGTTATTTCTATTGACAATTACCCCAATATATGCTATTATACCTCTTGATATTTAATGATTAGGAGAGTCAACAGTCTTGGACATACCCCCTTTATGTCATAATTTGAATATCGATTGATACACGGTTGCAGGCAGGGAAGTGAGCTGCCTTTTTTCGCTACCGTGTAATTTTTTGTTCTTAAGGAGTATTTTTATTTAATTATGGACAGTGGCAGTATTACGCAGATCATTGTTTTAATCGTGCTTATCATCCTTTCGGGATATTTTTCCGCTACCGAGACAGCCTTTTCGGCGCTTAACCGTATCCGTGTCAAGAATATGGCATCCGACGGTAACAAAAAGGCAGCATTGGTGCTTAAATTATCAGAAAATTTCGATAAGATACTTTCCACCATACTTATCGGTAACAACATCGTAAACATCGCCGCAACCTCTATTGCGACCCTTCTGTTTATCGGATTTTTTGACGGCGATCAGACCCTTGGCACCACCGTATCCACCATCGTAGTTACCGTTGTTGTGCTTATATTCGGCGAGATAACTCCCAAGAGTCTGGCAAAGGAAAGACCCGAGAGCTTTGCTATGTTTTCGGCTCCCTTGCTCCGTCTGTTTATGCTGGTCCTTTACCCGCTCAACCTCATTTTCACAGGCTGGAAGATGCTTGTATCTCTGGTTATCAAGCCCTCCGAGGATAAGGGCGAGATAGAGGAGGAGCTTCTCACCATGGTTGAGGAAGCAGAGACCGAGGGCGATATGGAGGAGGAAGAGGTAGAGCTTATCCGTAACGCTATCGAGTTCAAGGATATTGAGGTTGGTGATATTCTCCAGCCCAGAGTAAACGTCGTAGCTGTAGACAGTGAGGATGACTGGAACGAGGTGGACAAGCTCTTCCGTGAAAGCGGCTACAGCCGTCTGCCCGTATACCGTGATACCATTGACGATATATTCGGCGTTGTTAATCAAAAGGACTTCTATATGGCGAAGAACAAGGATCTCCGCGCCATAACAAAGCCTATAGAATACGTTGTTCCCACCATGAAGATCTCCGAGCTTATGTTCAAGCTCCAGCATTCCAAGTCCCATATGGCGGCCGTTGTTGACGAGTACGGCGGAACTGCGGGTATCATTACCCTTGAGGACGTTATAGAGGAGCTGGTAGGAGAGATATGGGACGAGCACGACGAGATAGTCGAGAGCTTTGTCAAGATCTCGGATAACGAGTACCGCGTTGACTGCAGCGCATCCCTTGCAGATATGTTTGAGTTCCTTGATATCGAGTACGATCTTGATATCGCCACCGTCAGTGGTTGGGTCATAGAGGAGCTTAAGCAGCTTCCCAGACCGGGAGACACCTTTGAATACGAAAATCTCAGCGTCAAGGTCACCAAGACCGACACACGCCACGTTCTTGAGATAGTCATTAAGGTCAATGAAATAAGCGAAAATGAAGAGGAGTAGTGCTGCTACTCCTCTTTTGTCGCTTATGCACAAAAAGGAGTTAAATTCCTTTAAATCCTTTATTTTACATATGGCAAGTTTGCTTGACAGTAGAGTGTTTATATGATATAATACATTAGATATATATAATATATTATAGTAGGGGAATTGCGGCTTCCCTATATTTGCGCGCTTGGAGGTAAATATGTCTAAGAAAAAGATATGCTTGATGGGTCGTATATACAGGGAGGGTGCCTGTGACGGTCAGACCATCAAGACTCTTGAGATATACGATGAGCTGGTCAGACGCTACGGTAAAGATAACGTCGGCTATCTCAACTATTACGGTATCAGAATATCCAAGCCCAAGTGCCTTGTATACCCCAAGCTTTTATTTGCTATATCCAAGGTCTTTATGACCAGCGAAAAGATAATCATCGCATCCAACGCCACCTCGCTTCCCAATCTTTTGAAGGCCTGCGTGATGCTGAATAAGATATTCAAGCGTGAGATGCACTTCGTTCTTGTGGGTGCCGCACTTGCCGAGGGAATAGACGAGCATCCCGAGTACAAGAATACCCTCAAGCACTTCAAAAGCATTTTCCTTGAGACCGATACGGCAAAGCGCGAGCTCGAGGCCAGAGGAGTTGAGAGGCTTCGTGTTATGCCTAACTTCAAGACCATCCGTCGCTATAGCCTTGAGGAGCAGCCTAAGGAATTTAAGGCTCCCTACAAGCTTATCTTTATGTCCCGTATCGTGGGACTCAAGGGCGTGACCGAAATGATACGCGAGCTTAAGCGTATAAACGCCAACGGCGTTAAGTACACCCTTGATATGTACGGTATGGTGGACGAGGAATATGCCGAGGAGTTTGAAGAGATCAAAAAGGATCTTCCCGATTACATACAGTACAAGGGCGTAGCCGACGCCTGGAGGACCACCGAGATAATGCACGGCTATTTCCTCCACGTATTTCCCACCAAGTGTGCTACCGAGGGTCAGCCCGCATCCATAATCGACACCTTCTTTGCAGGAACTCCCGTGCTTTCGGGCAGATGGAACTCCTGTAGCGAGATGATAAAAGAAGGGGTCACAGGTGTTTCCTTTGAGCTCGGTAACTTCGATGATTTCAGAGAAAAATTAGAATACTATTACGACCACCCCGAGGAGATAATGGCGCTGAGAGCAGGATGCGTTAAGGAAGCGGAGCTGTTCATCCCCGAGAATGCCATAAGCGGACTTATCAGCGAATTAGAGGATTGAGATGAAAAGAAATATAGCATTTATGACCTCTGATCTTAAGAGCGGAGGCAGCGAGAGAGTAGCATCCAGACTTACAAAGCTTTTTTCGGACAAATACAATATCTACTACATCGTTTACGATGACAGCGATATCAGCTACGAGATAGATGCCGAGCTTATCAACCTTAACGCTGTGGCATCGGATAACAAGATCAAAAAGGTCCTTAATCTTATCAAGCGTGCAAGGGGCATACGCAGGGTAGTCAGAGAGAAGAACATCGACACACTCTTTGCCTTCACCTCTATCGCCAATCTTGCAATGCGTGTGGCAAAGCCCAAGTGCCGTATGGTCGGTGCCTGCAGAGGCTTTGAGGACTTAGAGCTCCATACAGCCTCCTATCACAAGGTTATCGCGGCAGGCGGTGAGATACTCTTCAACGCCCGCGAGATGGAGGAGTTTTATAAGACCAAGTATCCCGAGGACGCGGACAAGTGCCATACCATTGAAAATCTCGTGGACTGTGCCAAGATCGAGAATATGGCTAAGGAACCTCTCTCCGAGGAGGAGCAGAAATTCTATGATACCCACAAGGTGGTGTCTACCGTCGGTATCCTCAGTCGTCACAAGGGACACTGGGACCTCTTTAAGAGCTTTGAGCTTTTAAAGGAAAAGGTACCGGATGCAGGACTGGTGCTTGTGGGACACAGAGGACTCCTGGAAGCAGACCTTATAGATATGGCAAAGCGCAACAAGTATGCCGATGATATTCTTCTCACAGGCTACAGCGCCAACCCCTTCAAGTACGTTGCAAAGAGTGACGTGTACGCCATGTCCTCTATAAGCGAGGGATTCCCCAATGCTCTTATCGAGGCTATGACCTGTAAGACAGCGGTAGTCTCCACAGCCTGCGCTACAGGTCCTGCGGAGATACTTTATGATGAGTACCGTGTGACCCATCCCGAAAAGTGGGAAAAGGCGGACAACGGCATCATCACTCCCACATTTGACGGCAAGCCTGATTTCGACTATAACAACAAGGCAAAGGTACATGAAGAGTTTGCAGACGCCCTTGCCGCAATGCTCACAGACGATGATATGAGAGCCATGTATGCCGAGCGTGGCTATAAGAGAGCATGGCAGAACGACGAAGCCGCAATAAGCGATCAATATTTCAGATTTCTTGAAATGTAATCAATGAAGATTTTTGCTATAGCAAAAATCCACATTTAATTACGCATTACGCATTACGAATTACGAATTGAGAAAGTAAATGAAAAATATTCTTATACTCAGTTACAACTTCGCTCCCCGTCAGACGGTGGGTGTTATAAGACCCACCAAGCTGGCTCAGGCTTTAGCCGAGGCAGGGAACAAGGTGGACGTTGTGTGTGTCAAGCCCTTCGGTAAGCTGGATCACTCTTTTGATGCGGCGCTTGAAAAGCTTGATATCACCTATATCGACAAAATAATCGTAGAGGAAAAGGCAGCACCCAAGGCAGCCGGAACAGCACCCAAGGCGGCTCCTGCTCCAAAAAAGAAAAAGACAATTATACAAAAGGCAAAGACCGAAGCAAGAGAGATACTCAAGATCACAAGATCTATCGGCTTTGCAAAGAGGTTTGAGAAGCTGGTAAAGGCAGATAAGGAGAAATATTCATCATACGATGCATGTATCTCCTCCTACGGACCCGTAGCATCTCATCTCTGCGGACTGGTGATGAAAAAGCATTGCCCCGACGTTAAGTGGATCGCCGATTTCCGCGATCCTATGGTGGTCAACCTGACTACACCCCTTACCAAGGGCTACAGAGGACGTCTGCAGGACAAGGTATGCCGCAAGGCTGACAGACTTATCGCTGTTTCAAACGGCTATTCGGACCGTATCTTCGGCGAGAAGTACAAGGCTAAATCTTTGGTCGTTTATAACGGCTTTGACCGAAGCGACGTGGATATAGAGGGCATAGCGCCCGACGGCAAGTTCTCCTTTACCTACGTAGGTGCGCTCTATGCGGGCAAGAGGGATATCAGACCTCTCTTTGACGTATTAAAGGAGCTGTGTGACGAAGGAAGTATCCCGAAAGAGGATATCGTTATCAACTACGGAGGCAACAACCTCCATATACTTAAAGACCAGGCTGCACAGTTCGGACTTGAGGACCGTATCACCGATCACGGTATGCTCCCCAGAGCAAAGTCCCTTGAGCTTCAGGCATCCGCCAGACACCTTATCCACGCCACCTGGAACGAAAAGGGCGAGAACGGAGTTTTCCCCGGTAAGTTCCTTGAGTACATAATGATGGGACGCTCTGTCATATCCCTTGTGTCGGGTGACGAGCCTAACAGCGAGGTTACCGTGGTGGTGAACAGAGCAGGTATCGGCATCACCTACGAAGAGGTGACAAAGGAAGCCGACCGTGCCGCTCTTAAGGAATATATCTTAAAGGACTATCAGAACTACAAGGCAGGTAAGGCGCCTGAGCTTAACATCAACACAGACGAGGTAAACAGATTTGACTTTGCCAATGTGGCTAAGCAGATAGAGGAATTGATTTGATGGATAGATCAAAAAACAAACCGACAAATATAGGTGCAGATGCGGCTCTGCTGAGCTTCTCCAAGATAGCACAGTCAGGCATCGGCATGGTCATAACCATGCTGCTGACCCGTTTCTATTCACCTTCCGATCTCGGTACCTATCATCAGATACTTATGGTCATAAATCTTGTGACCTCGCTTCTGATGTTGGGTTTGCCCAAGAGTCTTAACTACTTTCTGGCAAGAGCAGACAGCGACGAGGAGCGAAAGAACTTCCTGTCCTTCTACTATACCCTTAACACTATACTCAGTGCTGTTGTAGGTATAGCTCTGGTGCTCAGCACCAATCTTATCGCAGGGATACTTCATAACCCCGCTATACGTTCTTTCGTATATTTTCTGGCATTATTCCCCTGGTCCAAGATAATCTGTGCCAGTATAGAGAATCTGCTTATCGTCTATAAGAAGACCAGACACCTGGTGCTCTTCCGTGTACTTAACAGCGTATTTCTTCTCCTGTCGGTCATCATTGCCCAGTTCTCGGGCATGGACTTTGTGGGATATATGCTGCTGTACGTTATAGCAGAGAGCATCTTTGCTCTGGCGGTATATATCATTGCTGCCAAGCTCTGCGGCGGTCTTGTACCCTATATGACCAAGAAGATGTTCGTGCGTGTTTTCGGATTTTCGATCCCCTTGGGATTGGCGTCTGTGGTGGGTACGCTTAACATTGAGCTTGACAAGTTCGTAATCAACGGATTTCTCGATACAGACCGCTTCGGTATCTATTCCACGGCTGCAAAGGAGCTGCCTATAGCAATCATAGCATCGGCGTTTACGGCGGTTCTGCTCCCCAGATTTGCCAAGCTCCTCAAGAAGGAGAAGACAGAAGAGGCTATTGCTCTGTGGGGAAATACCATCACGCTGACCTATATTATAATCTGCTTTATAGTAATAGGCTGTACCACCTTTGCTCCCGAGGCGATCATCGTACTCTATTCGGACAAATACCTTGACGGTACGGCGGTGTTCAGAATATATACGTTACTGTTACTGATGAGGGTAACCTATTACGGCATCATACTCAACTCCAAGGGCAAGACCAAGTTTATCTTCTGGTGCTCGCTTATATCCCTTGGACTGAATGTGGTACTGAACTACAGCTTCTGCTTCCTCTTCCGTTTTAACGGGGAACTGCTGCTGGTGGCACCTGCTGTTGCCACG
>JAZRQH010000179.1:0-6069 GCA_045649645.1 Eubacteriales bacterium
CACTTCTTAACAGACCGCAGAATTGGTCTGAGATCACAGATCCTGTGCGTGACGATTATTGCATGGTGGCAAGTGCGCTGTACAAAATCGAAAAAACTGTATTACCCCAATTGATTCGGGATATGGTGACCTTAGTATCCGAGGGAGACCGTTTTGATATAACCGTATTCACCGATTTTTTTAACGCGTATATAAATATCGGCAAGTATAAGATATTCAAGGAAACTTTTGACGAAATAATGGAAAAAGACCCTGTAGCGAGGGGCATATACAAGCAGTATCTCTGTGAATCGGAGAGGATAACCAAAAACCGTCAGAGCTATTACCGACACAGAGATCCCGAAACGGGAGAACTGTATCCCGATCCCAAGGACTGGAAGGAGCTTATCGACAGATGTGTCAGGTTAGGCAATCCCCTTATGCGTATGAGTTGTGACCAAAAGGTATGGGGAGAGGTAAGTGAAGAGGATATACCTGAAATAGCAAAAGCTGTAGAAAATGAAAAGGACACAAAGCGAAGAACGGCTCTTTTGGTTCAGTTGAGGCGCTTCGGTCAATACATACTTGCCAACTATCCCCTCGACCCTACCCCTTTGGTAGAAGAGCTGAAGGAATACTCGGTATGCCCTACCAACGATAAGCGTATGGTACACGAGCTTGGTATAGTTGTATCGAGTATCCGCCACCCATCGGTGCGCACTATGGCTCTTGAATGTCTGCCCTACAGAGAGCAAAAGAAGGGTCTGCCTGCCTTTGATAATGCATTTAACGCTTTTCTTACCAACTATACACCAAAGGACAAGGAATATTTAACAGAGCTTGTAAAGAACGCATATTCTCAGGATGACCTTCACAGTATAGCATGGGACGTGAAGAATGCAATATACTACGAGCGTGTAAAGGACATTCCCGATGATATACTTGTATATCTTTATGAGAATCTGACCTGTACCTCCTGCCGTGCTGAGCTGATAGCACGGATGCAGATGAGACATCAAAACAAGCTTCCTGCACCCGAGTATTATCTTGATATGATATACGAGGCTCTGCGCGACGGTGACCGGGCCTGCCGTTCTGCGGCAAGCTCTGCCGTACAATGCTATGAGAGAAAGCTGACGAAGGATGCTCATAAATACTGCTCTAACAACAGAGCCGATCTTGAAAAGGATGAGGTCTGCGGATGCTTCTACTGTCAGCAGATATTCTCCCCTAAGGACATAGACCGTTGGATAGATAACGGTAACACCGCTATGTGTCCCTACTGCGGAATAGATTCGGTTATCTCTGAGAGCTCGGGTTATCCCATTACCCCCGAATTTCTGAGTAAGATGCATGACAGATGGTTCAGTATGGGCGTAGCCGAGCCTATTGATTTTCACTGCTTTGAAAAGACAGTCATATGTGAGATAATAAAGGACTATCCCGAATATAGCGAAAAACTGAAAGCTCAGCTTGCCCACAGCAGAGTGGAGGAAAGAAGATTTACCGTACACGGATTTTATACCGATTTTGATATTGAGACCGAATATTCTTTAGGTGACGGTGTTGACCTTCGTCTCGGCAGAGTAAATATGAAGATAAACAATCTTAAAAACGGAAGTGACTATATTCTTTGGATAAAGAACGGTCTTATTACCTGCCTTGAGGGTTTTGCCTACGATGAGGAATTCCCCGAAGAGATATATTCCTTTGAGAGAATAAACAGAACAAACACCTTCGAGGATGTATTCACCCGTGAACCCGATGAGGTGAAAAAGGGGGATTATTATTTCAGCGTTCCTTGGTTTGAAAGAAACAATTCACCTTGTCAGATAGCTCGGAATAAGAATATGACGATGGAAGAATATACGGAGTGGAAAAAAGATTTCAATCAGAGTATATTCGCTTACTTCAAGCAGCGACATTTTGAACTGCCCTTTGACGAGGAGAAGAATTGGCTTCACGAGAGATTCATTCAGGGAGACGAAGCTGATTCGAGGATAACCGAAATATTACAAAAAGCGGCATTGACCGAAACTCCCTTTATAGAGCTTGGCGGAGCACTCCACATGGGCATTGCTCCATATATACTGCATCTCAATCCCCGTACCCCCTGCCTTTTGACTTCGGACAACAAATACGATATGCAGGATCTTCGTGCTATCCTTGACAAGGATTATGCGAACTACAACGTGCATATCGCAGTTTTTGATGATGTAGAGATTCCCATAAAGGACAACTCTGTTGAGCTGGTAACAGGTGTGCGTACTCTGTTTGGCAGTACCGACAGTAAAACAGCAAAAGAACGGGCTGTCCCCGATCAGGAATGGTTTAAGATGTGCAGAAAGAAGATTATAGCTCATGCTTACCGTATTCTGAAACCCGGCGGGTGCTTTATTGTAAACCACTATATCAGCCGTTTCGTCTTTGACCGGGGTGAGCTTGATAACTACTTTAAAACCCATGAAAAGATATACGGCTTATATACCAAGGATCAGCTATATACAAGTCTGTACCGTCATCTGTCAGAGGATAAATATCTGCTGACCGATGATGAGTTGACAGATGCCGGCTTTGAGATAGAGGTTAAGAGAGCTCATACAGTAAGGGAGGATCCCAAACGCATGGCATCATGGTTCAGCCTTGACGGCGAGCCTGAACTCTTGGAAGAGCTCTTGCCCGAGGATGATATCATAGGTCTTGAATTCACCGACCTTTTGTATGTACTTCGTAAACCGCAAAAGCAATAAGGAGATATAGCTATGAAATATTCGGATATAATTATGGATATGGAAAAAATCGGCTGCAGATTTGATACAGGTTTGTCCGAATCGGAGATAACACACATAGAAGAGATATACAATATTACCTTACCAAGATCGCTTAAGGAATTCTATATGATCGCACTGCCTGTAGGAGAAAAAGACGAGAGGATTCCGTATCCTAAATGGCGTGACTTTTCTCCCGAAAATATTGAGAAAATAAAGGAAATGATGTATCCTTATGAAGCTCCCGCTGAGCATAAGAATATAGAATACCCTCCGCTTATTCCTATATGGGGACACAGATATCTGCCTATATGCGAGCTTGCCGACCCGCCTGTCATATCCTGTGTTGAGTTCGATATTATCTGGTACGCAAAGAATCTGAGTGAAGCACTGCAAATGGATTTCCTTTGCGACCCCTTCTCTGTTTCAGCGAAAATTCCCCACCCAAAGCAAGTGCCATACATACCCTTATGGAGTGAGGCTGTCGAATACAACTTAAGAGGGTTTATATAAGATTAAAGATATAATAACTGCTGAAAAACGATGCAATAAAAATTAAGAAACAAACTAATCTCTTCTGAATTTCATATAAAAGTTGCATTGTTTTTATAAAAGCCGCCCGTTTCTGCACTTTACGGGCGGCAAAATAACAATCACTTTAAACGAAAGCTGACAGAATCAACCTGCGGTTGTTGTTGACCGTCCGAATGATATCTTCACATAGGTACCGTGAAAGAGTATAATATTCACGGTACCGAAGTTATACGGAGGAAAAGATGAGTATACAGATAGGAAATATAATTAAGACCCTGAGAAAACAGCATAATATGACACAGGATGAGCTTGCGGAAAAATTGAACGTCTCTTCTCAGGCAGTGTCAAAATGGGAAAACGGACGTAATATGCCGGATATAACGCTTTTACTTGATATCGCAGACTGCTTTAACGTGACGGTGGATGAGCTCCTAAAAGGTATTAAGAAATCAACCGGAAACAACTTGCACGTATATGTCGGTTCACGTGAATTTCAGAGCCTTTCAGATGATGAAAAGTTAGGTTATCTTTGGGATTATCAGCGTAAGCATCCCGGCAACACCGATGTAGCGGCTCTGCTTGGATTTGTTGTTAAAATTCCAAAGGAAAAGAAACTTCCGCTTATGTATTATGCCTGCGACAGTATTTTGCGTCATGATGACAGTCAAGGAAGAAGAAATCACGTGATGCATTGTATTTCAAACGTTTACGATGACGAAGAATTTATGAAATATCTCAAACGGCTTGCTCCCTACAACTATGATGCAACGCAAGGCGAATGGTTTGAAGAAAGACGTTGGCTTGTCGGCGATACACAAGCCAGCCGTATGCAGCATTATAAAAACAATGCCCTGATAATATCCCATTTTCTGTTCAGGCAGAGCCGCTTAACCGACATCCCCGAGCTTGATATTGAATGGAACCTGGAAAAGATAAAAATAATCGAGAGTTTAGGCGATGACGGCATAGTTCCCGATGCCTGGCTGTCTTACTATGTTTCTGACTATCTTTCACTTAAAAGAGATTATATGGAAATCGGAGAATTCGGCAAGGCTTACGATGCTCTTGATAAGGTCCTTGACGTTTTTGAAAACAGAATGTCCAAGTTCAAGGTAGGCGATATTTTGAGCTTGGGTAAAAGGTCTCTGTTCGGAGACATAACTATGACGGTGATGCCGGGGTATGGCGGAGATATGTCAGCAGTTTTCACCCAAAAGGATGAACGCTTTAATTCTGACCATGCAGGTTGGTTGTCTATATATTCACCTGCCCGTGTATGTTCAAATTTATATAACAGTATGCTTGAATGGGTAAAGTCCTGCGGTGTACCGGATGACGAAAAATATAGGAAATATCTTGAAAGAGTAAATAAATTAATGAAAGGATAACTATGACAGGTAACTTTGGCGAAAAGATAAAAAATTTAAGACA
The DNA here is from genome assembly GCA_045649645.1 of Eubacteriales bacterium. Taxonomy (GTDB): domain Bacteria; phylum Bacillota; class Clostridia; order Oscillospirales; family CAG-272; genus RGIG7300. The sequence continues at coordinate 4,713 of JAZRQH010000179.1, forward strand.
AAAAGAAGGACTTTCACCAAAACGTCTTGCTGAAAAATTGGGAATTGCGACCCAGGCTGTAAGTGAATGGGAAAAGGAAAACAAAATACCGAATTTAAGGATGTTACTTGATATTGCAGATTGTTTTAACATGACGGCAGCTGATCTTTTGAAAGGTGTTAGCCCTATACCCGAGGTCAGGTTGAATGAATACCTTTTGACAGACGAATTCAAAACATTGTCGGATGAAGAAAAGTTAGATTTCCTGTGGACATATCAGCGTAAACATCCCGGCGCGACCATCGTAGCAATCACGTTGTCCAATCAGGTCGATATGCCCAAGGAGAAAAAGCTTCCTCTTATGTATTATGCCTGTGAGAGTATCTTACAGCATCACGATGGCCAAATATACAGGAATACCGTGGTTCATTGTATGTCAAAAGTATGTGACGACGATGAATTTAACGAGTGGCTTATGCGCTGTTCTCCCCGTAGATATGATGAAACACAGAACGAATGGTTTGAACAGATGATGCAGAATATCGGTGATATAGATGCCTGTCGGACACAGCGTTATAAGAACAACGCTGTGATCTTCAATCATTTTTTTAGTAAGGCTACCAGAGGATACGGTATTCCCGAGGTTGATGCAGAGTGGTACAGAGAAAAGATCAAGCTGATAGAGTTTTTAGGTGAGGACGGTGAGGCTCCCGATGCCTGGCTCGGTGAGTATATAAGTGCATATATGAGTCTAAGCTCAAATCTGTTTATCATCGGAAAGACAAAAGAAGGGTATGATGCTCTTGACAGAGCGATAGATCTGTATGAGACCCGCTTTTCAAAGATCAAGCCCGGAGATATTCTTTCTCTCGGCAAAAAAGCATTGTTCGGTAACGTTACAAAAACACTTAAAAAAGACGGAGACGTTTATCTTTCTATATTTACTCAACAGGATGAACGCTTTAGCTCGGATTATTACCCTTGGATGGTTATGTCAAAAGAAAATCTTATTATCGAGCCTCTCGATCACCTATCCCTTGAAATGAAGGATGATGAAGAATTCAAAAAACGATTTGAACGTGTAAAGATATTAACGGGGGAGCAGATATAATATGAATACTGATATCTCAAAAGAAATTGCCGACTGCCTTAAAAAATACCTCGACGGAGCCCTCGACCGGGAAAAGTTAAAAACAGAGCTTCAAGCCCTACACTCAAAAATGATCGAGGAAAAAATAAATATGCAGCCCGAAAACCATCCCTATGTTTCAATAATACATTGGGTAACTTTGGAGATGCCGTACCTTGCGTACAACGATAATGAGATCGGATACGTTTACCACGCGCTTTTAGGTAAAGAAGGATATGATCTGCATGA
>JAZRQH010000180.1:0-5441 GCA_045649645.1 Eubacteriales bacterium
CCGGGACATACAGCGTTAACCTTGATGTTGTAGGGAGCAAGCTCCATAGCAAAGGAAGCTGTAAGACCGATACCGCCGAACTTGGAACCTGCGTAAGCGAAGTTCTTGTTGGAGCCCTCAAGACCGGACTTGGAGTTGTTCTCAACGATATCCATCATGTAATCGGGAGCAACGGAGTTCTGGAGCTTCATCACTCTGGACGCATACTTAGCGCAGAGGAAGTAGCCTGTATAGTTAACTGCGGTAACGAACTCAAGAGTGCCCTTCTGCATTTCTTCAAGGCTACCTGCCTTTGCGATACCTGCGTTGTTTACAAAGAGGTCAAGACCGCCGTAGTTTACAACTACTGCGTCAACCATTGCCTTAACGCTTGCCTCGTCGGTAACGTTAACTGCAACTGCCATAGCGTTGGGGATCTGGTCTGCAACAGCCTTCGCACCGTCGTAGTTCATATCTGCGATAGCAACGTAAGCACCGTTAGCAGCAAGCTCCTCTGCGATACCGAGACCAAAGCCCTGAGCACCGCCGGTAACGATAACAACCTTCTTGTCAAGACGCTTAGCACCGCCGGCAACAAGGCTTACCTTAGCACGGTAGCTCTCAACCTCCCAGTTGATAATGAATGTCTCAAGCCATTCGGGCATGGTGGAAACACCGCCGAAGGACTGTGCAAATACGCTGATCTTGATTGCATCCTGGAACACGATCTCAGCGGTCTTTGCGTTCTTGTATGTATCAGCCATAGCGAACATACCAAGACCACGGTAGTATACGATCTTGGGAGCGTAACCGTTTGCTGCCTTGTATTCGTTGAACTTAGCTACAACGTCATCGCCGTCAGCGAGGATCATGGGAGCAGCCTTGCAGTATACGATATGGTCGGGAGTAAAGCTCTTGGTTGTGGGATCATAATCAAGAACTGCCTTGGATGTAGAGAAGATAACCGAAGCAGGACCGCCCTCACCTACGAGCATACGGAGTACGGGAGCGATAGCTGTAACCTTGTCTACGTCATACTCTACGGGAGTGAAATCGGGAGTTGCCTTGATCTCTGCCTTGATCTTACCCATAACGTCAGCAACGATAACGTCGAGTTCCTCGGTTGTATCAGCGGCAAAGAATACACCGTGATTTTCAAGGAAGATGAGGTTGGGGCAAACGCCTGTAGCCTTCTTTGCGTCGTCAAGGGTCTTCATGCAGAGCATAGCAAGAGTGTAACCGGGCTTGGAGTTAGCAACCCAAACTGCCGCAGGGAAGAGTCTTGCTATAGTCTCAGCACCGCTCTGGGAGCAGGTGATACCGTTTACGGTTGCGGGATGGAGGTGAAGAACGTACTTGTACTCGAGAAGGTCGTGAAGAACGGTCTCAACGCTGGGACGGCGGGTCTCGCCCTTAACGCGTGCGTTCATCATATCCTCAAGAACCTCTGCCTCACACTCAGCCTCAACGTCAGAATACTTCTTGGTTCTGATCTCATTGAGAAGAGCTCTTTCCATCTTTACAAACTCTTCGGGCTTGATGGTAGCAAGAGCAGTACCACTACCCTTGATGAAGAGAAAATCGTCATTTTTGAAGGAGGTGTTGCCGCCGCCTGCAAGAACGTACTCGGAATCAGAGCCGTACTTGTTGGACATATCAGCAAGAGCCTTTAACTGCATATCTAACATTGTATTTTTTCCTTTCAGTAAAAAATAATTCGTAATGCGTAATTCGTAATGCGTAATTAAAGGTGGAAAACTGTTGCATTGCAACAGTTTTCTTCCTTAATTTTTGGCATTAGATATCTTTTGCGTTTTCGAGAACGTACTTCTCAGCCTCGAGGCACCAGAGACCGTTGTTAGCGGAAACGATAGCGTCAAGGTCAGCGTAGAACTTATCAGTCTTACCAAGCTCAGCAAAGTCAGCGATAGCAACCATAGGCATATCCTTGTTTGTGTAAACAAGCTTCTTACCGCCGGGGATCTTGGGAAGGTTAAGGGTTGTCTCGATAACGGAGTTAAGACCGCCAACGTGGGTGATCATAGCAGCAGGATTGATCTTGCCTGTCTCCATCATAGCGATAGACTCCTTCATATCGTCTGTGTTACCGCCGGAGGTGCCGCAGATATGAGTTGCGGAGTAGTGAACGTTGTAGAAGTTGAACATTGCGGAGAAGTCGGTCTTTGTAGGACCAGCGAAGAAGTTGAGACAGCCGTCGCGAGCGAGGAGTCTGTCACCCATCTCAACAACAGGCTTAACGGGAGCGTAAACGAATACGTCGTTGTAGCCCTCTCCGTTTGTGAGGCTCATAAGGTATGCATCGGGATCTTCGTACTCGGAAGTGTTAACGTAAAGAAGCTTAACGCCGTTCTTAGCAGCTTCCTCGGGAGAGAGGATCTGAGCAGCTCTCTCAAGACGAGCGTTGTCAAGGTCTGTTACAACAACGAGGCTGGGCTTACGGTCGCAGTGGATAGCGTAGTCGATAGCACCGAGACCCATAGGACCTGCACCTGCAAGGATTGCGCAGTTACCGCCTTCAACGATACCCATATCGTGAACGTAGCTGCCTGCAGTGGTGTGATAGTTAGCGTGGTAACCGCCAACGATACAGCTCATAGGCTCAGCAAGAGAGCCGTAGAAATATGCGTCGGAGTTGTAGCTGAGAAGACAGCCTGTCTCCATAACCTCGTGGGGGATGATAACGTAGGTAGCATCACCGCCGATATACTGATAGCTGTAGCCGGGAGCTGCAAGGGAGCCCTTGTAGTTCATAGCAGGCTGGATAGCGAACTTGTCGCCGGGCTTGAACTGGTCAGCCCACTTAGCGCCAACCTCTACGATCTCGCCGCAGAACTCGTGACCGATGATAACGGGATTTTCTGCAACGTCATCGGGAACTCTCTTGTGGTTGGGACCCTGGATAGCAGCCTTGTGAGAGGACATACAGATAGAGTCGGAAATTACGTGTGCAAGGATCTCATCGTCCTTGATTGCAGGAAGCTCAAACTCTTCCAGTCTTAAATCATTTGTGCCGTAAATACGAACCGCCTTGGTCTTCATATTTTCGAACCTTTCTCCCCGTTTTTATTTAATACTCTGTTCGATGGGGAACGGACAAAGCTAATGTAAACATAAAAATACACTCTAATTTTACCATTATTATTATAATGTGTCAATGGCAATATGTCACAATTTTATGTTTTTTATTGAAATATATTATTAAATATGTTATTATTTATATATTACAACATTCAGGAGTCAGTTATGAAAAGATTATTGTCAACAATTCTTGTACTCAGTATGCTTCTGTGCGCATTTCCCTTCATGGTAAATGCAGAGGAAATTGCATATACCGACATCGGTAACAGAGAAGCGCGTATAGACGAGATCCCCGTAGAAGACGGGGTAGCGCGTGCCGACCTTCCGGTGGGTGGACTTACTGCCACTGAGATAGGCGAGGAGGCATGTTCCTACTATGGAGTTACCTCTATAGCATTCCCCGAAAAGCTGGAGAAAATCGGCTACGCTGCATTTATGGGCAACGAGGAGCTGACCGAGGTTGATATTCCTCATACCGTTACCTATATCGGTGCTCTTGCCTTTGCGGAGTGCTATGCACTTGAGAAGATATTTATTCCCGAGACCGTAGAGTTTATAGGTCAGGATGCCTTTCTTGGCAACGATGATATGACCGCATACGTTATTGCAAAGAGCTATGCGGAGCAGTACTGCAAGGACAACGGAATAAACTATATTACAGCCGATACCGACTGTGACCATAAGAGCATTTCTGACGTTACCACAGTTTACGCTACCTGTACTCAGGGTAAGATAGCAGGTAAGGCGTGTAACGATTGCGGCAAGCTCTTTGGTATCACCAAGACCGTTGCTCTCGGACATACCGCAATTACGGGTGAGTGTGAGCGTTGCGGCAACACCCTTAAGAACAAAAAAGCAGAATACGACAGAGTGGTTATATTCCAGATAGACGGTGTAGGCGAGTATTTTGACGATACCAAGACCACTAACATTGATAACATCTTCAACCTCCGTGCATCTGCCTCTGCAGAGGGCAAGGCTACCTGCACCGAGACCTATGCGTCCCTGCTTTACGGTGTTTCAAGCGATGTACATAAGCTTGATACCCTCAACGTAGCCTACAATCCCCATACCTTTGAGAGCATCTTCTCTCTTGTGAAGAAGGCTTATCCTACCGAAAAGGTAAGCTGTGCCGTGACCTCTATGTCTATTGCCGACAGCCTTATCGAGGAGGGCGTTGAGTCTGTTACCGACGAGAGCATTTACGATCACGAGATAGCAGAGCTTCTTTCCAAAGAGGGCGGTTATCTTGAAAACAATGACCCCAAGCTCCTGCTTGTCCAGATGCGCCAGACCGAGCAGGCGGCTATCCACTTTGAGGATAACTACGGCGGCAAGAAGTACTTAAGCCAGCTTTCTCTCACCGACGGTTATATCGGACAGGTGTACGATAAGTACGTAGAGCTGGGCAGAGAAGAGAACACACTTTTCATTCTTACCAGCGACCACGGCGGTATTAAGGGTACAACTACCGTTGATCCCGAGGGCAAGGTAATCTTTGCCATGAGAGGACACAACCTCAACACCGAGGCTGATTTTTCCACGCTTAAGAACCGTGACGTAGCAGCTATAGCTCTTGAGGCTCTGGGCGTTGACATCCCTTACGTAATGACCTCCTCTGTACCTTCCGATCTCTTTATCAGTGAGTATTCCGCTTATGAGGAAAATGAAATCGCAGAGGGTGTTACTCACACTCATATTGCTACCACCAAGTACAGCAAGTATGACGTACAGAACTTCAATATAGTAGAGTTTGATCCCGATCAGCGTGACCTTTACGTTGACGTAACGGGCGGCGGCAAGTATGCAAACAAGCTGACTACGGTTACACAGACCGTTGATGCGTTTAAGACAAACAACCCCGGCAAGACCCCCGTTGCAGCCATCAACGGCGACCTCTGGATGGTGGCTTATGCCCACGGGCGTATTGAGGGCGCAGGCACCAACTACAACGGTTATACCGATGCAGTTGTAAAGAAGGAGCTTACCTTACCCCGAGGATTTAACGTATATAACGGTGAGATAATCACAAGCGATTATATGTATCAGGAAACACCCTACGAGGGTCAGTTCTGGTCCTTTGGTACTACCGCTGATAACAAGATGACCATCGGCTGTCCCAAGCTTGATATTACTCTTGACGGCAATACAGAGGTTGACGGACTCAACCGTCTGCCCGCCAACAACGCTCTCGTTGTTTATTCTGACAAGGGATGTCTCAACAACTATGCCCTTGACGATGCCTATGAGCTTCTTATCAAGACCGACGGCTACACCGTTAAGCACGGTGAAAAGATAAGCGGTCAGGTAGTTGGAATCTACGACAAAAACACCGCCGAGAACCCCACCATGCAGGATGACTA
>JAZRQH010000181.1:0-1510 GCA_045649645.1 Eubacteriales bacterium
ACCCTTAAGGGTATAGCTTCCGTAGGGGTCGTCACCTACAGGAGTGTAAAGATCGGGGTCATCGATTATGGTGGCTCCGTTGATCATGTAGGTTCTGGTATAGATATGATCGTGTCCCGCAAGTACAGCGTCAACACCCATCTCCGAGAATTTTATTCCGTATGCCTCACGAAGTCTTTTCCATGAGCTTGAATAAGAGTCGCCTCCTGCGTAGAAGGACTGGTGGAAGGAAACTATGGTCCAGAGGGGTTCACCGTAGGTGGCGGTGTACTCTGCGATCACATTTTCCATATAGGGCACATGGAGGTCGATATCGTCGTTGTTCATGTTGAGATTGATAAAGAGGACACCGTCGTGTGCGACCCAATAGTTACCGCCCTGTTCACCTGCTTTGGTCAGGCTTTCGGGATAAACGTCGGTATAGGTAAAGTATTCGCTGTAAAGGGTATCGCCGTCATCGTGGTTGCCAAGAACACCCATGATAGGCAGACCGCGAAGCACTGTAGGCTTTACAAATTCCTCGTACTCGGAACGGTCGTAGCAGTAATTTACGTGATCGCCTAAAGTCAGCATGAACTCAACGTCATCTCCGAACCAGTTGCGAACGTGGTTAAGTGTGATATCCCAGTTATGGGTGTCAAACTTGGAATCTATCTGGGGGTCGCCTGCGGCAATAAAAGAGAAGCTGTTATCGTCAAAGTTGCCTGTGGAAAGTTTGTAGAGCTTTGACCATCCAGCGGCGTCACTGCCCACACGGTAGAAATAATCGGTGTCAGACTCAAGGTCTGTGATCACTCCGCGGCATGCACCGTTTTTCTTTTTGGCGGTGGAGGAGAAACAGTCGGCGGGCATATTTCCGTCCTTCACCTCAGAAGCCTTTGCCCACTGCACTACCTGTGCCCCCGCATCCTCGGAATGCCAGGTCAGATTATAGCTTTTTTCATCCCTGCCCACGTTGACTATAACGTGCTCGCCATTTGTGCCCTTGGGATCAAGAAGGGATGCGGCAACGGGCGCCGTCGGCAGAAGCATGGAAAAAATCAGCACGAACACCGTAAGGTATAAAAAGGCGTTTTTCTTTGTTCTGTTCATGATCTTTCTCCTTTTCGGATAAGTGATTTGCTAATTTGAGTATATAATATTTTCCCTGCCTTGTCAATGAATAGCCGATCGAAATAATATCCCCTATGACGGTTGAAGAAAACCCGTCCCGGTTTAGGTTGTGTATTTGACATTGGTAACACACGACATCAGAGTATACTGTTAAATCAGAAATTAAGATAGCCATTCGGTAAAACCGAATGGCTTTTTGTTTATCCGTTAGATAAATTGGAATTGGTTTTTATAAATCAATGCTGATTTCGTATTTATCATCAATGAGTATATAGTCTACATTATGCTTTTGTGCAAGGTCTAACATTTCTGTATTATCTGCCAATACACTTTCCATAGTACACCACTCATCGTCCAAACGATTTTCAACGATATTTGCATATTTCTTTATATCTGA
>JAZRQH010000182.1:0-8058 GCA_045649645.1 Eubacteriales bacterium
ACGATACTGCAAGAAACAACGTAGCAGTTACCAAGTGTGCTTACGATAGTGAGAATGTATATTTCTATGCTAAGTGTATGGCTGATATCACAGCTCCCGAGGCTGATAACTGGATGAGACTCTTTATCTCAACAGACGACACCAAGCCCAACTGGGAAGGATTTAATTACTATGTCAGCACCTTCGAGCGCAAGCTCAAGGTAAGCACGGGCGGCTGGAGCTTTGATGACGTAGCTGACGCTGAGGTAGCTGTTACAGGCGATACTCTCATAGTTAAGATCCCCAAGAGCGCTCTCGGTCAGGATAAGCTCAACTTCTCCTTTAAGTGGTCTGACAACGCACAGACCGACGGCGACATTATGGATTTCTACGTAAACGGTAACGTAGCACCCTGCGGAAGATATTCTATTTCTGTTAAGGAATAGAATATAATGCGTAATTCGTAATGCGTAATTCGTAATTGAAGGTAAAATCCCGAACGGAAATTCCGTTCGGGATTTTGTTTTACCATAAAATTAATATTGTTTATATGACTACGGCTGTCTGCATTTCAAGTTCTCTATCATCCTCGGCATATCCGAGCCTGCCTACAATCCGGAGCAGCTTGCGGCATTTAATGCAGTTGATAAGCAGGTCATAGAGTTCGAGGGTAAAAAGTACACTATAGATCTGGGAACCGTCCCCTGATCTACCCTGATCTACGTCCCCTGATTTACCCTGATCTACGGAACTCTTTACAAACTTCAATGATTCTGCTATAATGGCCTTGAAGGAGTTGATATAAATGTGGGAAGGTCTTGTAACTGAAGAATTAAAGGAGCTATTCCGTCTTTATGATGATAAATTCGGTTGTGACCCGGATGAATATGCCGAAATATATTATGACGGTATGAGTTATGATGAATTTGTCGGTTATATCAAGGAATGCTTGAGTACAGGTAAAGAAATACCTGATGTTGTAGAATAATAATTTCCGACTTCTTATCACTCAAATTTGCGAATTTTCCGCAAATAACGAACATAAAACCGTAAAATATACACGTTAAGCATCCTATATAGGGTGCTTTTCTTATACCCAAATTTAATAATTTAAGCCGAAATCGGTACTTTTTGTAACGGTCTCGGCTTAGATTATACCCATTTTTGACCGGAAGTGTCGTAAAACTATCAAAGCATGGGGAGGCGACCCCCGTTATCAAAGCGTTGCTGAAAGGAGCAAACATGAAAAGAGACGAGATCAGAAGCATTGTCCCGGATATCACCGATGAGGCGCTGGATAAGATCATGAAGCTTATCAAGACACGATATTTGTTTTTCAAATATCTCTTTGTCATTGGGCAGATACAGATCTCCTGTGTGCATCTTATTTATCATTATTTACCTCGTTAAACTTATCAAACAACGCTTTCGCCATATCCTGCATTACCTTGACATCGGTTTTAATGACCTTGCGGTCATAGGTAACAAGACCGTTGGTCTCGTCCTCGATATCGCTTACCTGAGTAAGCACGGTAGCACACAGACCCTTTTCGATATTGGGGATTATTTCGTTCCTGTACAGGTTGTCAAGGGCTTTTGTAAAGTCATCTGTATTGTCAAAATACTTATATCCATAAGTCTTTGACAGATTGAATGAATGTTCGGGTATCTTACAGCTGTAGCCTCCGAACTCGGACAGAACCAAGGGTTTCTTGGAGGGCTTCAGATTGATTTTTTTGAAATAAACGTGCTCACTTACCACGTCGCTTTCTTTTGTTCTGAACCAGCCCGATGCAGTATCGTATATTCTCGAGGGGTCAAAGCTCTTGAACTTACGGTAGAGCTTGTCACCGTCGTGCTGGCCCCAGCCTTCGTTGAATATGGTATAATAGCATACCGAAGGGTGATTATACAGAAGGTGCATCATATCCATAGATATCCGACGGAACTCTGCCTTTGTCTTATCGTTTACAGGACGGGTAAGAGCTTTTTTGATACCTACAGTAGGCAGTACGGTATCAAGCAGATAGCTGTAACCGCCGCAGTTCACCATATCCTGAAAAACTATCATACCGTATTTGTCACAGTAATAATAGAATAATTCGGGCTCGATCTTGATATGCTTACGAAGAGTATTAAAGCCAAGCTCTTTCATAGTAAGGATATCGTATTTATACCCCTCGGGGGATGCGGGCGTGTATATTCCGTCAGAGAAATACCCCTGATCCAGTATACCGTGGAAGAAATAAGGCTTACCGTTAAGATAGATATAATTCTTATCCACCGTGACGGTACGCAGAGCAAAATAAGATTGAATCTTATCATCACCGCATTCGATTATAAAATCATATAAATACGGATTTTCGGGTGTCCAATGTATAGGGTTATCGATATCTATCTTAATATAACTTCCGTCAAACTCGTATACCTTATCACCAATGGTGAGGGTTTTATGCTTTGCTCCTCCGACGGTCTCTATCTTTACCGAGTAAAGTGTGGGAGTTATCCATAAGCTCTTGATATGTTCTTCGGGTACTTCCTCAAGCCATACGGTCTGCCATATTCCGCTTATGGGAGTATACCACATACCGCCGCGCTTTTTGCACTGCTTGCCGTATGCATTTGATCTATCGAGATCGTCGGTGACAATTACTTTTAAGAGGTTAGTAGCTTTCAGATGCTCGGTTATATCAACCTCAAAAGGCAGATAGCCGCCATTATGTGTGATAACATGAACGCCATTAATATATACCTCAGCAATCTGGTCTACAGCGCCGAAGTGTAATATTACATGCCTGTCACTTGTAAGAGAAAACTCTTTTGTATATACGTATTTTTCACCCTTTTTAAGCTCACGGCATATACCCGAAAGTAAGGATTCAGGCGGGAAGGGGACTTTTATCTTTCCTATATATTCTTCATTGCCGTTTTTTAATACCGACAGATCCCATTCACCGCAGAGGGGAATATAGCTCTCTCTCTTAAGGGTAGGTCTGGGATATTCCTTTTCCCACGTTATACTGCTATCGGTAAACGGTGTATATAACTGCTGAATCTTTTGTTTCATACCATCACATCCTTTGAGTTAATTTTATCATTGTCGAAGGAAATAGTCAATTAATTTCATGAAATCGGTTTACAATAGGAAGTATTTGTGTTAGAATACATAGGTATCCGCCTTTAGCTCAGCTGGATAGAGTACCGGATTCCGATTCCGTTGGTCGCAGGTTCGAATCCTGTAAGGCGGGCCAAAAAGAACGAAGCGACGCTTCGTTCTTTTTTATCCAAGCCGTGGGCTTGGTATATCATTAACCGATTTTTTTGTTGCGAGGTACATCATGATCAACATAACCACCTGGACAGACAATTTTATACACACCCTTACCCAAACCTTCGGAGATCGTATATGGTTTGTGGGCTTACAGGGTAGCTATGCCAGAGGCGAAGCAACAGAAAACAGCGATATCGATGCTGTTGTCATTCTGGATGAACTTACAAGTGAGGATATCAAAACATATAACACTATGCTTGATACCCTGCCTCACAGAGAGCTTATCTGCGGCTTTATTTCGGGTAAGAGTGAAATACTTAACTGGGAGCCCTCGGATCTCTTTCAGTTTTATTATGATACCAAGCCCATAAAAGGCAGTCTTGATGATCTGCTTGAAGTAATAGACGGTACAGCCGTTGACAGAGCAATTAAAACAGGTGCCTGTAACATCTATCACGGCTGTGTACACAATATGCTCCATACAAAGAGCGACGATATTCTTCGCGGTTTATATAAAGCCGCATCCTTTGTCATTCAGGCAATCTGCTTTAAAGAAACAGGGAAGTATATCACCCGCCGTACAGATCTTCCGGAATTTGTTTCAGGTGAGGAACAGAAGATATTAAAAATTATTATTTCATTAAATAATGGCGACAATATCGAGTTTTCCAAAATGTCCGAAGCCTTGTTTGCCTGGTCACAAAAGCTGATCGGTTGACAAAAGATACCGGATATGATATCTTAACCTTATAAAATCTTCAGAGGTTTATTATGTATTTACTTTGGCTTGTCCCCCTATGTATAATAGCATTTATATTACTTTTATCCTTTGTTTGCTTTATGATTGTATTCTATTCACCCAAACGCAAGGTCTTGGGCGAGGATGAATATGAGATACCCAAAGGTAAAATATACGAAGAATACCGTGAGCATATGATAAACTGGGCGAAGCAGAGCAGAAGTATGCCTCACGAGGATATGTGTATCACATCCTTTGACGGACTTAAGCTCCGCGGCAGATATTATGAATACTCAAAGAATGCGGTAGTAGAGATTCTTTTTCACGGCTACCGCGGTGACGGTGAAAGAGACCTTTCGGGTGCTATAGAGCGATGCTTTGCGCTTGGCAGAAGTGCTCTTATCGTAGACCAGCGAGGCAGCGGGCGCAGCGACGGTCATATCATCACCTTCGGTATAAGAGAAAGATATGACTGTCTTAAATGGGTCGAGTATTGTATTAAACGTTTCGGTGATGATGTCAGAATCATAATCACAGGTGTTTCTATGGGCGCGGCGACGGTTGTGCTGAGCTCGGGCATGGAGCTGCCCAAGAACGTTATCGGTGTCCTTTCGGATTGCGGATATACCTCTCCTAAAGAGATAATCTGCAAGGTGTTAAAGGATATAAAATTACCCGTATTTCTTTTCTACCCCATGATAAAGCTGGGTGCAAGACTTTTCGGCGGCTTCGATATAGAATCCGCATCTCCCGTTGAATCAATCAAAAACTGCAAGATACCTATGCTTATCTTCCATGGAGACAAGGATGCTTTTGTGCCTATGTATATGAGTGAGGAGCTCTACAAAGCCTGTGGATCCGACAAAAAACATATACATATTATCAAGGATGCAGGCCACGGACTTGCATTTCCCGTTGACAGACAAGGATATCTTGAAACAGTACGCAAGACCTCAAAAGAATGGAATATATAAAAGGCACCCGATGGGTGCCTTTTTTAACGCCTTACCTTCGCAAGATTTATCTTATATATTTCCTCTGTAGCCAATGACAGCTTTGTTACCACGTTTTCCATATCGGGGTAACAGTAGAATGAATCGCTCTCGGTGGAGATATCCACACAGTCGTAGGGCTTTATATGAGGAAAATCATACTCCACGTGGAGACTGTTAGACTGCAGGGGCGTGCGCTGGATACGGTAGTTTTCACCGTTGTAATATCCCTCGAGCACAAAGCCGTTTTCGGGATCGTGGGTAAGCTTCGCCTTGCCCAGGTGGACAAACCTCCAGCAATTAGGCATGGAGTGAACGTCTACCTCACATTCAAAGCGGTATCTGCCTTCCTCTATCTCACGCCGAACCTCTTCGCGCTCCCATCTGAACCAGTCGGGGATATGAGAAAACTCGGTCTTGCCGTCAAGAGCACTCAAAGTGCCGTCTTCGTTTTGGTGCCAACGCTTCCCACATTTTCTACAGAATATATTGGCACCATTACTGTCCATGACCGATTCTGCCATACAATGGGGACACTTGTAGAGTATCTTGTGCAGACCCTCGGCACGGTAGGGCTCGGTTATGAGGATTCCGTTATCCTTCTGATACTTGTACTCGTCATATTCAAATGCTTGGCGTATTTTAGCGTTTATTTCCTCGGAAGACATAGATGCCACGTCTTTGGCTGTCAGTATCTGTGTGATAGTTGTATGCAGGGGAACCTTACGCTTTTTCTTTACGTTCCATATGGGAGAATGGAGATAATTTCCTCTGTGCAGAGCCACTACTACGGGAACCTTACTGCGTTTTACCAGCATGCCTACCGAATCAGGCAGATATGAGGTTATACCGCACTGGCTGTATCTCGCTTCGGGATACATACAGAGCACGTCTCCGCGTTCAAGCACCTTCTTTATGGAACGTAAAAGGAACATATCGTTTGTAAACTTACGGGTGCAGATAGCACCTATCCACTCCATAAGCCAAGGACGCATATAGTAGCCGTCTATGTTGACCACGTTGTTGAGTCTTTGGGGATAAGTACCCTCGGATACGAGCTCAAAGTCGATAAATGACTGATGGTTTGACAGCAGCATATACGGAGGCTTAAGCCCCTCCATATTTATACGCTCAACCTTGCGCTTTTTGCCAATGAGCATTATTTTGGAAAGCACCCATATAAGCCAGGTCAGATAGATAGGCTGTCTTATGGGATACTTTGCGGTCTTATAGAATTTTATGTTTTTATAATTTACCTTCATAATCATCACCTTACGCATTATACTACATTTTTTTATGAAAAACAAGCCTGATTTTATCTTGAAATAAGGAACAAAAGGGTATATAATGTAATTATTGTACACGAAAGGACGTATTCCTATGAAGGTTACATTAAAAAATCTGACAAAAAAGTTTCCGTCAAGGAACAAAAAGAATCCTGCTCCCGTCGTTGCGGTAAAGGATTTCACCCTTGATATAGAGGACGGCACTCTTATAGCTCTACTTGGTCCATCGGGCTGCGGCAAGTCTACCACGCTCAATCTTCTCTCCGGCTTACAGAAGCCTACCTCGGGAGAGATATACTTCGGTGACGACGACGTTACCAACCTTCCTCCCGAAAACAGAGGGGTTGGTCTTGTGTTCCAGAACTATGCGTTATATCCCCATCTTACGGTAAAACAGAATATCACCTTTCCTCTTGAGAACCGCCGCGGCAAGGACAAGCTGACTAAAGCCGTGATGTCAAAAATGGCAGAGGAGACGGCAAAGCTCGTACAGATAGAAGAGCTTCTTGACCGTAAGCCCTCCGAGCTTTCAGGCGGTCAGCAGCAGCGTGTTGCAATAGCCAGAGCTCTTGTAAAGGAGCCGAGAATACTCCTTCTCGACGAGCCTCTTTCTAACCTTGATGCAAGGCTCAGGCTCCAGACCCGAGAGGAGATACGCCGTATACAGCGTTCTACAGGTATTACCACTGTTTTCGTTACCCACGACCAGGAGGAGGCAATGTCTATCTCGGATATGATCGTGGTTATGAAGGATGGTATACTGCAGCAGAAGGGAAGACCTCAGGAGGTTTACGATAACCCCTGTAATCTCTTTGTGGCAAAGTTCCTCGGAACTCCCCCCATAAACGTATTTGACGGTGAAATAAAGAACGGCAAGCTCTATATAGGCGACGAGGCGGTCATGGATACCGATGCCCCCGATGCTCACGTAGACGTCGCTATACGACCCGAGGGCTTTACCCTTGACGGCGAAGGTGCGTTTACTTGTGATCTCGACCGAGTTGAGGTCATGGGCAGAGATATCAGCGTTGTGGCTGGGCATACCGCGTCACAGAACGAGGTCATTCGTGCCATCGTTGATTCTGATAACCTTGATACCCTTACGGGCGATAAGGTACGCTTCGGTCTTAAGCCTAATAAAGTATACGTCTTTGACAAGACAACAGGTGAAAGAATATGAAGAATAACCTCAAGGGCTGGTTGTATCTTCTGCCTGCCGTACTCTTTTTAGGAGTGTTTATGGTCTATCCTCTGATAGACGTATTTGTATACTCCTTTGAAGAGGGCTACAACTTTGCCTCACAGACATATTTCGGTGTGGGTGAATATAATTTCTCTTATGTTCTCCACGATCCTTATTTCCTGCAGGCTCTTAAAAACACCTTTATTCTCGTTATTATAACAGTTCCGCTGTCCACCGGTCTTGCGCTTCTTATCTCTGTAGGATTAAGCTCTATAAAGAAGCTCCGTGAGCTCTATCAGACGGTATACTTCCTGCCATACGTTACAAACACCTTGGCAGTAGGTCTTGTGTTTATGATACTCTTTAAGCAAACTCCTTACAGTGTCGGATTGGCTAATACCGTTTTGTCTTGGTTCGGTATTGCTCCCGTTGACTTTATCGGCGGACCCTATTGGGCAAAGATGCTGGTGCTTTGTATCTATACCATATGGGTAGTTATGCCCTTTAAGGTGCTTATACTTACAAGCGCTCTTGCATCTGTAAACGAGACCTATTACAATGCGGCAAAGGTGGACGGAACATCAAAGTTCCGTATATTCCGTAAGATA
>JAZRQH010000183.1:0-7588 GCA_045649645.1 Eubacteriales bacterium
AACAAGGCAATCGGCGCCTTCTGTTACACACAGCTCTATGATATCGAGCAGGAGATCAACGGTCTCTATACCTACGACCGCCGACCCAAGTTCGATCCTAAGATCATCTCTGAGATCACAAAGAGAAAGTCTGTAGTTGAAAATTGATGAAAAAACGACTGAAATTTTCAGTCGTTTTTATTCTTCCGTAAATTCAAATAGTTCATTAGGAGTACAATCAAACAACAAGCACATGGTTTCAATATTCTCATACCGTATCGATTTAGTTTCGTTATTGATCATTTTACTGAAGTTTTGATAACTCATACCGAGTTGCTTGTATAACCAATACTTGGTCTTTCCTTTTTCCTCTAACAATTCGATTACTCTTAATTTTAACATAAGATATTTCCTCATAATATATTTATTAATTAGATAATATCCTATTATTCCTCTTTACATATAGACTTTTACATTATATAATGTATACATACATGGAGGTAATTATGAGAGAAAATACTTGTTGTTTTAGCGGACATAGAAAAATACCAATATTGAAATATATCAAAATAAAGAATAAAACATATCATACAATTTGTGATCTTATAGAAGATGGGATTATTTATTTCGGCTGCGGTGGTGCACTGGGTTTTGACACTTTAGCCGCTGAATGTGTATTGAAAGCAAAGAAAAAATACCCCCATATCAAATTAATACTGGTTTATCCCTGCAAGAACCAAACACTATATTGGAATAAGAACAATAAGAAGAAGTATGAAAAAATCAAACGGAAATGTGATAAATATGTTTATATATCCGAGGAATACTCAAGAGATTGTATGTATAAACGTAATAGGCATTTAGTCGATAACAGTAACTACTGTATTTGTTATTTGACACAGCAAAAAGGAGGCACATACCAAACCGTCAATTACGCATATAAAAGAGGTCTAACTGTTATAAATATTTAAGGTAGCAAGCACTTGCCTGCTACCTTAGTGTTATTCAATAGGAAGAATAAGCTTTGATTTATCGAGTATTACCGTGTTCTGTGCTACTCTTGTCTCGGTCTGCTCGGAATAAAGTCCTCTCATATTGGTATGCTTGACGTAGATACATCTTGCGGCAGATGAAATGTCAAGACGGAGCTTTTCTCCCTTATGGATGACAAAGCAATGGGGGTCGAGCTCATAGGAAACCGTAATTTCCTCTCCGGGGACATATTCCTTATCAAAATTAGATATCTGCTGTATGTCGTCACGGATGCCGTAGTCCCCCTCTGCCTTACAGAGGCTTAATCTGACGTAAAAGCAGGTATCACAAGCGTCGCTCTTGACCGTTAATTTGATCTTTATTTTCCCCTTGACGGAAACATCCTCGGAAAAATCGGGAGTGTAAAGTGTTCTGACAGCGGGATGATCTATCTCGGGCTGGAAGCAGTTGCCCTCAAAATTACAGGAAAGTCCTCCGGGGAATTTATATGCTTTTTCCTTAGGATCATAGGTATAGCTTATCTCACCCTCCCCTAAAGCAACACTCATTTCCCTGCCGCTTTCGGCAAAATCGTCAACATTCCAGCACTCACCGAAGCTGTTGTAATAGGTGACTTTTCCCTTTTCAAACGGGCAGTCACACCTGCCTCTTATATGCTCAAACCACTTGATATAATACTGAGGACAAATATCGTGAAGGCTTCCGTTTTTAAAGAGTATCGGCTCGCCGTCTCCTCTGCCGCCGTGGTCGTAGGCGTGAATACCCAGAGCACAGTTTGCCTTGGTCTCAGAGGTCATATCCCTCCACCAGTCTATCACACCGCCGGTAAAAATATCGTACCAGCCTGTGGTAAGGAGCAGAGGCACGTCTGTTTCACACAGAGCCTTATAATAATCTCCGCCCATCTCGGGTGTTTTCCAATAAGGATCGTCACGGTCGGGATGCTTTAGGGCATCGTCAAAATATTTTTCTCTTTCACCGAAGACCTTTAAGGAATAATCGGACAGCGGAAGCATATCGAACATAGCGGGGTCATAGTTTTTGTTCGGCATAGTTTTCTGCTTATACATTCCCGTATACCAGCCACCGTGGAGATTCACCTTAAAAAATCCGTTGCGGTAGTATCCGTTATATCTGAACGGGTCCATCACGTGAAGTACCGCACCCTTTATATCCTCTGCATAGGGGGCGACGACCTCGTGAACCGCGGCGGTATAGCTCTCTCCGCAGAGAAAAAGCTCTCCGTTATAAAAATCCTGCCCTCTTATCCAATCGTGTAGAAAAAGTCCGTCGGCACGCTCGTTTACGTAAGGGATACAGTCACCGCTTGATCTTCCTCTGCCTCTGCAGTGTTGATATACGTAGGCATAACCGTGATCAAGCCACTTCTCTGCCTCTTCGTATTTGAGCTTGCAGATATCCTCCTCGTCCCAGTCCTGCAGATGATCTACGTAGGGACTGCGGAATATTACCGTAGGAAACTTTCCCTCATCGGGAAGCCAGACCAAAGTGAAAAGGTCGGCATTGTTGAAATTTAAATAAGTATAAAAATGATTCATTATTATCCTCAAAACAGGCATAAAACCTAAGTTTTATGCCTGTTAGCTTTTAGGTGGAAGGGATTTCGTTCTTAAAGAGCTGATAGAATTCGGAATTGGTAACAAGGACGACGTCGTCTGCCTCTGCCATCATCTTTACAAGTTTTTCGAACTCATCATAATAATCAAACTGGTCTAACTCATATCCGTGTCCCCATACGTAGAAGAGCTGATCCTGAGACGCGTTAGTCTTTAAGAATTGATTTGCATACAGGAAGAGGTTAGTATCTGCCAGATGGCAGGTAGGCTGCCACATCATAAACCTGGTAGGAAGAGTAAACTTACCCGTAGAGGTGGTTCCTCTTGCAAATCTGATATTGGTATTGGCAACGATATTGCTGATAGTAGTATTGGTAACGTACATATCACCGCCGGGATACGCCATACCCACCGGCTGATAACCGGTAATGTTCTCTATGTTAATGGCATCACCGTCAACCAGCAGCTTCTGATAAATGGGGTTGTTGTCATAGAGATTGAGTGCAGGATGACTGAGGGTATGTACGCCTACGTCAAAGCCTCTGTAAACCCCTGAGCATAGCTCCTCAAGAGTCCATCTCTTGTGAAGAACACCGGGCACGCCCAGAGCTCCGAGGTCACTGGCCTGACCGAGAAGTCCCGTGTTGATATAGAAGGTGATAGAATGCTCAGCATCATACTTTTTGAGTATTTCAATTATTTTGGCATCCTGGGTAACGCCGTCGTCAAATGCCATTGTAAAGTACTTCTTGGGCTTGCCGTCGCGGACTATACCCGACTCGGTACCTGCCTGCTTGGGATTGACCTTATAGTCAACAAAGGCGATAGCGGGCATACCGTAGCTGTTGCAGAGATTGAGCTGATTGGGGAAGGTGGCCTCAGGGGCTCTGCTGTATCTTACGCCGAAGATCTGATCTGCGGAGTCGATAACTACCTTGTCCTTGCCCACAATGATCTCTCCCGTAGCATCACGCCACTCGTATATGCCTGTGGTATTGACCATTATCTCGATGCCCTTGAGCTCCGAAGCATCGTAAGCACCCTTGATGCCAGAGCCAACATTTTTGAACTTGAGCGTAACGTTGGTAGCGCCGTATACGGTGGACTCAAGCACGGGACCGCTTACAAGCTCAAGGTCGCCTATGCCGAACTTGTCCGCAAGGACGATCTCGGTAACTCTTGAAGCGTTATAATGCTTGATGTAGGGATGAACGTTATTGAGCCATGTCTGGTTAAACCACATATCAGAGTTTGATACTATATGACAGTCGTCAAGTATCTGGGGAATGGTACCGAGCTCGGTCTTTACCGAGCCGAAGTCCATAAACGCGTTTATTCCGTTGTTGGAATAGCAGGTGGCGTACTCGAATATATATACGGGGAAATCGTCGTTACCGAATGTGGATCTAAAATACTCTATAAGCTCAGCAAACTGTGTTGCAAAGGTATCCGCACCTCTGCCGTGGTACTCTCTTGTATTATACCAGTCGCTCTCGCCCTGGTACCAGAGGATACCCGCGCAGGAGAAGTTTGACAGAGGATATATCTGCTGATTGTACGCATATCTGGACTTGAGATGTGTTGCGGACAGAGTGTCCATGCTGTAATAATGTGTACCTGTTGCCGCATCGTAAGCGTCGTCTCCCCATTTGTCAGCCAGTTCGTTGGGAGCAAAGGTGATAAGGGGATGACCCGAAGCATCTATCTCGATAACACCTACGGGAACGTCGGTTTGCTCGGTCATATTATATGCAAAGATATAACCGATAGCGGAAAATACGTTCATGCTTACTGAGTCTCTGTCGTAAAGCTGACTTGAGGGAGTAAAGTTGGCGTAGTCAATTATCTGGTGTGCAATATCGGTAGGAACCATCCAGCTGCCACCGTTATAAACGTCGGTATAAAGAGTCTCCGTGCCCTGAGCAAACACTCCCGTCATACCCGTATAATCGGTAGAGGATATACGGTAGAAGCGCATATTACGTCTGTCGTCATAATCTACGTTGAGCTCGTTCGAGCGTCCGGTGAGCTTGAGGTCGATCATAAGCTCGCCCAACGAGTAGAACATATTGGACTGACCTATAGCGTAATATACGTCACCGATAAGTACACCCTCAAAGGTGATATCCTTGTCCGCTCCCTTTACGGTAAGGGGCTGACCCTCGGTGGTATAAGCAAAGGTCTCGGGGAACACTGCCTTCCAGTTGCCGTTTGTGTCAACCTCTGCCTCGGCATATTTTCCGCCAAGCTCTACTACTACCTTACCGCTACCTGCGTCGGCTGTACCCCATACTGGGAGCTTTTCATCTCTCTGGAGCACCATATTATCCGAAAACGCCTTGGAGACGTCAACGCCTGTCGCGGTAGCTACGGGAACGGGCTCCTTTGGAGCTTCTACCGTAATAACGTAATAGTTATAGCTTTCGTCGTTATACTGAACGCAGAAGGTATAGGTATCGGGAAGGAGCTCTACGGAAACGGTGCCGTCAACTACGGCTGTAGCGTTGAGCTTAACGGAGCCCTCGGCTGCCTTGATCTCAGAAACGCTTGAATATACGCCACGGGCGTATCTTATATTGAGAAGCCCGTCAAGGTCACCGAATATGACTTTGCCGCCCTCTTGAGTCAGTTTGGGCTCGCGGTGGTCTACGTCATAGTAATATGTCTTGACATAGCCGTTGTTATATTCAACGGTAACGGTAACTCTTCCCTCCTCGCGGTACTGCAAGGTGTAGGGGTCCTTGCCCTTGATAGTGGATTTTGCCGAGAAATTGCGGCTGCCGGGAGCTGCCTTTACCTCGGAGGGGGTATTATACTCGCCGTATGCGGTACGGATGACCTTAACGTCGGGGATGTTTGAAATAATAAGCTGCAAGCCGTTGTGAGTGAAAACAGGCTCGTCAACGGTAAGCATCGGGTGGAACACCTCAAAGCTTCCGTCGTTATATCTGATAAGCACGGTGTGAATGCCGGGCTCCTTTACCGCATAGGTATAGTCGTGCTTCGTACCGATCTTGGCAGCCGTTGCACTGAAGATATAGCCGTTATCCTTGATCTCTCTGTAGGAGTTGAACTCACCCTTGGCAATAAAGAAGTCCTTTACGTCACAAAGGTTATGAACAGTAACCTTAACGCCGTACGAAGTAACGTAAGGCTTGATGTCGGTAACGTCAAGGGGCATAAAATAGTTTGTACCGTCCTGCATACGTACCCAAAGGGTATAATATCCTGCTCTGGGCATCTCGTATACAAACACGCCGTCAACGGTATATTTTTTAACGAGAGTATTTGACAGAGCAACGTTGCCTGCTGCCGCCTTGATCTCGGAGACGGTGGAATAAACTCCCTTGGCATAACGCATATCTCTTATCTCATCTGCGTTTGTCACCCTTACAGTATAGTTGTCAACCGTTATCTCGGGCTGTGACGCTGCATTTAAAAATACCGAAAGCATAGGTATCGTCATACACACTATCATAACAAGAGATAACATCCTCTTAAACTGGGTATTCATAATACACTCCTTAAATCACTTAGATAGCATCATTTTAACACATAATACGATCAAATGCAACAGAATATACAAAATACAAGGTGATAAACAAACGTTTTTATCAATCCGTAAAATAAAATGACACTTCCTTTCGGAAGTGTCATTTGGTTATATTTAAAGTTATTACTTAACCTCAAAATGGATACATACGGGGTCTCTGTCATCAGAATATCTGATGTAGAGAGTATATTCGCCCGCCTCCAGAGGATATGTAAACATATTGCGGTTACCTATCTTAACGTGGGTCGCTCTGAAGACCTTGTTGTCGGCAACATTGCGGTATACGGTATGTGTGCCCTTGGCGATAAAGAAGTCGTAAACACCGGTATCAAGACCGCTGATGTTTACTTTACCTTCTCCAACAATAACAGCGGGCTCTGCGTTAACTCCAAGCTCAACCTTAGCAGTCTTGAAATTACCGTTAAAGCTGCCTATTTTAATAGCAAGGAAGCCTTCTGCAGTACCTTCATACTTGACCACATCAAGCTCGGAGCAGAAGTTGAATACGCTTCTTTCCAGCTCTGTAACCGCAGACTTAACAAACACGCTTGTTATTGCGGTGTATCTGAACGCCTTAATGTTCTTGTTTGTGGCAAGAACGACCTCTCCGGTCAGGGAGGTGCATCCGTCAAACGCCTCGGTAAGATCGGTTACGTATGTAAGATCGGGAGCTGCGGTAAGAACTGTACAGTACTTAAAGGTTCCCTCTAATATTTTAACGCTTGCAGGGATCTCGGGAGCTGTTGTCAAAGCTGTACAACGCCAGAACGCAAAGGTCATATCCGTAATTCCATCGTGGATAACGGGAGCCTTAACAAGAGCATAGCAATTCTTGTACGCATTGTAGAGAACGCTTACGGTCTCGGGAATTGCAGGTGCTTCTGTAAGAGACTCACAACCCTGATAGGTTTTATAAAGCTGTGTAACAGGCTTGCCGTGTACGTATGCTTCGGGAGCCTCGTAGGATGTCTTGGTCTTATCCTTGACTACAGCGTTCCAACCTTCGGGAGCACCTGTTGCATGATTGGTATAGTAGGTGTAAATATATTCATCTGTTTCTACTGTAGCGCCGTTTGTAAGCACCAAAGCATCAACAGTATGTGTCTCAGTTTCACCGCAGTCAGCACAGTATCTGGTCTCCTCACCCTCGGAAGAGTACGTAGGCTCAACGGTAACCGTCCAGTCACCAAAGCTATGACCCTTAGCATCAACTACAGTCTGTGCTACGAGAAGCTCACCGCATACGTCGCAGTGCTTACCTGCAGTAAGACCTGTAGCTGTACATGTAGGAGCTACCGCTGCGTCTGTAACCTCGGTATGACCGAGAGCGTCAACAGCACCCTGCGCAACGATAACCTCGTTACATACAGAACAGTGCTTACCTTCGGTAAGACCGCTTTCGGTACATGTTGCAGCTACCGCTACATCGATAACCTCGGTATGTCCGAGAGCATCAATTGCCTGAGTGCCGTTTTCTGCACCGCAC
>JAZRQH010000184.1:0-3393 GCA_045649645.1 Eubacteriales bacterium
GTAAAAAAGGATTATATAGAGGACGTCATTGTAAAAGAGTGTCGCAATCTTCTTTCCCCGAAAAACATTAAGAGAATCGCTAAAGAAATGATGTGGATTGTTTCAAACATGGAAAGTAAAGCAGAGCTTCAACGTTTGGAAAAAGAACTTGAAATTGCAAATATAGAAAAAGAAAATCAAATGAAATCTCTCCGTATGTGTTCAGATGATTCAATAAGAGCAATGATTTTTGAAGATTTATCGAAAATCGGTGCCCAGATAAAAGAACTTGAAAGACAGCTTGAAATAGAAAAAGCACGTCATTTTGTAGTTACCGAAGAACAGATTATTGCATTTCTTGAGAATTTGGCTAAAGGTAATGTAAATGATATTACATATCGCAGATCCCTCATAAAGATGTTTGTAAACAAGATTTTCCTTTATGACGATAAGTTTACAATCACATTCAATACCGGGGATGATGAAACCGAGATTACCGAAAAGCTCTTTGATGAAATCGAAAACGGACTTTCAGGAGAAAAACTTTGTTTATCGTCCAATGTGGTCCACCAAGAAAAAAGCACTTCGAAAGAAGTGCTTTTTTGCATTCGCATTTTGCCCTTGGGCAAATATTTCACCTACCCGAAGGGTAGATTTCACTTTTATACCGCAAAGCGGTATAAAAACAAAAAGCCCCGCCGAGCCGTGTATATGAGAATTTGAAACCCTGCATGTGCAGGTTGGTGTCCTCTCCAATGTTTTGTGCTCCCAGCGTCCCGGTCCTCCCGTGACATAAGCAGGGGAGGTGGGGAGGTCTGCATACCCTTCATCGGAAGTTTATCCGGACTCCATTTTTCAAGTGTGGGCTTAATACCTCATATATCACAAACTAAGCAGGAAATTTGTTTAGCTTCGCTAAAATGATGTACCTAACGGTAATGATGTTGCCGCTGTGCGGCAAATAAAGGTGGATTTTCGTCCTTGACGAAAATCATCCTTTAATTACGCATTACGCATTACGCATTCCGAATTATTCTCCGTCGTCCTCAAAGAGCATATCGTCGAAGATATCTGCAACCTTGTCAAACTCATCGTCATCGTCGATGGTTACAAGGATCTCCTCTTCGGGATCTTCGGGATCGGGCTCGCTTCTGAGGATAACGTACTCGTTATTCTCGTTGTTATCCTGGGGAATGAGAGCGTAGTATATTCTGCCGTCTACCTCCTGGCAAGCTATAAGCTCGTATGCAGCTTCGTTGCCGTCCTCGTCTGTAAGCATCAGGGTTTCGGGCTGGAACATTTCTTCTGACATTATGATGTCCTCCTAATCGTGTATTTATCCGTTGATATTATATTACTATTTTTCCCACGGAATGTCAACTGTTTTTATTGACGAAATTTCAGGGAAAAGTTTTTGCGGTTAAGGTATTTACAACAGGGGTAAAATATAATATAATAGATATTATTAATACAAGGAGGCAGGACTATGGATAAGAAAGCCGTAATTAAAGAAATAAAAAATAATAAAGCCGTACGGATGGTCCTGCGATGTTATAAGGAGATCGCCGACGACGTAGCGGTCATAAAGGAAAGAGACCCTGCGGCACGCAATTCCGCAGAGATATTGCTTCTTTATTCCGGACTTCATGCAATACTTGCGTATCGTCTCTCCCATATGCTCTATAAGAGAGGATATCATTTTGCAGCTCGCCTTATAAGCCAGAGCGCAAGATTTATAACCGGAATCGAGATACATCCCGGCGCCAAGATAGGCAAGGGCGTGTTTATAGACCACGGAAGCGGAGTTGTTATCGGTGAGACCGCAGAGGTAGGCGATAACTGCACTCTCTACCAGGGCGTTACTCTTGGCGGTACAGGTAAGGACGTGGGTAAGCGTCATCCTACACTTGAGGATAACGTAATGGTAGGTGCAGGCGCTAAGGTGCTCGGACCCTTCACGGTGGGAGCTAACTCAAAGATCGCGGCAAATGCCGTTGTCCTTGAGCCTATACCCAAGGATTCTACTGCTGTTGGTATTCCCGCCCGTGTGGCAAGGGTAGGCGGCAAGAAGGTTTGTGCAGACGATCTTGACCAGGTCCACATCCCTGACCCCGTTGCTCAGGAGCTTTGCCGTATGCAGATCAAAATTGACAAATTAGAAAAACAGTTAAAGGAACTCGAGAAATGATCTTATATAATACACTGACAAGAAAAAAAGACGAATTCAAGACTCATGAGGAGGGCAAGGTCCGTATGTACACCTGCGGTCCTACCGTATATCACTTTGCACATATCGGTAACCTCCGCAGCTATATCATGGAGGACGTGCTGGAAAAGTATCTTTCTTACACAGGCTACGAGGTCGACCGCGTAATGAACATTACCGACGTGGGACATCTCTCCAGCGACGCCGACACAGGCGAGGATAAGATGCTCAAGGGTGCTAAGCGCGAGAAAAAGACGGTTATGGAGATAGCTAAGTTCTATACCGACGCCTTCTTTGCAGACTGTGACAAGCTTAACATCAAGATCCCCGCAACCGTTGTTCCTGCAACCAGCTGTATCGATGAGTTTATCAAGATGGTACAGGGACTTATCGACAAGGGCTATGCTTATATCGCAGGTGGCAACGTTTACTTTGACACCTCCAAGCTTAAGGAATACTACGTATTCAACGACCACGATGCCGAGGACCTTGAGGTCGGTGTTCGTGAGGGCGTTGAGGAGGATACAAACAAGCGCAACAAGATCGACTTTGTTCTCTGGTTTACCAAGTCCAAGTTTGAGGATCAGGAGCTTAAGTGGGATAGCCCCTGGGGTATCGGTTACCCCGGTTGGCATATCGAGTGCTCCGCTATCAGCTTAAAGCATCAGGGCGAATACCTTGACCTGCATTGCGGCGGTATCGATAACGCGTTCCCCCATCATACAAACGAGATCGCACAGAGCGAGGCATACATCGGTCACGAGTGGTGCCCCCACTGGTTCCATATCCTCCATCTTAATACCAACAGCGGTAAGATGAGTAAGTCTAAGGGCGAGTTCCTCACCGTTTCTCTTCTTGAGGAAAAGGGCTATAACCCCATCGTATACAGATTCTTCTGTCTGCAGTCTCACTACAGAAAGTCCCTTGTGTTCTCCTGGGATTCTCTTGACAATGCGGCTCAGGCATATGAAAAGCTCTTAAAGAAGATCGCCGCACTTGACGAAAATGACGGTGAACTCGACGAGGCTGTATTCAACGAATACAAAGCAAAATTCAATGATGTTATGGGCAACGACCTCAACACCTCTTTAGGTGTGACTGCCCTCTACGATGTACTTAAGGCAAAGACCAACGGCAAGACCAAGTTAGCACTGCTTGCTGACTATGACCGTGTGCTTTCACTTGATCTTATTGAGGCTGCAAAGAAG
>JAZRQH010000185.1:0-7421 GCA_045649645.1 Eubacteriales bacterium
TGAGATAGGCGAGGGAACCTTTTTTCAGGGTCCCGTTACCTTCCACTACGGCGTTCATACTAAGGTTGGCAGAAAATGCTTTTTCAATTTCAATATAACGATACAGGACGACGCTGAGGTTACTATCGGTAACAACTGTGATTTCGGCCCCAACGTGACTATCGTTACTCCCATTCATCCTATGGTGGCAGAGGAAAGGCGCGAAATGCTCTGTGCTGACGGCGAGAAGCGCAGACTCTGCTATGCCAAGCCTGTGCATATCGGCAACGACTGTTGGATAGGCGCAGGGGCAATAATCTGTCCCGGAGTTACTATAGGTGACGGATGTGTTGTCGGTGCAGGCAGCGTTGTCACCCGTGATATACCGTCGCGCAGCTTTGCTGCAGGCGTACCCTGTAAGGTAATACGTGAGATAACTGACGCCGACAGCATGAAGCACAAGCCCGAGATTATAGGTGATAATTCGGTGATCGAAGGATAAAACAGGAGTAGTAATATGAGTGAAAAATATAAAATAATTTATTCCGCCGACAAGAATCTGTATACCGAGGGCTCTCCCGTAATAGTCAGAGAATTTTCTCTGCTTCGTGATATAAGAGGCGGCACAATGCTGTGTAAAATGCAGCTTATCAATATAAGCGGCAAAACAATTAAAAGAATAAGAGTATCTGCAATTACCGATACCGAACGTGCAGAGGGTATGGCAGATGAGCTTTATATTGCCCGTGATATGGATGCGGTCATAGATATCCCCTTAAACGGCTTTGACCACAAGAGTGCGCTCTTCTCTATAGACGAGATAGTCTTTACCGATGGTACAGCCTTTTCTGCCGATGAAAAAACTTCTTGGCAGGAGCTTAGCTTCCCCGAGACCTTGGAGGAATATCTCTCGGACTTTGAACTTGTCCGCGAGTTCAGAGCTCACTTTGAGGAGGGGGTATACTTTCCAAAGGAAGAAAAGGATCTTTGGTTCTGTACCTGCGGCGAGCTCAATCATATAGGTGAGGCTGCCTGTCACAGCTGCAACAGAGCTCTTGCTTCGCTTAAGAAATACGGAGTTGTGGAATTAAAAAATTCCGTTGCCAAGCAAAAAAGACTTGATGCCGTGAACAAGGATAAATTTGACGAGGCATACAAGCAGGTGGAGGTCGAAAAGAAGGCAAAGCGAGGCAGAACCCTGCTTTATATCCTTATCGCCGCGGCTATAGTTACGGTCATAGCTCTGCTGATAGCCTCTGATAACAATCATTTTACCGGTGTTAACCCGGGTGTGTATTATTAAAAAAGCTCTCCATTCGGAGAGCTTTTTATATTGTTTTAGTCCAGACCCAGCTCCTCGCGCATAGAGGATTCCTCTGCACGGTCCTCTCTGTAACGCTCAACAGCATTTGCCGCCTCATCCTCGGTGAAGCCTGCCTTTGTCAGCTCCTCGGAGAGCTCTTTGTCGGTCATATCGTTATACATATAGTATTTTTCGATATACTTTACCGCCATATCCTCCCAGCTTGCTTCGCAATGATCTACGGCATACTGTGCCTCGGCTTCGGTGAAGTTCATATATATAAGGTGGTCTAAAAGTCCTTGGTATGAAAAATAGGGCATATAGTAGGTGTAGAAGCCTGCGGTATAGCAAGCCATATCGGTCCAGTCTACGTTGAATATCTCTATCGCATAAAGAACGTCAGCCTCGCTGTGACCGTCCTCTATAAGCACCTGGGTAAGATTGGTCTTTGATATACCGGTTCCGTTAAGGTATCCAAGTGCGTCCTCTGCCGCCTTGCGCTGAGTATCGCTGAGCACGGCATCCTCGGGGATGGCGTATTCGGTCCTCTCCTCCTCGGGCACGGTGGACGTTACCTCGTCGGTCACGGTAGGCTCCTCTGCGGTAGTTTTATCAGAACATCCCGCAAAACAGAGCATTGTCAGTGCAAGAAGAATTATAAAAGCTTTTTTTATCATTATAAACTCCCTGGTTGAATTTTTCTTAGTA
This sequence comes from Eubacteriales bacterium, assembly GCA_045649645.1. GTDB lineage: Bacteria > Bacillota > Clostridia > Oscillospirales > CAG-272 > RGIG7300. The sequence continues at coordinate 1,991 of JAZRQH010000185.1, forward strand.
TAACAATTTTTGCTTCAAATGTCAATATTGACACAACCGTTTTTGCCGTGATATAATTCAGGTATGAATAAGACGATAGGCATATTTGCCCACGTGGACGCGGGGAAGACTACACTTTCCGAAGCGATCCTGTATAATACGAACGTCATTCGTAATAGGGGCAGCATAGAAGAAAAGAACACGGTCATGGACACGGCGTCCATCGAACGTGACCGCGGCATTACCTGCTTTTCGGGGGCTTGCGGCTTTCAATTTAATAATAACGGCTATTATCTCATAGACACTCCCGGACATACCGATTTTCTGCCTGATACGCAGAGGTGTATGGCACCGCTTGACTGCGCCGTTATTGCAGTATCTGCTGTAGAGGGTATCGAGAGCAACACGGAGCTATTATGGGATATGCTCAGCGAGAGGGGGATACCCACCCTCTTTTTCATCAACAAATGCGACCGAGATATTGCAGAGCCCGACAGGGTCCTGCGTCAGCTATCTAACCGCTTTGGCAAGGCTGTTCTCTGGCACAGCGACGGTTATCTTGAGGCCGTGGCTGCATGTGACGAAGCCCTTATGGAAAGGTATTTTGAGGGCGAGCTTTCCTTTGACGAGGCTGACAAAAAGGCGGCACAGCTTTTTGCCGACCGTGAGCTTTGTCCCTGTGTCTGCGGCTCTGCTATGCAGAACAGGGGAGTAGACGAGCTTTTACAGTGTATAGACGCTCTTTGCAAAACAGATTATTCATCCGAGGGTGAGCTTGTTCTGCAGATATTCAAGGTAAGACAGGAAAAGGACAAGAGGGCAATGCTTTGCCATATAAGCCGCGGCAGTATATCTGTTCGCGATACTCTGCCCAATGGGGAGCGGATATCCGAGCTGCGCCTTTTTGACGGAACCAAAACCGTCCCGGTACAAAAAGCAGCTGCCGGAGAGGTGGTGGAGATATACGGGGTTACCGGTTATAAGGCAGGTCAGTGTATAGGTATGGACTCGGACGAGCCCTGTATCCCCGGACTTGCTGCAAGGGTCATATATCCCGATAATATAACCTCAAAGGATATGCTGACCAAGCTGCAGATACTTGAGGACGAGGAGCCTACGCTGACCGTAAGGTACGAGTCTGCTACCGCTGAGATATCGGTCTCGGTCATGGGCAGAATAGAGCTTGAGATACTGCAGCAGCGTATAGCCGAAAGATTCAATATCGACGTCACCTTCGGAGACTGCGGAGTTATATATAAGGAGACCCTTGCCGCACCTACGGTAGGCTACGGACACTTTGAGCCCTTACGCCATTACAGCGAGGTGCATCTGCGTATAGAACCCGCAGAGCGGGGAAGCGGTATAACCTTTGAAAGTGAATGCTCCTTGAATACCCTTACCTCAAACTATCAGCATCTTGTCCGTACCCACGTTTTTGAAAAGGAGCACCGAGGCGTCCTTACGGGATCGGCTCTGACCGACGTTAAGATAGTTCTTTTGGCAGGAGCCGCCCACGAAAAGCATACCGAGGGAGGCGATTTCAGAGAAGCCACCTACCGCGCTATACGCCACGGACTTATGAGAGGCTCTTTACAGCTTCTTGAGCCCTATTATATGTGTCGCTTTACGGTGGATATCTCCCATATGGGCAGAGTGATCTCGGATATTACAAGGCTCAGCGGGGCTCTCGTTTCAAGCGAAAGCGAGGGAGAAAGAGCGGTCATTGTTGCCCGTATTCCCATCTCCGAATTTACTCCCTACCAGACCGAGTTCATCTCCTTTACGGGGGGCAGGGGCAGAGTGGTATTCAGCCACGACGGATATGATATATGTCACAACAGCTCCGACGTCATAGAACGTATCGGCTACGAGGCGGAACGTGACGTTGAAAACACCGCAGACTCGGTTTTCTGTGCTCACGGCGCAGGCTTTACGGTGCCGTGGCGTGAGGTGGAAAACTTTATACATATAAAATAATAAAAAAAGCCTTGCATTTTCGGTTTCTATGTGCTATAATCCCCTTGTATAAAATTAATTCTATACGGAGGTACTATACAATGGCATACGTTATTACCGATGCATGCATCGCATGCGGCTCTTGTGCAGAGGGTTGTCCCGTTGAGGCTATCTCTGACGGCGGCGACAAGTACGTTATTGATGCTGATACCTGCATCGATTGCGGCGCTTGCGCAGGTACTTGCCCTGTTGAAGCTATCACAGAAGGCTAATTACTTATAAGATACAAGGGCAGGCTCTGGCCTGCCCTTGTTGTTTGGTAAAGATATGGTATTACACGATAATGAAACGTTGACAAGAGTCAACGACAACATAGAATTAATACAAAAAAAGCACGGTCTTACCTTCGGCACCGACGCCTATCTGCTCTCAGCCTATATGCGTGAGGGCAAGAGCTGTGTGGCGGTGGACTACGGCTGCGGAACGGGTATAATATCTCTTTTGTGTGCCGCAAGGGGTAAGTTCAAAAAAATATACGCCGTTGACGTGCAACAAGAATTCTGTGACGTAGCAAGGCGTAACTGCGAGCATAACGGTTTTGAAAACATAGAGGTCATCCACTCTGACGTAAGAGAGCTTAAACTTGAAGCTGACGTTGTGTTTACCAACCCTCCCTATATGAAGGTGACCTCCGGCAGAGCAAACGAAAGCTCAGCCAAAAACATAGCCCGTCACGAGGTATGCGGAGACATAGGTGATTTTATGGCATCCGCCTGTCGGGTACTTAAGTTCGGCGGACTTTTCTACGCAGTATACCGTACAGACCGCCTGATAGACCTGCTTGACGCTATGAGGCACAACGGCATTGAGCCCAAGCGTATGACCTACGTTCACGCTACCGTCAATCATCAGCCCTCCATGGTTCTCGTCGAGGGTAAGCGCGGCGGCAAGGCGGGACTTAACATAACAAAGCCTCTCTTTATGGACGGGGCTGATATCGACTATATCTATGAGAAGGGAGAGTTTCCGAGTGAGTTCAGTATCAAATGAAAAGAACCGTATAGAGGGCGGTACACTTTATCTTGTAGCCACACCTATAGGCAACCTCTCCGACCTCTCTGACAGAGCATACAAGGTGCTGTTCGAGGTGGATTTCATCGCAGCAGAGGATACCCGTAACACCGGTAAGCTCTTATCCGCCATAGGCATCTCAAAGTCTATGACCTCATATTACGAGCATAACAAAAAATCGAGCGGCGAGCATATCTTAAAAAGGCTTCTTGAGGGCCAGAGCTGTGCCCTTGTCACCGATGCGGGAACACCCGCCATCAGCGACCCCGGTGAGGATATAGTCAGAGACTGTATTGAAGCGGGAATAAAGGTCACAAGCGTACCCGGAGCGGCTGCCGTTATCGTTGCATTAACTCTTTCGGGTATGAATACCCGCCGTTTTGCCTTTGAGGGATTTCTTCCCGTTAAGGGCAGAGAGCGTAAGGAGATGCTTTCCGAATTATCCACCGAAAAGCGCACCCTCGTTCTCTACGAGGCACCCCATAAATTAAAGAATACCTTAGACGATCTTCTTGAATATTTCGGCTCAGACCGTCGAATAGCACTCTGCCGCGAGCTTACAAAGCTAAACGAAGAGGTAATGCGCTGTACCTTAGCTGAGGCTGTGGAGTATTACGCCCAAAACGACCCCCGCGGCGAGTACGTTCTCGTCCTCGAGGGCGCAAAGGGTGAGTCAGGCGCCTTCTGGCAGGACATGACCGTAGATGCCCATATAGAATATTACGTTTCTCAGGGCATTAAAAAGATGGACGCCATAAAGCAGGTAGCAAAGGACCGAGGCGTTCCGAAAAACGAAATTTACAAGCAGACTATATAATATTCAGCTTTTTAAGTTCTTTTCTAAGTTTGTCTTTACCCGAAGCTGTCATTTCCACAAGGGGAAGACGAAGTCCTCCCGCAGAGAAGCCAAGCATATTCATTGCGGCTTTGACAGGGATGGGATTGACCTCGGAGAAGAGAAGCGAGTTCAATTCACACAAGGCAAGGTGCATATCCCTTGCTTCGTCATATTTTTTATCAAACCATTTTTGACAGATACGGTGTATGTATTCAGGAATGATATTTGACGTAACAGAGATTACGCCGTCACCGCCTACCGCAAGGGTGGAGATAAGGTTGTCGTCGTTGCCGGTATAGACTGAAAAATCATCCCCCATCTCGTGGCAGAGCCGCGCGAATTTTCCGATGGATCCGCTTGCTTCCTTTACGCCCACAAGGTTGGGATGCTTTGAAAGTTCTCGGTAAACCTCGATGGGAATATCTACAGTCGTCCTTGTTGGAACGTTGTAGATCAGCATAGGTATATCTATCGAATCGGCTATTTTAAGATAGCTTTTTACCAGCCCCTCGTTTGTGGTCCTGTTATAATAGGGTGTTACCAGAAGCAGTCCGTCAGCGCCGTTTTCCTTGGCGCATTTTGACATCATAACTGCGTGGGCGGTGTCGTTTGAGCCTGTTCCGCAGATAAGGGGTACTCTTTTATCTATTACCTTGGCGGCGTGGGATATCATACGCTGATGCTCAACGTCACTGAGGGTCGGTGCTTCGCCGGTGGTACCGCACAGGACTATGGCGTCTATACCCTCAAGTATCTGAAACTCAAGTATACGGGTAAGCTCTCTGTAGTCTACCTCGCCCATACCGTTGAAGGGTGTTATAACGGCTGTAGCCGCACCCCTGAAAACAACTTTTTTATTCATACAAAAAACCTCTTGGAGTTAAATATGATCAAAAATACTTTACCCGAAACCAATCTTACAAAGCAGGATTTTTACTATGACCTGCCCCCCGAGCGTATTGCACAGACTCCCTTAGCTGTCCGAGACTCCTCAAAGCTTATGTGCGTTTCAAAGGAAACGGGAGAGCTCGAGCATAAGATATTCCACGATATAATCGACTATCTCGAGGAAGGCGACGTGCTTGTCATAAACGATTCCAAGGTCATTCCCGCAAGACTCTACGGAGTCAAGGAGGACAGCGGCATCGATATGGAGGTGCTGCTGCTTCGTTCCCACGGGCTCGATACCTGGGAGGTGCTCTGCCGTCCCGGAAGAAGGGCAAAGCCGGGTACTGTCATTATATTCGCAGACGGTCTGCTTCGTGCAACGGTAACCGATGTTATCGAGGACGGAAACCGTATAGTCAAGTTCGATTACGAGGGCGACAACCTCTATTCGGTTTTCGATCAGATAGGCCATATGCCTCTGCCGCCCTACATAACCGAAAAGCTAGAGGACAAGGACAGATACCAGACCGTATATGCAAACGAGCGCGGCTCTGCCGCAGCCCCTACCGCAGGTCTGCACTTTACTCCCGAGCTTCTTGAAAAGATAAAGGCAAAGGGCGTGCAGATCGCTCCCGTAATGCTCCACGTAGGACTTGGTACCTTCCGTCCGGTAAAGGAGGATGCTTTAGCCGACCACAT
>JAZRQH010000186.1:0-9966 GCA_045649645.1 Eubacteriales bacterium
GGGGATTTGTCTTCCTAAGACCGCTTGGCCTCCGACTTCCGGGTCCGTCCTGATTTTCGCCGCTGTCCTTCTTGCCGCCGCAGGCAATAAGCACGGGCAAAAGCATCAACAATGCAAGCATAAGGCATGTGATTCTTTTAAAAGTTTTCATAACATCTCACCTTTCTTATTGATATTTTTATAATATCACAAAAACATCATTAAGTCAATATAAAAACAGCCGCCCTAAGGCAGCTGTTTTATATACTTTATTTAGCCTTCTTCTCTCAGATCCAGCTCGTCGTAAGCCGCAAGGAGTTTCTTGAGTCTTCTCTCATAACCCTTCTGGTTTACAGCATAGTAGGATACGAAGTTGGAGTTCTCCTGATCGATAAGAATACGGAACTCAAGACCTCTGTCAAGGTCGGGAGCGTAGAAGTTACCGAAGCTGAACTTAAAGCCCTCACGGATGATGTCAAGCATCTCGCCGGACTCGTCGTCACGTGCGTACTTATCGCGGAGTGCCATATCGTAGTAAGCGGGAATTACGCTCTCGTTGGAGATCGCGGAGAGAACGTCAAAGATCGCACCGCTCATCTCAACGTTGGGAACGTCGATCGGAACAACTGCTACAGAGTAGCCGTCCTGAGAACGTGTATAGTACTTATCCTGGTTTACGTCCCACTTGGGATAAGGAACGATACCGAAGTCGGTCTCCATGCCACGGAAGTCCTGAGCGCGGCTGAGTGCGGAGGGATAGAAGAGTGCTCTGCCCTCACGGAAGATCTTGTCGCACTTGATGGAGTCCTCGGTCATACCGGAGTCTGTGGTCTCAAAGTAGGTGTCGTCGCTCTTCTTGAACTCGATAACCTTCTCAAGTACCTGTACCATCTTACCCTGGTCAACGTCGATCTTAACATCGCCGTTTTCGTCTCTGGAGGTTACGCGGATATCAAAGAGATCCCAGAAAGCGTCTGTGGTGTTGGGAATCTCGGTGATGTAACCGAAGGAGTCACCCTCGTCGGGCCAAGCGTCACCGTTAAGGTCGGTCCATGCGCCCTTAGACATCTCGGTAAGCTTGTCAAATGTCCACTCGCCCTCACGAACAAGCTCATAGAGGTCGCCGATGTTGCGGTTCTCTGCCATGGTCTTGTTGAAGTAAAGAACGTAGAGGTTTTCCCAATATGTAAGAGAGTAGTCACCTACCATGTACATAAGCTTACCGTCGATGGTAACCTCGTCAATGATATCCTGGTAGTAGTGATCGGCATCCATATTGTCCTTTACGTAAGGAACCTCGTAGAAGTTGTAGAAGAGGTCGATAAGAGACATATCAGCCATGTATGCCTGCTGGCTCATGATAAGATCAAAGGAGCCGCTGGCTGCAAGAATAGAGTTCTTGAAGGTGTTGATAAAGTCTTCGTTTACCGCCCACTGACCGGGGATAGCGTAAGCCTCAAGCTTTTCGAGCTCAAAACGCTCTTCAACTGCGAGATTTCTCTTGTACACTGCTTCGTTTACAAGTTCTGTTGCGTCTTCGTCAGCTGCGATCTCGTGGAGATACTGACCCCAAGCGTTGTCCTCACGGCAAAGAACTGTAAATGTCTCGCCGGGGAAGGTCACGTCATCGGGAACGACCGTGTTGATCTCAAGGTCGCTTCCGCCGCCATCGGGTCCGTTGCCGCCACTCTTGTCACCCTTACAGGAAACGAGCATAGGCACAACCATAAGAAGAACGAGCATCAGAGCAAGTATTCTTTTGAAATTTTTCATAAATACCTCTGCCTTTCGTTTAGATATATAATCATACTATCACAAAATTATTACAAAATCAACACTAAAAAATGAACAAGGCTTGTATGACCTTGTTCATTTAATAATTTCATTCAGCGCTGTCCTCGTAGGATTCGAGGAGTTTCTTCAGCTTTCTGTCAAAGCCCTTCTGATTTACTGCATAATAAGATACAAAGTTGGAGTTTTCCTGACGGATAAGCTCTCTGTACACGCCGCAGCAGCCAAGTGCCTGCTGATAGAAGTATCCAAAGCTAAGGGTAAATCCGTCGCGGATGATATCAAGCATCTCTGCAGACTGGTCGTCACGGCTGTACTTGTCCTTAAGCGCCATATCGTAGTAAGCGGGGATAACGGTCTCGTTGGATATTGCAGAAAGCACGTCAAGCACCGCGCCCGACATCTCGGGGTTCTTTACGTCTATCGGAACAACAGCTACGGAGAATCCGTCCTGAGCCTGAGTATAATAACCCTCCTGCTGCTCATTCCACTTAGGATAAGGAACGATACCGAAGTCGGTCTCCATACCGCGGAAATCCTGCGCACGGTTAAGCTGTGCGTGGTAGAAAAGGCTTCTGCCCTCGCGGAAGATCTTGTCAACGGGGTTCTGATCCATAGTCATGTCAGAACTGGTGTATACAAGCCAGGTATCGTCAGATTTCTTGAAGTCCACGAACTTCTCAAGGATGGATACTACCTTACCCTGATCAACGTTAAATACTACGTTGTCGTTTTCATCTCTGCCTGTAAAGGGCGCCTTGAAGTGCGCGTCAAAGGCATCTGTGGTGTTGGGGATATCCGAAACGTAACCGAAGCTATCGCTCTCATCGGGATAAAGGTCACCGTTGAGGTCAACCCACTTACCCTTAGCCATTTCCACCATCTTGTCATAGGTCCACGTTCCGTCCTTAACAAGAGTATAGAGATCCTCTATGTTGTGGTTCTCTGCCATTACCTTATTGAAGTAGAGAACGTAGGCATATTCCCAATATGTAAGAGAATAGTCACCAAGGAGGAAGTAGAGCTTGTCGTTGATGGTCATATTCTCGATGACGTCCTGATAATAGTATGAAGCGTCGAGATTATCCTTGATATAAGGAAGCTCGTAGTAGTTGGTATACAGTTCGTTGAGAGCGGGGTCAAGCGCCATATAAGCCTGCTGGCTCATAATAAGATCAAATGCGCCTGTAGCCGCAAGGATCGAGTTTTTGAAGGTGTTGATAAAATCCTCGTATACAGCCCACTGTCCGGGTATGGCGTATGCCTTGAGCTCTTCAAGTTCAAAGCGCTCCTCAACCTCTACGTTACGCTTATAAACAGCCTCGTTTACAAGCTCGGTCGCATCCTCGTCAGCTGCGATCTCGTGGAGATACTGACCCCATGCGTTATCCTCACGGCAGAGGATAGTAAAGGTCTCGCCGGGGAAGGTCACGTCGTCGGGAACTACAGACTCAGTCTCCGTCAGCGTATTCTTGTCAATACTGCTCTTTTTGTCTTCAGTTGTGTTACCGCAGGCGATGAGCATAGGCAGTACCATAACTAAAACAAGCAACAGCGCAATGACTCTTTTGATGTTTTTCATAATAACACTCCTGTTAGTATTTTGTATTATTGTAACACATAAATCTCCTATAGTCAATATAAAAGAAACACACTCATAATGAGTGTGTTTCTCAATAATCATTCTGCGTCGTCTGCGTAGGACTCAAGCAATGCCTTAAGCTTACGCTCAAAGCCCTTCTGGTTTACTGTGTAGTAGGATACGAAGTTGGTGTTGTCCTGGTTTACCATGTTACGGAATACCATGGAGCAGCCGTTGAGAGACTGACCGTAGAAGTAACCGAAGTTTACGGTGAAGCCCTCGCGGATGATGTCAAGCATCTCGCCGGACTCGTCGTCACGTGCATACTTGTCACGGAGCGCCATATCGTAGTAAGCAGGGATTACCATCTCGCTTGAGAGTGCGGAAAGAACGTCGATAACTGCGCCGCAGAGCTCAAGGTTGGGAGCGTCAATCGGAACTACGCCTACAGAGTAACCGTCCTGTGCGTGAGTGTAGTAGCCATCCTGCTGCTCATTCCACTTGGGATAAGGAACGATACCGAAGTCGGTCTCCATGCCACGGAACATCTGTGCACGGTCAAGCTGTGCGTGGTAGAAGAGAGATCTGCCCTCACGGAAGATCTTGTCGATGGTGTTGGCATCCTCGGGCTGATCTGCAAAGTACTCAAAGTATACGTCGTCTGTCTTCTTGAAGTCGATCATCTTCTCAAGAATGCTTACGTACTTACCCTGATCTACGTCAAAGATAACGTTGCCGTTCTCGTCTCTGCTTGTCATGGGAGCGTCAAAGTGCGCCTCGTATGCGTCGGGAGTGTTGTTGGTCTCGGATACGTAACCGAAGGAGTCCTCAACGCCGGGCCAGAGGTCACCGTTAAGGTCAACCCACTTACCCTTAGACATCTCGATCATCTTGTCAACAGTCCACTTGCCGTCACGAACGAGCTGGTAGATATCCTCGATGTTGTTGTTCTCTGCAAGAGTCTTGTTGAAGTAGAGAACGTAAGCGTGCTCCCAGTATGTAAGGGAGTAGTCGCCGAGGAGGAAGTAAAGCTTATCGTTAACGGTAAGCTCCTCAACTACGTCGGGATAGTAGTAGTCTGCATCAAGATTGTCCTTGAGATAAGGAATATCGTAAAGGTTTGTGTAGAGCTCGTTGAGAGAGGGGTCGAAGGACATATAAGCCTGATGGCTCATGATAAGGTCGAAGGTACCGCTGTTGGAAAGAATGGAGTTACGGAAGGTGTTGGTGAAATCTTCCTTAACGTCCCACTGTCCGGGGATAGCGTACGCCTCAAGAGCCTCAAGCTCAAAGCGCTCCTCTACCTCGAGGTTACGCTTATAAACCGCCTCGTTTACAAGCTCTGTTGCATCTTCGTCTGCAGAGATCTCGTGGAGATACTGACCCCACGCATTATCCTCACGGCAAAGAATAGTAAAGGTCTCACCGGGGAATGTTACGTCATCGGGCACGACGCTGCCGTTGGGGGTTATGGTAACGTTGGAATTGTTATTGTTCTTACCGCCCTTGCCGTTGTCGCAAGCTACGAGCATGGGAAGAACTGTGAGAACTACGAGCATAAGAGCAAGAATTCTTTTGAAGTTTTTCATTATGATTCTGCCTTTCTGTATAATTTTATGTATATATGCTAACATAAACTTATGAAATAATCAAATATAAAAAATGAACAAGGCATAAAGCCTTGTTCATTTGTTTATTCTGCTTCGTTTTCGTAGGCTTCAAGGAGCTTCTTGAGCATTCTTTCATAGCCCTTTGCGTTTACCTGATAGTAGGAAACGAAGTTTGTGTTATCCTGCTGAATAAGGTTACGGAAGATCATGGAGCAGCCGTTGAGGGACTGACCGTAGAAGTAACCGAAGTTTACGGTAAAGCCCTCGCGGATAAGGTCAAGCATCTCGCCCGACTCATCGTCACGGGCATACTTGTCGCGCAGAGCCATATCGTAGTAAGCGGGGATGACCATTTCGCTTGAGAGTGCGGACATAACGTCAACCACTGCGCCGCAGAGCTCAAGGTTGGGAGCGTCGATGGGAATAACGCCTACGGAGTAGCCGTCCTGTGCGTGGGTGTAGTAGGTCTCCTGATCCTCATTCCACTTGGGATAAGGAACGATACCGAAGTCGGTCTCCATGCCGCGGAACTCCTGCGCGCGGTTGAGCATTGCGGGATAGAAGAGCGCTCTGCCCTCGCGGAAGATCTTGTCCGCTACGTTGGAATCCTCTGTGTCGGAGGAGGTGGTATAGATGAAGTGAGTATCGTCAGACTTCTTGAACTCAACGAACTTCTCAAGGATGTTTACCATCTTACCCTGATCTACGTTGAAGATAACGCTACCGCCTTCATCGTGACCCGTCATAGGAACATCGAAGTGCGCCTCAAGAGCGTCGGTGGTGTTGGGGATATCGGATACGTAGCCGAAGGTATCCTCTGCATCCGGCCATACGTCACCGTTAAGGTCTACCCAGGAGCCCTTGACCATCTCGGTCATCTTGTCAAAGGTCCACTCGCCGTTACGTACAAGCTCGTAGATATCCTCAAGGTTGTTGTTCTCTGCCATAGTCTTGTTGAAGTAAAGAACGTATGCCAGTTCCCAGTAGGTAAGGGAGTAGTCGCCGAGAAGGAAGTAAAGCTTGTCGTTGATGGTAAGCTCATCTACCACGTCGGGATAGTAGTACTTAGCGTCAAGGTTATCCTTAACGTAGGGTACGTCGTAAAGGTTGGTGTAGAGCTCGTTGAGAGAGGGGTCGGAGGACATATACGCCTGATGGCTCATAATGAGATCAAAGCTACCCGTTGCCGCAAGAATAGAGTTGCGGAAGGTGTTAACGAAGTTCTCACCCTCTGCCCACTGTCCGGGGATAGCGTAAGCCTCAAGAGCCTCAAGCTCAAAGCGCTCCTCTACCTCAAGGTTGCGCTTATAAACAGCCTCGTTTACAAGCTCGGTTGCATCCTCGTCTGCGGAGATCTCATGGAGCCACTCGCCCCATGCGTTATCCTCACGGCAGAGGATGGTAAAGGTCTCGCCGGGGAAGGTTACGTCTTCGGGAACAACGCTGCCTACGGCTTCAATGTTTGAGCCGCCGCCGTTATTTTCCTTGCCGCCGCCCGACTTTGTGCAGGCAACAAGCATGGGAAGAACCAGAACGCATACCAGTGCGAGAGCCAGGATTCTTTTTACGTTCATAACAAAAACCTCTTTTGCTTTTTATTTCGGTAACTCAAATATACCACATTTGCCAGAATAAGTCAACCTCCTTGTTTTGAACAAATAAATATATTTAATAATGTATAAAAAGACTTGAATTATGTCGGACGTAATGATATAATCATAAGGAATATATTTATTAGGAGACACACTATGAAGAACAATCACCGTTACTCTATGCTCACCACCAAGGAGATAGAAGCAAAGGGCTGGGTCCTTGAGCAGTTAAAGATACAGGCTAAGGGTCTGTGCGGTAACCTTCACAAGGTTTGGCCGGACGTTCGCGACAGCCAATGGATAGGCGGCGACAAGGAAGGCTGGGAGCGAGTTCCCTACTGGCTCGACGGTTTTATCCCCATGGCTTATCTTCTTAAGGACGAAGAGCTTATAGCAGTAGCTAAAAAATACGTAGATTTTATCCTTTCAAAGCAGGAGGACACCCCCGAAGTTCCCTACCACGACGGTTGGATCTGTCCCTGCGGTTCTCAGCTTGAATTTGACACATTTGACGAATGGGCTGTTTTACTTATATGTAAGGCTCTTATCGTTTATTACGATTGCTCTGGCGATGACCGTATCCCCAACGTAATATACAGAATACTCAAAAACCTCAAGTTCCGTCTTGAGCACACCGCCCTTAAATCCTGGGGTCAGTTCAGATGGTACGAGGGTCTTATCGCAATCTACTGGATGTACGACCGTTGCGAAGAGGAGTGGCTCATCGAGCTCTGCAGACTCCTTGAGATCGAGGGTGCTGATTTCCACAAGATCTTCTACCGCTGGAGAGATAAGGAAGCTCACGACAGACCCAACGTATGGCGTCTGCACACCCACGTTGTTAACCTTGCTATGGCTCTTAAGTCTGAGGCTATGGCTTCCAGATTCCTTGCATACGAGGGCAGAGAGGTTGACGAGGACGAGTTTGCAGAATATATGCTCTCCACACTCCACAAGTACCACGGTACACCTACAGGCTACTTCACCGGTGACGAGTGTCTCGGAGGTGATGACCCCACAAGAGGTACAGAGCTCTGCGGTGTTGTTGAGGCTATGTACTCCTACGAGTGGCTCTATGCCATCACAGGTAAGGAAAAGTGGGTAGACCGTCTTGAGGCTCTTGCATTCAACGCTCTTCCCGCAGGTACCAGCGACGATATGTGGGTACGTCAGTACGACCAGCAGGCTAACCAGATCGCTTGTATCCGCTTCCCCGGTACACATGAGGAATCCCCCTTCGGCTCCAACGGCTTTGAGGGAAATATGTTCGGTCTTGAGCCTAACTACGGCTGCTGCACCGCTAACTTCGGTCAGGGCTGGCCCAAGCTTGTGCTCTCCGCATTTATGAGAAACGAAAAGGGTCTTGCTTCTGTAGCACACGTTCCTTCCAAGGTTGCTCTTGATATCAAGGGTGCAAACGTATCCGTAGATCTCGATACCATGTATCCCTTCAGAGATACTCTTACATATACAGTCAAGACCGACAAGGCAGTCGACTTTGACTTTGAGATAGTTATCCCCTCTACCCTTAACGGCGCAACCGTAAACGGTGAGTCTGTTGAGGTAGGCAAGAAGCATATCATCTCCCGCACGTGGGAGGGCGAGACAGTCATCAACGTTGTGTTCGACCAGAAGGTTGAATTCGTTGAGAGACCCCGTGATATGTATGCTCTCAAGCGCGGCGCACTTCTCTACTCTCTTCCCATCAAGGAAGAATGGTACCGCCGCGAGTTCACAGAGGAAGGCATCGAGCGTAAGTTCCCCTACTGTGACTACGATCTGCGTCCTGCATCCGACTGGAACTATGCATACTCTGATGAAAACGTAGAGTTCGAAGAGGTTGACGACTATACCATTCCCTTCTCCTCTAAGAATCCTCCCATCGTTGCTTACGCAAACATGCATAAGATAGGCTGGGGCTGCAAGGAGGGCTTCGAGGGTACCGTTCCCAACACTGTTCCCGCAGACCGTACACCCGTAAGCGAAACCGAAAGAGTAAAGCTCCTTCCCTACGGTGCTCCCAAGCTGAGAATGACTGAAATGCCTAAGGGCAAATAACAAGAGGTATATATAAATGAACGTTTTAGCAATCGGTTGTCATCCCGATGATATAGAAATTTCCTGCGCAGGCACACTTGCAAAGTGTGTCAAGCGCGGTGACAGAGTTATAGTTTGCCACGTTTGTAACGGCAACATGGGTCACGTTGTGATCCCTCCCCACGAGCTTGGCCCCATGCGTAACGGCGAGGCTAAGAAGGCAGGCTCTCTTGCTGGTATCGAGGTAATCTCCCTTGATATCGGCGACCTTCGCCCCAATGCTAACGACTATGAACAGAGAGACAAGCTGATGCAGGTTATGCGTTATGCAGATCCCGACTTCATCATCACCCACTCTCCCACAGACTATATGCCCGACCACTTAGAGGTACAGAAGATGGTATTCTCCGCTTGCTTTGCGGCATCCTGCCCTCAGTATGTTCCCGGCGAGCATAAGGCATCCAAGGTTACTCCTATCTACTATATGGATAACCTGGCAGGCATGAAGTTTGAGCCTACAATGTACGTAGACATCACCGACGAGATCGATCTTAAGCTCCAGATGCTTGAGTGTCACGAAAGCCAGATCAAGTGGATGCGTGACCACGACCACATCGACTTCTGCGACTTTGTACGTACATGCAGCAAGTTCAGAGGTTATCAGTCCAACTGCGCTTACGCAGAAGGCTTTACAGAAGAGCTTTGTTACCCCAAGGTGGTAACAAAGAGATTGTTGCCTTAAGCAACAATCTCTAATTTGTAATGCGTAATTCGTAATGCGTAATTAAAGGAAGATTTTCGCTATAGCGAAAATCAATTACATTGAAATAATTATTTATAATATGAGGTAAAAGATATGGATTTTATGTCAACAGTAAAAGGCAGTCTTCTTGACGGCTTCTATCCCAAGGGATGGGATATGGCAAAGATCGACGCTTGCTGCGAAAAGGGTACCAAGCGCGAGGACTTCTGGAACAAGAAGTTCAACATTCAGGAGTGCGACAACGTAGCTGAGTTCGACGTTCTCATGGGTCACGAGATCGCTATGCAGATCAAGGAGACCCGCGACGCAGGCAGAAAGTGCGCTATGATCCTCCCCGTAGGTCCTATGGGTATGTACCGCTGGGCTGTATACTTCCTTCGTGAGTGGAAGGTTTCCTGCAGCCACGTTTACACCTTCAATATGGACGAGTGGTCTGACGACGAGGGTAACACCCTCCCCAACACCAGCACTGCTTCCTTTGAGTACTCCATGAAGGCTGCATTCTTCAACAAGCTCGGTAAGTACACTGTTCCCGAGTGCCAGAGAAACTTTGCTACTAAGGAAAATCTTCCTACATACGCAGAAAAGATCGCAGCTCTTAAGGCTGAGGGT
>JAZRQH010000187.1:0-5381 GCA_045649645.1 Eubacteriales bacterium
TCCACGCCCGAAAGTATTCTGTCGTGAACGTAAAGCACTCGGTCAAAGAGGGTGAGCTGCTGCTTTGCCTCTTCAACTATACTGTTGACTACGGCGTCGTAAGCGGTCTTGAGCTCCGCTGACTCCTCGCGGTCAGCTACGTATGACAGATTAAGCATCAGTCTGTGCTTACCTCCGACCTCAGCGGTCAGCACGGTATAATTATAGGGGTCTACCCAGAAAAAATCAGGCTGTTCGTAGACTATCTGTCTGTAATTTTTGTCTATCCAATCACGGGTAAGGTCCATCTCCTCCTCAGACTCATACTCGCCTATAAGTATATTTGCCGTATCGTGGGTCTGCATGGCATCATAAAGAACACCGTATAATTTTTTGCCCTCGTCGTCAAAGGAATGGTACACGGGATATTTGTCTCTGCTCAGATCCAGCTCCACCTTGGTGGCAGGCTCGGGAGCGATCTCTTTGCTACAGCCCGCGAGCAGGACGAGAGAAGACAACATAACCAAAAATAATATTGCAATACTGAGTTTTTTCATAACAGCCTCCTGCCTTTTCTTACTTAAAATTTTAGCAATACGCCGTTCTTTTGTCAATATTTTTTAAAAATAGTACATCTTTTTTTCATATATTTTATAATATTACTTGACATACAAATCAAAATGCTTTAAAATATCGGTGTATATTGTTTTGTATTGTTCGCACTATGCGTTAAAATACATAGAAGGCTGAGCCTTCTATGAAGGCAATAACAGAAAATTAAATAAGGAGGTGCAATTTTGGTATCTACATTGACAATGATCATCAGTGTAGTCGCTGCATTTCTTGTTGCTTTAGTTGTCGGCGTGCTTGTCGGCGCGGCATACCGCAAAAAGGTTGCCGAGGCTAAGATAGGCTCTGCAGAGGCACAGGCTAAGAAGATCGTGGAAGAAGGCGAAAAGCTCGCTGAAACCAAGAAAAAGGAAGCCCTGCTGGAAGCTAAGGAAGAGATACTCAAGCATAAGAACGAGTCCGAGCGTGAGCTCAAGGAACGCCGTAAGGAAATTTCCAAAATGGAAAACCGTGTGGCAGCCCGCGAGGAAACACTTGACCGCAAGATCGAGAATCTCGACAAGAAAGAAGAGACACTGAACAAAAAGATCAAAGAAAACACCGAACGTGGCGAAGAGCTCGATAAGATGAAGAACGCTGAGCTTGAGCTTCTCCAGAAGATCTCCGGATACTCCGCACAGGAGGCAAAGGCTGAGCTGCTTAACCGTATCGAAGAGGAAGTTAATCACGAGGCAGCTATGAAGATAGTTGAGATCGAGAGCCAGCTTAAGGACGAGGCCGACCAGAAGGCCCGCGAGATCGTCGCTCTTGCTATCCAGCGCTGTGCCGCTGACCACGTTTCCGAAACCACAGTATCTGTTGTAGCGCTCCCCAACGACGACATGAAGGGTCGTATCATCGGCCGTGAGGGACGTAACATCAGAACCATCGAAACTATGACAGGCGTCGATCTTATCATCGACGACACACCCGAGGCGATCACCCTTTCCTGCTTCGATCCCGTAAGAAGAGAAGTAGCAAGAATTGCTCTTGAAAAGCTTATTTCCGACGGACGTATACATCCCGCCCGCATCGAGGAAATGGTTGAAAAGGCAAGAAAAGAGGTTGACGCAGCTATCAAGCAGGCAGGCGACAAGGCGATATTTGAAACAGGTATCCACGGCATCGCTCCCGAGCTTGTACGACTCCTCGGACGTCTTCGCTACCGTACCAGCTACGGTCAGAACGTACTTACACACTCTATTGAGGTTGCGTTCCTGTCAGGCATCATCGCAGATGAGCTTGGCGTAGACAGCACTCTCGCAAAGAGAGCAGGTCTGCTTCACGATATCGGTAAGGCTCTTACCAGCGAGCTTGAGGGCTCTCACGTACAGCTGGGTATCGATATTGCCAAGAAGCATAAGGAAAACAAGGATGTGCTCCACGCAATCGAGGCACATCACGGCGACGTTGAGCCCAGAACTATCGTAGCTATGATCGTTCAGGCGGCAGACGCCATCTCCGCAGCACGTCCCGGTGCGCGCAGAGAGGACCTTGAGAACTACATCAAGAGATTGCAGAAGCTTGAGGAGATCGCGACAAGCTTTGACGGCGTAGAAAAATCCTTCGCTATCCAGGCAGGCCGCGAGATCAGAATTATGGTCAAGCCTGAAGAGGTCAACGATGACCAGATGGTTCTTGTTGCCCGCGACATCGTAAAGAAGATCGAGGCTGAGCTTGAATATCCCGGACAGATCAAGATAAACGTCATCCGAGAGAGCAGAGCCGTAGATTATGCGAAATAAGCGAAAGCTTTTTATTAATAGATAATTTATATAGAACCAAGCTGATAACAATACGGTATTCCGTTTTATATATTTTTTCTATAAAAACCCGATTACGGCTCCCGATTTCGGGAGCCGTATTTATTTCACAACGAAAGGTAACTAACTATGAAAATACTTGCTATCGGAGACGTAGTAGGTCCCGCGGCAATAGAATATATGTCAAAGAAGCTCCGCAACTTCGTATCTGCAGAGCGGGTCTCTCTCACCCTTGTCAACGGTGAGAATGCAAGCGTGGGCAACGGACTCTCAAGAGCCGATGCCGAGGCCATCCTTGATGCGGGAGCCGACGTCATAACCGGCGGCAACCACATCTGGCAGAAGAAGGATCTGCGCGATTTTCTCGACACAAGCGAGCGTATAATCCGTCCCGCAAACTATCCCTCACAGAACCCCGGAAACGGCTACACCATAGCGGATGCCGACGGCTACCGTGTGCTTGTAATGAACGTTATGGGTGTTATCTACGGCGAGCCTCTTGCCGACCCCTTTGAAACGGTAGAACGTATCTTAAAAAGGGAAGAGGGCAACTACGATATCGCAACCCTTGATATCCACGCCGAAACCACCAGCGAAAAGTATGCCCTTGCCAGATACTTTGACGGCAGGGTAAACGTTATCTACGGTACCCACACCCATATTCCCACAGCCGACGAGCAGATTTTACCCAAGGGAAGCGGTTACATCACCGACCTGGGTATGACAGGCCCTCACGATTCTATCCTTGGTGTCAAGAGCGAGTGTATAATCCACAAGCTTACCACCAAGCTCCCCACCCGATTTGAGATAGCGGAAAACGATCTCCGTGTCAACGGAGCTCTCTTTGAGCTTGATCCCTCAAGCGGCAAGGTTAGCAAGGTTACAAGAGTGACTTTGTAAATTCAAAATACAAAATGCAAAATCAATGAAGAAAGCCATTGCGAAAAATTGCAATGGCTTTCAGTTGTATTTAGCTAAGATATCTTCTAATATTTTTTCAAAGCTTTCACCGTCGATAAGCATCATCATATCGTTAAAACGGGAACGGTAATAATCATAGGGAATATCCATAGTCACCTTGACCGCCGTATCAGCGGAAGCAAGGGTAGTCCAGTCATCCGAGAAGAAATAATATCCGTCCTGGGTACGCTCTATCTGAGGGTGGAATGGATAAAGTATAGAATATATACTGTCACGCTCTGCAGATCCTTCAACAATATTGCCGTGCCAGCTGCCCCAGTCATCCCCTACCGTAGTGACAGGTATAACGTAGCTATGACCCTCCTTCAGATAAAAGGTATATCGTGGGGCGATCACACGTACCTCTACGGTAAATATCTCACCTTCACTTACCTCACCTTTATAGACCTTTTCCACCTCTATGTCATATACGACACTGTTTTCAAAGAAATGTGTTCTTGATCCGTCTCCGAATTTATCGTAATCGGTAATGATCTCATAGTGTTTTGTTCTTACGTCGGTGACCCTGCCCTCTATGACGGCAGTAATATCCAAAAGCTCCTCTTCAAAAAAGCCGGCAAGCATCGCCGAGCCGCCAACAAGCTCATCAAGTGCGGCATCGGGACCGATATCCGAGATATTAAGCTCACTGTAGGGTATACCGTCATATATGGCAGGGGGAGCATAGCTTATATCCGCCTCCTCTGTCTCATCGGGCACAGGATCAACAGTAGGCGGTGTCTCTTCTTTTTTGAAAAGAGGTAATGCCGCAAGCATAAGCACCAGCATGAAGCAAGCGGCTATAAGTATGGGAATTTTTATATTTTTTCTTTTTGTTTTTTCTTCGGCTTCTTCGATATATTTTTCATCTATAAGTCCGAATTTTTCTAAAAAATTATCCCCTCTCACAGCTCGTAACCCTCCTTTATAAGAAAATTTTTAAGCTCGTTTCTCGTACGGAAAAGCGTTGTCTTGACCTTAGACTCGGACACGAAAAAATGCTCTGCAATACTCTCTATACTGTCAAGAAAAAAATATCTCCTGACAAAAATTTTTCTCTTGTCAGACGGCAGACCTCGGAGAAATATATTGAGCATTTCAGCAAAAGCCATATCCTCTATACGCTGCTGGCAGTCATCGGGTGAGGGAATACAGTTTTCCATTTCAAGACTTAATTCGCTGATATGGGCTTTGCGTTTAAGCGCCTCTCTTTTTCGGCAGCGGTCAAGTGAGATATTCCGCACTATACGGCATAGAAAGGCATAAAAATAGCTTCTCGGCGCCTTTGGCGGTATACTGCACCAAGCCTCGTTATAGGTGTCATTTTCGCATTCCTCGGCGGTCTCTCTGTCGCCTACTATACCCAAAGAAATATTCTGCAATCTCTTGCCGTATTTTTCGGCGGTACAGGTAATTGCATTTTCGTCTCTAAGCAGAAACAGCTCAACTATTTTTGCATCATCCATATTATCACTCCCTTCACCCATATAAGCGTAATTTTATAAAGAAAGGTTACACAATTATACCAAATTTATCTAACAAAATCAAATTAATATTGCAATTTACATATCTTAGGTGTATAATGGGGGCAATGATTTTTGTATAGAGGTATGCTATGAAAATTATAATCGTCGGCTGCGGTAAGATAGGTACTGCAATGCTTGCAAACCTGGTAAACGAAGGGCACGAGGTACTGGCAATAGACAGCGACCCTGCCACCATAACCGAGCTGACTAACATCTACGACGTAATGTGTATATGCGGTAACGGAGCTGACAGCGACGTGCTGAAGGAAGCCGGCGTTCAGGATGCCGAAATGTTTGCCGCAGTAACAGCATCGGACGAGCTCAATATGCTCGCCTGCTTCTTCGCAAAGAAGATGGGCGCCAAGCACACCATAGCCCGTATACGTAATCCCGAATATAACGACGGCAGTCTTGCCTTTATGCGTCAGCAGATAGAGCTGTCCATGTCTATCAACCCCGAAAGGCTCTGCGCAAACGAGCTCTTCAACATCCTCAAGCTCCCGGGTGCGATGTCTATCGAGACATTTTCCCGCCGCAGCTTTGA
>JAZRQH010000188.1:0-4541 GCA_045649645.1 Eubacteriales bacterium
GGTCAAGACAGAGCTGCTTGAAGAGCTCACGGTCCTCTGCGCGCTCGATAGACTCACACTTGGTGCCGAGAAGCTTAACGCGGCACTCGTCGAGAATACCCTTACGTGCAAGCTGCATAGCAAGGTTAAGACCTGTCTGACCGCCGAGACCGGGGATGATAGCGTCGGGACGCTCGTAGCGAAGGATCTTTGCCACGTATTCAAGGGTCAGAGGCTCCATATATACCTTGTCGGCGATGGTGGTGTCGGTCATGATGGTAGCGGGGTTGGAGTTGCAGAGGATTACCTCATAGCCTTCTTCCTTAAGGGCAAGACACGCCTGTGTGCCTGCGTAGTCAAACTCTGCTGCCTGTCCGATAACTATAGGACCTGAGCCTATAACCAGTATCTTCTTTATGTCGGTTCTCTTAGGCATTCTCCTTTACCTCCTTCATCATGCTTACAAACTTATCATAGAGATTTTCGCAGTCCTTGGGTCTTACTGTGTTGTCAACCTCAAACTGAACGGCGAACATATTGTCTTCTTTGTTTTCTACACCTGCGATAGTGCCCTCGATCACGTTTGTGTGGGTAACTGTGAGAGCCGTGTTCTTTAAGCTCTCGGGCTCAACGGTGTAGGAGTGTATCTGATTTACCACGTCAACTCGGTTGTTCTGCAGGTTGCGTACGGGATGGCTTCCGCCGCCGTGTCCGAACTTCATCTTGTAGCAGGATGCACCGTAAGCCATACAGATGAGTTCAAATCCAAGGGAGATACCGAACATGGGGTACTTGCCCTTTAATTCCTTGATAAGGTCAATAACAACAGGAACGTCTGCGGGATTTCCGGGGCCGTCGGAGATAAGGATTCCGTCGGGGTTCATACCCTCGATTATTCTTGCCTCGGTGTTGTAAGGAACAACTGTTACGTTACAGCCTCTTGCGTTGAGCTCCTTTATAACGCTTAACTTTGTACCGCAGTCGACCACAACTACGTTGTACTTAGGCTTGAAGGTACGGCTGTACCATCTCTTCTTGCAGCTTACACGGGCTACGGCGTCGGTGGGAAGCTCGTGAGTTCTCATATACTCAACTGCCTCTTCCTTAGGCTTGTCTGCATCGCAGATATATACCTTGCAGCTGCCGTTGTCTCTGATCTTACGGGTCAGCATACGGGTATCTACGCCTTCGATTGCGGGGATGTCGTTCTCCTCCAAGATCTCGGAAAGAGTCTTGGTGTATCTGAAGTTACTGGGAGAGTCGTTGTACTCGCGTACGATGAGACCGCCTATCGTGGGGACCTTGGTCTCAAAGTCCTCTTCTGCGATACCGTAGTTACCGATAAGGGGATAGGTCATAAGCACCATATCGTCTGTATAACCGGGGTCGGATATAACCTCCTGGTAGCCTACCATTGCGGTGTTCATAAGAAGCTCGCACATTGCCTCCACCTTGGTGGAACCAAAGCCAAAGCCGTAATATTCCTGACCGTCCTCGGTCACTATCTTTCTGTCATACTTGATTGCCATACTATCCTCCTGTTAATTACTGTCATTATACATTCACCGTAAACTTCCTTGCCTGCGAAGGGTGTTATCTTACCCATCGAGAGGAAATCATTGGGATCAATTACATATTTTCTGTCGGTAGAAAGCACCGTGAAGCTGTCCTCTGATGCAGGAATACCGAAGCGCTTTCTGGGATTTGTTATCATAAGCTCAAGGAGCTTTTCCATACTGATTATACCCGGCTTTACAAGCTCGGTGTACATAATGGGGAACGCAGTCTCTATACCTGTTATTCCCATAGGGCTCTTTGCAAGTCCCAGGGACTTTTCCTCAGTGGTGTGAGGTGCGTGGTCGGTTGCTATCATGTCTATAGTACCGTCGATAATGCCCTCACGCAGCGCCATCATGTCCTCGCGGCTGCGTAGCGGAGGATTCATCTTGAATCTTGCATCCTCACAGAGGTCCTCGTCACACAGAACAAGGTAATGTGGTCCCGTTTCGCAAGTCACGGGCAAGCCCTTTGCCTTAGCCTGTCTTATAAGCTCCACGCTTTCCTTGGTGGAGATGTGGCATACGTGGTATTCACAGCCTGTTTCTTCAACCAGCTTAAGGTCTCTTTCTATCTGCTTGTATTCGCTTTCGTTTGAGATGCCCTTATGTCCGTGGGCTCTCTGGTAAGCGCAGGCGTTTATGTATCCTCCGAAGAGAAGTGAGTTGTCTTCACAGTGAGCGGCTATTATCTTGCCTAAGCTCTTCGCCTTAGTCATTGCAGCTCTCATCATTTCGTCCGACTGGACTCCTCTGCCGTCGTCCGAGAAGCCGCAGACCTTGTCTGCCATGCCCTCAAGATCGGCTAACTCCTGCCCTGCCTCCATCATGGTGATGGAGCCGTAGGGGTGAACGTTTATGACAGCATCATTTTTGATAATGTCAAGCTGTACACCGAGAGTGTCTGGTGTATCAGGCACGGGATTCAGATTAGGCATACTGCACACGTCGGTGTATCCTCCTCTGGCGGCAGCCCTTGTTCCCGTGGATATGCGTTCTTTCATAGAAAAACCCGGCTCTCTCAGATGAACGTGAACATCTAAGAAACCGGGAGAAAAAATACAATTATCAAATTCACAAAAAACCTCTTCAGTCATGGGGACGAAAGAAGCCTTTCCTTCATTTATATATATATCACGGGAAGAAATATTTCCGTCAATCAAACATAATGCGTTTTTAAGCTTGATCTGCATGTTTTTTCCTCCTTAAGGTCAGGGGAATCGAACCCCATATGGTTTTAGATGGCAGATATCCGCCATCTCATTGTCAGCGATTTAGTCAATATCTCTTTATATTGCCGTCAATCGCTTTCGCGATCTGACGGATATCTGCTCATCTAAAACTGCGAAGCACATTTTGACGAGAGATTTTTGAGAAAGTTTGGTCGGTAGAGTTTACAGGCTTGCTGGAGGCAAGTCAAAAACGGAAACGGGCAAAATAGCCTAAAATCTCCGTCCAAATGCATATTGGTTCGACTCTCCTGACCTTAAAACAAAAAAATATCCTGTCCTGCGACAAGATATAACTATACAACAAAGCCGGCTCTTGCACAGCAAAAACCTATGTTATTCTATTACATCTTGTCGGCATCTCTGTACCGCTCTTAAAGACCTTAAACAGTATACCACAATTTCTAACCTATTGTCAATAGATATAATACACATACATATTTATTTAACATTCTGTTTATTGTCAATTTACCCAAATTATGAACATCAAAATATATAAACTGAACAAAAATGAATTATTACCAAATAATTAACAGAACATGATTGACAAGTGAACAAGGGGTGATGTATAATATCGCTTGTATGAGTTTAAAACAATAATATAAGGAGGATTTCCAAATGAAACTCACAAAGAGATTATTGGCTATGGTTCTTGTGGTTCTTATGATCGTTCCCTCTATGGCGTTCATGAGTGCAGCCGAAGGACAGTGGACAATAACATTCGACCCCGATGGAGGTGAGATGGTCGGTCCCACCACCTATAAGATCAACACAGGCGATTTCTATGTTGATATTTTTGGCGAAATGCCTCAGGCAATTCTCGAAGGCTATACCCTTGTTGGTTGGTACAACGAGAAGTACGACTACACTCTTGACATGGCTGATTCTTCCTACTTCGCAGTAGCAGAAGACATCACTTTAGTAGCTATGTGGGAAGAGAACGCTCCCGTGGATCCCGCTCCTACCCCCGATCCTGAACCCACTCCCGATCCTGATCCTACTCCCGATCCCGATCCCGTAGTTAAGGATTATACCATAACATTCGATCCCGACGGCGGTGTTATGGACGAAGGCTTTGAGCTTTCCTATGGCATCAACACAAACGACTATTACATCGACATCCTTCCCGGCTATCCTACCGCTACTCTTGAGGGCTATGTTCTCGTAGGTTGGTATCTTGAGGCTTGGAACTTCACCTTCACACAGGGTGATTATGAGACAGGTTACTATGCTCTCGCTGAGGACTGCACACTTGTAGCTCTCTGGGAAGAGGCTCCTATCGTTGATCCTACACCCGATCCCGATCCTACTCCCGATCCTGAACCTACAGGCGATTGGAAGATCACATTTGACGCTGACGGTGGCGTAATGCCCGAAGGCGTTGCTAACGTTTATTACATCAATACCAATGACAACTACAAGGATGCTACCGGCATCGAATATCCCGTTCCTACACTCGACGGTTACGTATTCGTTGGTTGGTACTGGGAAGCTTTCAACTACACTCTTGACCAGGGCACATGGGACGGCGGTTACTTCGCAGTTTCTCAGGACGTTGATCTCGTAGCTCTTTGGGAAGAGGGTGCTCCTGTTGATCCCGATCCTACTCCCGATCCTGATCCTACTCCTTCCGATAAGGACTGGACTCTTACGTTCGATCCCGACGGCGGTGTTATGGACGAAGGCTTTGAGCTTTCCTATGGCATCAACACAAACGACTATTACATCGACATCCTTCCCGGCTATCCTACCGCTACTCTTGAGGGCTATGTTCTCG
>JAZRQH010000189.1:0-6701 GCA_045649645.1 Eubacteriales bacterium
GACACCGTTCTCTGCGAGAACCCCAGCTTCATCGGAAGCTTGAACTCCTTCCGCTCTAACGGTGCCGTTGTCAAGGGTATCCCCATGAACGAGGACGGTATAGACACTGCACTCCTTGAAGAGGCACTTAAAAACGATCCCAAGGTAAAGCTGCTTTATCTTATTCCTACATTCCAGAACCCCACCGGCAGAACGATGTCCTTAAAGACCAGATGCGAGGTATACGAGCTTGCAGTACGCTACGGTGTGGTCATCCTTGAGGACAACCCCTACGGCGAGCTTCGCTTTGAGGGCAAGGAGTTGCCTACCCTTAAGTCTATGGACACCGAGGGTATCGTGGTTTACTGCGGATCATTCTCAAAGGTGCTTTCCTCAGGTATGCGTATCGGATTCCTCTGCGCTAACGAGAAGCTGATGCAGAAGATAGTTGTGGCAAAGCAGGGCGAGGACGTTCACACTCCCATGCTGCCCCAGATGATCTGTGCAGACTATATCGAGCAGTATGATCTTGACGCTCATATCAAGTCTATACAGGATCTCTACAGACATAAATGCGGCGTGATGCTTGCAGCACTTGACAAGTATATGCCTGATTGTGTAAAATATACCCGTCCCGAGGGCGGTCTGTTCTTATGGTGCACCCTTCCCGAGGGTATAGAGCTGAACGAGTTCGTTCAGGCAGCTCTCAAGCGTAAGGTAGCGGTAGTTCCCGGTACAGCATTCAACTGCGATACCGCGGCTCCTTCGGACGCCTTCCGTGTGACCTACGCTACACCCACAGAGGAGCAGATAACTGAAGGTATAAAGATCCTTGGTGAGCTTGTCACCGAATTCATGAAAGGTTAAACGACAATGGACGATAAGAAGATAATTTTTTCGGGCGTACAGCCCAGCGGTATACTTACCATAGGTAACTACCTCGGAGCAATAAAAAACTGGGGTGCGTTCCAGAACGACAACAACTGTATTTTCTGTGTTGTCGATATGCACGCCATAACCGTGCGACAGGTTCCCGCCGATCTGCGCAAGAGAACCTACGAGACCCTTGCCATCTACATGGCTTGCGGTATCGATCCCGAAAAGAGCACCCTGTTTGTACAGAGCCACGTTCCGGCACACGCGGAGCTTGCTTGGGCGCTCAACTGCTACACCATGTTCGGTGAGCTGTCCCGTATGACCCAGTTCAAGGACAAGAGTAAGAAGAACGCCGACAACATCAACGCAGGTCTCTTTACCTACCCCGTACTTATGGCATCCGACATTCTGCTCTATCAGACAGACCTCGTTCCCGTAGGTCAGGACCAGATGCAGCATATCGAGCTTGCACGAGATATTGCACAGCGTTTCAATCAGGTATATTCCCCCACCTTCACAGTTCCCGAGGGATTTATTCCTAAGTCCGGAGCTAAGATAATGTCTCTTGGAGATCCCACAAAGAAGATGTCAAAGTCTGATGAGAACGTAAACGGCTTTGTTTCTCTTCTTGATGACCGCGATACCATAATCCGTAAGTTCAAGCGCGCGGTTACCGACTCTGATACCGTGGTATGCAGAGGTGAAGGTAAGCACGGCGTCAACAACCTTATGACCATCTACTCCTGCTTCACAGGCAAGAGCGACGATGAAATAGTAAAGGAATTCGAGGGCAAGGGCTACGGTGACTTCAAGTTAGCTGTAGGTGAGGCTGTTGCAGACGGTCTCGGACCCGTGCAGGCAGAATTCAACAAGCTTATGGCGGACAAGGGTTACCTTGAATCCGTTATGAAGGAAGGCGCTGACAGAGCCAACCGTATGGCATACAAGACTCTGGCAAAGGTATACCGCAAGTTAGGCTTTGTAGGTCGCATATAAGGAGTTTATATGAGTTATATTGACATATTATACGGCGCAGCAGCGATGGTTTGTGCTTTTCTCATAGCCTTTACCACCACTCCCGCAGTTCGAGTGCTTGCATACAAGATGGGCGCTATAGATATCCCCACCGACAACCGCAGAATGCATAAAACCCCTGTTCCCCGTCTGGGCGGTCTTGCAATATATCTTGGCTTTGTGCTGACCACCTTTGTTTTCTCCGACGTATCCCCTACCCTTATCACGGTATGGATAGGTGGATCGGCGATAGTGCTGCTGGGTATACTTGACGACATTCTCCGCCT
Source organism: Eubacteriales bacterium (assembly GCA_045649645.1). GTDB lineage: Bacteria > Bacillota > Clostridia > Oscillospirales > CAG-272 > RGIG7300. Next base: position 2,157 of record JAZRQH010000189.1, read on the forward strand.
CAAGGCTATCATCAAGCTGGTGGTGCAGATAGGCGTGGCTTACGTTGCGGTATGGCAGGGACTTACCGTTGAACGCATAACCCTTGCAGGAAGAACCATAGAGTTTGGCAACTGGGCTATACCCATAACCATCCTTTGGATAGTGGGCTTAACCAATGCGATAAACCTTATCGACGGTCTTGACGGTCTGTCCTGCGGTGTTTCTGCAATCTCCGCTATATCACTGTTACTTGTATCTCTGGTGCTGGGTGAAAATCCCGCTACCACCGTGCTTATCGGAATCCTCGCAGGCTCCTGCCTTGGATTCTTACCCTTTAACTCCAACCCCGCAAAGATATTTATGGGTGATACGGGTGCTCTGTTCTTAGGCTATACCCTCTCGGTGGTCTCCATCACAGGCGTACTTAAGATGCACACCATCGTATCCTTTATCATCCCCTTACTTATATTCGCCTTCCCCATTCTGGATACCGCCTTTGCGTTCACCAGAAGAATACTTCACGGCAAATCTCCCTTCTCTCCCGACAGAGGACACCTGCATCACAGACTTATAGATATGGGTCTTAACCAGAAGCAGGTAGTTGCTATACTCTATTCTCTCTGCGCTATCCTCGGTCTTTCGGCAATTATGTTTACCGCGGACAAGCTTTGGAGAGCGGGACTTATCGTTGCTATCGGTCTTGTGCTTCTTTTGATCAACTTCGCATTACTCAAGAACCCCAATACTCGCGAAAAAACAGGCATAGACCAGATGACAAAGAAAAAAGAAGAAGAGAAAAAATAAAACTAATATAAAAAGCCTGACTCAGTCAGGCTTTTTTAGTTGCTCCTTCTATGAGGAGCTTATCATATAATTCGTTGTGGTAGTCGTCAAGATCGCAATGTGTTCTGTCGGGAACGGGGTAGAAGGTAAGGTCGTGCTCACGCTTCATAAGCTCTACAAAGGGTCTTGAATGCTTATCTATATTTACCGCCTCATCCTTTTCGCAATGGAAGAGGTGGTATTTTGTGCTCTTAGGCATCTTATCCACAAGGTGCAGAGGAGATGCGGAGCGAAGAGCGTCCTCTAAAGTTCCCTCATAAGAAGCAAATGCTGTATAAAGTGTACGGGGAAGATCGGGTCGCTCGGTAAAATGATAGGGCAGGTCGCATACGGGACAGCTTGCTACACAGTAGGCAGGAGTACGCTTGGAATATGCGGTATAAACAAGAGCTCCCAAGCCACCCATACTGCCGCCGCAGGATACGATGGGAGTATCCTCGGGGAGATCATATTTCTTAAAAAGAACGTCGATTATCTCGTCGGTAAAGTCCACGGTGTGCTTGTTCATCCACGCCCAAGGATTGTGATATGGTATAACAAAGAGGACGTTGTCACGGGCAAAGCCCTCGCCCCATTCGCTTCCGTTGTCGTACATGCTGCAGCCGCCAAGACCTACGAAAAATATAACTATTCCCTTGATATCTCCCTTTATGGCATAATCGTTACAGTAGGCAAATCTGCGGAGATTTGCCTCATTCATTATTTTTTCCATATTAGCTCCTTACTTAAAAAATCTTCTCAGCTTCAGCTTATCGTTAAACACGCATCTCTTATCCATAAAGTGGCTGTAGAGACCTATAAGCGTTCCGTTGATAAAGGCGCAGATAACAGTACCCACACCCAGCCCCTTTATTCCTCCGAAGAAGATAAAGGTCAGGGCTACAGATACTATAAGACTGCATATATCATAGGTAGTCTTGCATCTGCCTGTATTGAAGCCAAAGCGCTGGCACAGCTCCTTGACAAAGAGGTCGTATGCCTCGGGAGCAAGGTATGTATGGAACATAAAGGCAACGCCCATAGTCACGATAAGCACGCCGGGTATAAACAAGCATATCCTTGCCGCTATGGTCTCGGCAGTTACAAGGGAAAGCAGAGCCATAAAGCCATCAATTACAAAGCCGTATATGACCGCTGTCATAAAGGAAAGTATGTAGCTTAACTTAAAGCGGCGCATGATAAGCGCAAGTATTATAAGCAATATACCCTCTACCGCATAGCACGCCATACCAAAGGTCACAAAGGGCAGGGTCTCGGATAATTTAAGATACGTAAGATATGCCGGCGCTACCACCATAGACATACCGAAATCCGCTTTTTCAAGCATGGAATTGCCAAAAGCTATAAGCAATATACCAAGGACATATGCTAACTCAGAGGGTATCTTGATCTTGTTTTTGGTCATTGTTTTCTTCTCCGTTCAAGGCAATTGTCGGGTCTTCGCTATTGAGCTGCTCCCTTCTCTTGCCCTTTTTTATCATATTGATTCCTACTATCATTAAAATAAGGCAAAGCACGGTTCCTACGGCAAAATAGCCTACGATCGCCTTAAAATATATGTCCGCAGTCCTTGTCATGGCAGGACCCCACACGTTTCCGTGCACTACCGACAACTTGCCTTCGTAACATATCTCGGTAGGTTCGGTATAGGACAGACGGTACATCTGCGTGTTCTGAGGCAGTGACAGGGTAACAGAAAATCCACAGTATTCAAGTAATGACTCGGTATAATCTGCCGCAGCCTTTGAAATACCCGAATCATATGCATTTTCAAGAACCTTGTGCATATCTACCCTGCCGTGCATACGGTAGGCATGATGAAGCTTGGTGTCGCTGAGCTCACAGTTAAGCTCGGTAAATACGGTAAGACTCTCGTCGCAAAGCATAGACTTGAGGTTTTCAAACGCCTCTTCAAAGCTATCTGCGGGCATGGTCTTGGTAAGGATAAGATAAGCAGACTTTTCATCCTTGGTAAAAAAACTGTATTCGCTCTTAAACCCCAGCTCTGTTCTGTAATAACGCTCTATCTGTCGAAGCTCGCTTTGAAGATCATATCTGTCCATAGCCGACTCATAAGGAGCATCTACGTTTATCTTTATCTCTGTATACGCGGTGTTGTCCGCATCAATGCCGTACTCGATATCAGCGGTAGCGGCACATCCGCAGAACAGCGCACAACCTAATATAATAAGTAAAAATATTATTTTTTTCATATCAGCCTCAGAAAGTATAGCTAAAAGATGCAGAGGTGTACATATTACCGTCAGGGGTAATAACGTTCACTACAAAAACCAACTCTCCCTTTAACCAATCGTCAATGTTATAACGCACCATAGAACCCATATTGCGTACCGTATTTCCCACGTAGCAAAGCGTTTTTTCACCGCTTGTGACGGTGCGCACGGGTCGCACGGTGTTCTCATAGTCATTGGGGTCAAATACGGTAAGAACGTATGTAGCATCCTCGCCGTACACCTTGTCAAAGGTTACCTCGTAATATACAAAGGTCTTGTAACCTCCGGTAAGGTTATAGGACTGACTGCGCTTTTTTATACCGATGTTCATTTCCTTTTTAATGTCAAACTCGGGGACGTCCTCTTCGATAAAACTGTAGAAATATTCAACCAGTTCGGGATTATCACAAGCCATAGGCAAGGTCAGGTTTTCCTGTACGGCAGAGCAACGGGTAGCACGCCACGATAAGCCGTCGGTATAAAGAAGCTCCATAGAATCCTTATAATCCATGACCTCACGGGAGGCGGGAGAGCCCATAAGGGCAACGTAATCCTCTGCGGCTATCTCAAGCATAAATTTATAGTGATTGTCGTAGTAAAAATCCTCTGTAACGCTTGTTATATCGGCAAAGGAGTTTTCGGCGTTTAGTCCGCGGAGCTTGGCATACTCGGTATCAAAGAGCTCGTCGCCGTTAGTCTTGAGCATATGATATCTGGTATAATGATGACCGTACTCGTGACTGAGGCTGTTTGCCATACCCTCGGCGGTGGTGATCTCATCACCGTTGTACAAAGTTATCTGACCGCCCGTAAGGGTAAAATGTATCTTATAATCATCGGGAAGCAGAGTGTGACCGAAGGGCACCGAAAAATACTGTTTTGCATTCTTATGGGTAGCGGCGGCCCTGTCATCTCTTTGCGGATACACGGTAACGCGGGAAAGTGAATATATCTCATCACCGTGCTTGTTACGTAAAAGTTCCTTGTAAAGAAGCTCAAGATCTGCTTCATTCCACGCCTCACTACGGCTTATAAACTCGATGCCCTCAGCAGAGACGTATTTTGCAATAACGCTCTGACTTACCGATTCTTCGATATGCGTACCCTCATCCAACATCCTGACAAGAGTGGTATTGACGTAGTGATGTTCCGGCTCTTCGGTCAAAAAAGCCTCTGCCGACACTTTTTGACTCTCCACGCCAAAACAAGCAAAAAGTACAAGCGCAAGAGCAAAAGCAAAAAGAACAAAGTGTCCCAAGCTAACAAAAAATATTATTTTACCTGCTCTCTTCATAACATCACCTCTATGTTAATGATACCAAATAATATAAGCTATGTCAACAAATAAAAAAGATCCGACAATAGTCGGATCTTTGTTTTAGTTATTTCTTGCCCAGAACTCGTCAAAGTCAACGACAGTGCCGGTCTTTCTTGCTTCCTCGATTGCAAATACGATAGCGTGGTTGTAGTAAGAATCCTCAATCTCAG
>JAZRQH010000190.1:0-3162 GCA_045649645.1 Eubacteriales bacterium
ACGGTAGAGAGCCTCTTCCTCGGTAGGCTCCTCGGAAAGTCTTTCGCCGTCGGGACAGCCTGCTGCGTAAAGGTCGGAAATAACCATGTGATACAGAAGGATGTCGTGAAGACCTCTTGCTGCAAGGTGGTCAGCGTCAAGATGTGTATGAAGGTCAACTAAGGGCATATCCCAAATGTCGTCATACAGCTTTTTTACAAGTTCTCTGTTTGCCATTTTTATATTCTCCTTTAATTAAATAGCATTATAATTCATGGTAATTATATCAAAGTAATGTGACTATGTCAATGAAATAACACAAATTCATCGCATTGACAGTGTTAATTATTTTATATATAATTATTATACAAACTGAAAGGAGCAAGCTCTATGAAAAGACTCGTTTCAATACTTCTTACGGTACTGACGGTGATATCCGCAATTCCTCTCACAGCATCTGCCGATGACTGCCTTCCCTTTAAGGACGTAAAGGGAAGCCATTGGTTCTACGACGCGGTAAAATACACATATGAAAAGGGTATTTTTGCGGCAAATAACGCGGCAGGCGATATGTTTGCTCCTAACACCACAATGACAAGAGCTATGTTCGTAACCGTACTGTTCAGACTTTCGGGCGCGGATCAGTCTGCCTATACAGGCAAGACCGTATTCACCGACGTACCCGAAAATCAGTGGTATGCCAAGGGCGTACAGTGGGCAAACGAAAAGGGCTACGTTGCAGGAATGACAGCTACGACATTTGCTCCCAACGGTAAGATCACCCGTGCCCAGATGGCTCGTATCCTTGCTCTCTATGCAGCGGGTGAGGATAACTATGACCTGACAGACGTTCGAGCTTCCGCCTTTGATAAGTTTGCAGATGCATCGAAGGTTCAGGCTTGGGCAAAGGAAGGCATCACATGGATGTCATCCACAGGCCTTATAAACGGTATGGGTACCGAAAAGGGTGCTCCTATCCTCAACCCCAACGGTAACGCTACCCGTGCTCAGGCGGCACAGATACTTATGAGCTATATGGAGCTTCGCTACAATGCCGACTACCCCATCGGCGAGGTATATATAGGCGAAAACAACCTTCGTGACTATACCATTGTTTACGGTGTTACGGGTACTAAGGGAGAGAGCTACAGTGCATCCGAGGCGGCAAGTGAGCTTCATAAATATGTAAAGAAGGCAACGGGTCTTGATCTCCCCGTAAAAGCGGACACCGACCCGAGGGAAAATGAAGAAAACGATAAAGAAATCCTTATCGGCAAAACCAACCGCGAGGATAACGGAACCGTAAATATAGACAGAGCATCTCTTGAAAAGGGCTCGGATGCTCTTATCATCGAGGTACAGGGCAACTATCTTATCCTTGCTTCAAGCGAGGAATACCAGGGTACCTACAACGCGGTATATGAGTTCTGCGAAAATTATCTCGGCTATGAGTTCCTTGTGACCCTTGAAATAATTACACCTAAGAATGTTGTGCAGATCCCTTCGGATCTTAAGTATACCGAAGCGCCCACCATGCAGTTCCGTATGAACTATAACAGTAGATACGATCAGACAGCACAGCTTCGCAATCAGGAGGATTCTTACTATTCCTTTGCTAACCTGATGCACACCCTGCCCGAGTTTGCCATCTCCCCCGAGGAATACGGCACCGGCAGCGGAATACACAACGATTATTACCTGACAAACGACCCCTGTCTTACCCGTCCCGACATTCAGGCTAATATAGTGGCAAACGTCATCACGCGTATCAAGAACAAGCCCAACAACAATATGGTCTGGGTCTGCCAGTCGGACAGAGACTATTATTGCAACGGAAGAAATGCCCAGGATATTAAGAACGGTTGTGTGTGCGGTGACTTTTACCGTCAGCACGGACGCTGCTCCACCTATGTCAATATACTTGATATCGTAGCCGATGCGGTACTTGAAGCATCAAAGGAAGAGGGCTGGGAATCCCTTGCGGATTACTATATAGTGGGTATGGTGTATAAATATACCTGCGTTGCTCCCAAAAACACCGAGTCCTGGGATCTTAGTGACAATATAATCATGTGCATCTGTACAGACAATGCATGCTCAGCTCACGCCATAACCGATCCCTCCTGTAAGAACGGTTCTAACAGCAACGTTGAGTTTTACAGCGTTTATAAAGCCTATGCCCAGCTTTGTCCCAACCTCTTCGTATGGGATTATATCAACGGAAACTATTCGGATCTGCCCTATCCCGTTATCCATCAGATATACGAGAACTTCAAGCTCTATAACGATACGGGAGTATGGGGAACCTACGTTATGGGTGACTGCACTCACAATGCGTCCTTCCCCGAGCTTAAGACCTATCTTATCTCAAAGCTCCAATGGCAGACAGATATGACCGAAACCGAATATTGGAATCACGTAGATACGTTCTTAAAGGGCTTCTACGGTGACGGCTGGACCTATATCCGTGAATATATTGAGGTTACTCACGATCTTGCTGCAGAAAACGAATGGCATATCTGGAGCAAAAACCGCTGGGATGAGGTCATTACCTACGAGCAGTATCTTGAAAACTACGATTATCTGCGTTCTCTCTGGGATAAGGCAGAGGAGCTTGCCAACACCGATACCGAAAAGCTCAACGTCCGCCGTGGAGCACTTCAGATGAGGTATGTGGAGGTATGTATGGCATACAGAAAGTATGCAGCTTCCGGAAAAGAAGCGGACTTTGAAGCGTTCAAGGCTATAAACCTTGAATATGCCGATTATATGTCCACCCTTGGACATCATCAGTTCAGCCTTCCCTCCAACTGGACAGTGGACGGCAACCCCGACCTGTGGGATGATGATTCGGAATAATATTAACATATAAAATACCTTAAAAGGCTTGCTTTTTGCAGGCCTTTTTTGTATAATAACAATGACTATACTTTCCGTTAGGAGAAATAAATTATGGAAATGACCAAAAGAACAATGAAGCTCCTGGGCGCTGACATATCCGAGTACGTTATCGTCAGCACAGAAGAGAGTCTTCCCTCCGAGAAGACAGGAGCAAAGGAGCTTGCAAAATATATTGAGCTCACCACAGGTGTTAAGCTTGATATCGTTGACGGCACAGCTAAGGCTGACCGTGAGATCATCGTAGGTAAGAGCGACCGCGAAGTTGGTGCTCTTGCGTTTGAC
>JAZRQH010000191.1:0-16677 GCA_045649645.1 Eubacteriales bacterium
CCTCACCGACAACACCGCCGACAGTAATGGGATTGATGCCCTGGAAGAGACCCTGCTCACCGATACCGATAAAGTTGGTAGCAGAGTAGGTCTCGTCGATAAACTCGTTATAGCGACCGATCTCTACGGGAGTTGTGTCTGCAGGAATAACAAAGGGTTCATCCTCTGTTGCATACGCGTATACGGGAAGACCACCCTGACGGCCTGCGATCTGATAAGACATCTCAGAACCGATACCGTAATTCTTGATCTCGCAGTTGAGGATCTTACCTACTGTTTCGGGATAAGGCATAGGAGAAACATCACCGAAGCCTGTAAAGATACCCTGCGTAAGAGAGTCACCCCAGAATACGATACGTCCGTCGTAGTCAGGAATAGCGGGTTCAAGCTGATCATACTTCATGAATATAACTGCAGCCTGAGCTCTGTTAGCTGTACCTCTGGGAGAAAGCTTGGTAGCAGATGTACCGCTTACAAGACCCATCTCTACTGCCCACTGTACGTTCTCAAGTGCCCAAGAGCTAACATCGTTAGCATCCTCAAATGCGCTGAGGTCTGCTCTTGCAGATACATCACCGCCGGTCTTCTCTGTGTATACATAGAAGAATCTTGCGAGCTGCTCACGGGTAATGTTGTTGTTAGGACCAAACTTGGTTGCGGAAACACCGCTTGTGTATTCGTTTTCTACTGCCCAGCATACTACTGCGTTATACCAGTGGCTGGTCTTAACGTCTTCAAAGCCTGCGTCCTTGGTCTTGTACTCGGTCAGATCAACACCGTCTACACCTGCAAGAAGTGTTACAAACTGTGCTCTGGTGAGTAAACCGTTGGGAGCGAATGTGGTCTCGGTCATACCGTTAATGTATCCCTTATCGAAGGTATACTTAACTGCATCGTAGAACCAATAGTCTTCCTTCACGTCAGTAAAGGGAAGTGCACTATCTTCCGCGATAGCCACCATGGGGATCATACCAACAAGCATGACCACGGTTAATAAGAAACAAACTAATCTCTTCATGTTCTTATCTCCTTAAAGTTTTTTATTGTAAACGGGCTTTCACCGTTTGCACTTTCTAATTTTGCGGTATCCTCACCCGTCATCTCAAAGAGCTGTGTCAGGTGAGTTACGAATATATATTGACACCCTAAAGCCGTCAATGCCCGAAGGATACCCTCAATAGCAATGCTACCCTCATCGTAAGCCGTTGTCTGGAAGGTCTCGTTAAGTATCACAAGACTTCCCTTTTGGAGCTTGTCCATTATCTCGGCTATAGCCTTGACCTCGCCCTCAAAACGTCCCGATACGTCTCCTACCGTGAAATCCTCCTCGGCGCTGGAGAAGTGGGTGTATATACCGTTAAACACAGGCAGAGTTGCTGTCCTTGCCGTAACGGGCAATCCCGCCTGAGAGAAAAGCTGAGCTATGGCAACCGAGCGAAGGAAGGTTGTCTTACCCGTGTTGTTCTTGCCTCGGATAAGTACTCCGTTATAGCCTGTAAAGTCGGCGTCGTTGGGATAAACCTCGCATTTCCCCTCTGTAAGAAGGAATAGGTCGTAAAGCTCTTTTGCCTCGATCTGACCCTCGCTAAGCTCGGGATAACAGAAGGGCTTGCCGCTATTTTTAAGAAAATCGGTATACTTAAGAGCAATCTCATAAAAATCAAGCTCACGTGACAACCCATAGAGACTGTCGTATATCGAGTCTGTAACGTCAGACAGCAATCTGTCGGTCTGATACATTGCCTCGCCCAGTATCTCAAGGGAATATGCTCTTGCATCAGGTGAAGTAACGTCCACGGCTCCATCCTGCTTCTTTTTCTTAGAAAGAATGGAGAGCAGAGGATTCTTCTTCTTTTCCCTTTCCTTTACCGAGCAGATCTCGGCGCATATACAGTTGAGGGCATCGCCTATACTGCAAACAAGCTCAAAGTCATAGTCCGCGGGAGTGTTGTACATAAAGTGAGAGGCTATATCCTCTATCTCCTTTAGGGACTTGTTATCGAGAAGGTTCTTTGCATAGTCACGAAGTGAGGTAAGTCCCTCGGAGGCTATCTCATACCCCTCAAATGCCTCAACTATAGAGGAAAAGAAGGAAAGTATGGTCTTGGGGAAAAGAGCCGTTACCTTAAGCGAGGAATAGACGTAATCGAGCATCGCTTCACTTCCCCGCTCTGCCGATACACGTTCTCCGCTTCCTTTAAGCTCAAGCCAGTCAGCCTTAAGCTTATCGTATCTTGTAAATAGGGTCTTCAGCTCTGAAAAGAGAGCTGTATTTTCGCAGAAATCCGAAAGTATGGCTCTGCGATAGAGTATATCCTCCACCTTTGTCAAGGGGCTTGACAGGATGCGGCAGAAATACTCGTTTTTTCGTGTATCCGAGGAAACGTTAGCTATACATCTGTCTATAGACAGGTCGTATATCAGAGATGAGGTCTGCTGCCTCTCCTCGGTCTTATATAATATACTGTACTTCATATACCGAACCTTTCCTCAAGATCGGCTCTTGACAGTGAATATTTTTTTAGTATGTCCTCGGCGTGAGAACCTACAGACCTGTTAAGAGGTCTTATCTTATAGGTACGTGCGCCGTCGGTATCGTCCACCACGCAGGTCAGAAGCGGTATATCCGTCTCCTGTGCCTTTTTCTGGTGAGTCACGTAAACTGCAAACTGTCCCTCGTTTTTGAGCCTTTGTGCCAGAGCACAGGTCATCTCAGATGCCTTTTCTTCATTGGTGGTGGCGTAAGTCTCGTTTAAAAGTATAAGACTGCGCTCACCCATATCAGAAAGAATCGACTCCACACGCTTTTGCTCATCAAGGAATCTTCCCTCAAGCTCGAAGCGCTCGTCCCGAGGAAAATGGCTCTGCACCGAGTCAAGCTTACATATCCTTGCATGTCTTGCAGGAACGGGACATCCCCACAGCGACATTATCACACATACACCTACTGTACGAAGATATGTGGTCTTGCCGCCTCCGTTTGCTCCCGCAAGGAAGTAAACGGGTTCAGCGCTTGAAAAGCTTACGTCGTTTGGAATTATATCATAGCACTTCTTTGCCATAAGGGTTATATCATACCCTTCGGCAATCGAGATATCCTCGCCGTAATGCGCATAGCACAACGGCATACCGTGAGAGGTATATTCAAGTGCTAATTTTGTATTATAAATATAAAAATCAAGCTGATCTGCGTAATCGAGTATGCCTCGGTCAAGAAAAGCCTTAAATTTATCGTAGTGAAGTGAAAGCTCCTTCCAATTATCGGTGAAAAGAGCTTCAAGAGAAGCAGCGATATCAGAACCAAGCTCCTTTGGTGTAAAGCTGTGATCAAAAAGCTCTATACCCATCTCGGCGGCACAGCGGCGAATATCGGTGATATAGCCATTGCCCTCTGCTGCTCTGAGTGTAAGAGAAGCTTCCTTTATCTCGATATTTACGCTTCTTACAAGTTTATCGTATAACCGATCCGCCTCGGCAGCTATATCCTTGTCATAAAGCTCTTTAAAATGCTTCTTGTAGCCTTCAAAGAAGCCTTCTGTAAGTGTAAGCTCAGCCGAGCTCTTATAAAAACGGTACTGTCTACAGAGAAGTGCGGCAAAGATATATTTCTTTACTGCCTCGTTTTCCGCACTGTCAAATGCAGAGTATAGCTCACTAAGCTCATAGAGCTGAAGCGACAGCTCCTCTAAGGGCTCTGTTCCCTTTTCGATAAGATATCTGAAGGTATGCTGACGAAGCTCTATATCAGCCGCATCAGGCAATTTCTGCATAAGCTTGAGCACGTTTGCGGGAAGCAGACCCGTAAGCTTGATATCCTCAAAGGTATCGTAAGGGATATGGGCTATGCCTGTAGGTGATGAATAAATAATATTAATATGCTCCATCTATAACCCCAACAGCTCTGCGGCAAATCCCATAAGCTCTTCCTTAAAAGGGGAGATACACTTGAGCGCCTTTTCGTAGTTTTCGTATTCCTTAGCCTCTTTGCCGTGGACGTCGCTACCTATAACGTGGGCGTTGCCCTCGTAAAGCAGCTTCATCGCCTTGTGTCGGGAGATAAGTCCACGAAAGGCAGAGGCGTTAAGCTGACAGTTGTAGCCGTACTCATAAAGCTTTTTGCACTGCTTTTCATCATAGCGGTCAACGTGGGCGATCAGCGGACGTACACCGTGACGTGCGCTTATATCGTAAAGCGCGTTGAAGGTCCACTCCGTCCACTTCATATTGGGCATCTCTATAAGTATATTATCGGTCTCACCGATACAGAGCTCTCTTAAACGGGGCTCATCCTTTAAGTCCACCTCAAGAGTAACCTCAGCGCCTAAAACAAAGGTTATCTTAGACTTGGTGTCCTCGTCAAGAGCTGCCATAAGCTTGTCGTAAGCGCGCTTACGCCTTGCCAGAAAATCCTCTACATTGTCCCTATGATGATAAAAATGAGAGCTTAAATGTATAGCCGTAACACCGGCCTCTATGGCTCTCTTGACCTGAGCGACCGAGGTCTCGACAGAGTCCGAGCCGTGATCAGCGCCGGGTAATATATGTGAATGCATATCAACTATCATATCATCAACTCTCCTTCGGTATATTTTATCACATTTTAACCGAAGTGTAAAGAGATTTTTATAAAATATTAACCTCAAGTTGAATATTAAAAGAAGCCGTCATCTGCGTGACGGCTTCTTCCAGACTGTCGAAAAAGTCGGTCGGACGTGTGAAAAGAAGTATTAACATTGTATATTTCACCTATGATTGGCTGATTCAAGTTTAAATATTTAACTCTTCCAATACAGTTGATAAGCATTCAAGAGCGGCATAAACATCGAGTTTTATGCCGCTCTTTCACACTTTTCCGTAAAAAGACTCACTACCGTACTTAGTACGCCTACGGAGCCTTTTCGCGAAAACCTACCTTCCTTTTTCGAAGTCTGACAGCGTGTCGATGGTTTATCGACACGCTGAAAGAAGCCGTCATCTACGTGACGGCTTCTTCTTGGATTTCTTTGATACTGCCCAGCCTGCTTTTTTAGGTTTACGCTCGGTTTTGGGCTTTTGGGGCTGTGCTTTTCTTTGTGACTTGGGAGGCTCTGCGCCCTTTTCAGGCTTGACAAGACACATGGGTCCGTAGCCTATAAGGTCGGTACGGTTGAGCTTAACAAGAGCCTCACGGACAAGCTCGGCGTTCTGAGGTCTGTTCCATTGGAGCAGGGCTCTCTGGAGCTGTTTTTCGTGATAATCGGTGGTACAGTAGACCTTCTTCCCTGTCATGGGGTCGATGCCCGTATAGAACATAACAGTGGATGCTGTACCGGGTGTAGGATAAAAGTCCTGCACCTGCTCGGGAGAGTATCCGCCCTCCTTAAGATAAAGAGCTAATTTAAGTGCATCCTTAAGCGTGCTTCCGGGATGGCTTGACATGAGATAAGGTACAAGGTATTGCTCTTTGCCTATAGACTTGGTAAGCTCAAAGTATCTATCCTTAAATTTATTGTATACCTCAACGTCGGGCTTGCCCATATAGTGCAGAACGTTAGAGCTGCAATGCTCGGGAGCGACCTTAAGCTGACCGCTGACATGATCGCGGACAAGCTTCTTAAAGAAGGTCTCGTCCTTATCGTATACAAGATAGTCAAAGCGAATGCCCGAACGGATAAAGACTTTTTTAACCTTGGGTACACTCTCTATCTTCTTGAGAAGCTGTATATATTCGGTATGGTCAACCTCAAGGTGCTTACAGGGTGTGGGAGCAAGACACTTTCTGCCTGCGCATATGCCCTCTTTGCTTTGTCTTTTACAGGAAGCATATCTGAAGTTAGCGGTAGGTCCGCCTACGTCGTGGATATAGCCCTTGAAGTTGGGAACCTCAACTATCTTCTTTGTCTCCTCAACACAGGATTCAATACTTCTGGAAACCACACTTCTGCCCTGATGGAAAGCAAGGGCGCAGAAGTTACAGCCGCCAAAGCAGCCTCGGTTATGTGTAACCGAAAGCTCGACCTCCTGTATACCCGGAACACCGCCTGCAGCCTCATATGAGGGGTGATAAGTTCTCATATAAGGAAGCGCATAGACCTCGTCAAGCTCCTTACGGGTAAGAGGCGGCATAGGAGGATTCTGTACAAGAACCTTGCCGTCGTAGAGCTCGGTTACTGCTCTGCCACGTACGTGGTCGTTTTCTTTATATTGAAGGGCGAATGCCTCGGCGTACTTAGTCTTATCGGTCTTTAAGTCGTTATAATCAAATCCGCCTACCGCTTCGTAGTGTATCTTATCCTCGGGAGATGCAAGGTATACCGTACCCCGTACATCTCTTATCTTCTTTATCGGAATACCGCGGTCAAGAAGCTCTGCTAAACGGTGCAGGATATTCTCGCCCATACCGTAGGTCAGAATGTCGGCACGGCTATCCACAAGGATACTGCGGCGCACCTTGTTGTCCCAGTAATCATAATGAGCAAAACGGCGAAGAGATGCCTCAAGACCACCGATGATTATCGGTACGTCACCATATGCCTCGCGGATACGGTTACAGTATACTATTACCGCACGGTCGGGACGAAGTCCCATCTTGCCGCCGGGAGAATAATAATCGGTGCTTCTCTTTCTCTTTGCAACGGTATAGTGAGCTACCATAGAGTCGATGTTACCCGAGGTAACAAGGAACCCAAGTCTTGGTCTGCCGAACTCTTTAAATGCCTCACAGCTCTTATAATCGGGCTGAGAGAGTATGGCAACGCGGAAGCCCGCAGCCTCAAGAACTCTTGAAATTATAGACACGCCAAAGGAGGGGTGGTCTACGTAAGCATCACCCGTAACGTATACAAAGTCGGGAGTCTCCCAACCTCTACTCAGCATATCCTGTTTATTTATAGGTAAAAATCCGCTATACAATTTCATAATCCTCGTTTTTTGTTACTTACCACATTATATCATTTTCGATTTTTCTTGTCAACCGAAGAGTTTTTGAAAAAATATTGACAAATTCGGGAAAATATTGTATTATTGTATTAGTACAGTAGTACAGTGAGGTGATAGAGTGCATCGAATATTAGACAAGAACAAGCCCCTGTGTCCCCAGATATGCGAGCATATTTGCTTAGATGTGGCACTGGGAGAACTTAAACCAAACGAAAGAATAAAATCGGTCCGCGAGGCTGCCGTTGCCGTAGGCGTCAACCCCAACACCATGCAGCGCTCATATGAGACCCTGGAGCAGGAGGGTATCCTTTACTCGGTCCGTGGCTCGGGCTGGTTTGTTTCCGAAAACGTAGAAAAGGCAAAGCAAACCCTTGAAAAGCTACGCCGTGAGAAAACAGACGCTTATTTTAATGAAATGAAGAACCTCGGTATGTCTGCCGAGGAAGTGTTAAGCTACTTAAAGGAGTACAGCAATGATTGAAGTATTAAAGGCAGAGTCTCTTGTAAAAAGATACGGCAGTAACGAGGCTTTAAAAGGTATTGACCTTACGCTTACTGCAGGTAAGATAGTGGGACTTTTAGGTCCCAACGGTTCGGGCAAGACCACGTTTATAAAGATAATCAACGGACTTCTGACCCCCACCGAGGGCAGCGTATATGTAGGCGGCTATACCCCCGGAGTTGAGACAAAGAGTATGGTGGCATATCTTCCGGATGCAATATATCTCAACTCCTGGATGACAGTTAAGCAGATCATATCCTATTTTTGCGATTTCTATTCTGATTTCCGAGCAGAGCTTGCATACAAAATGCTGGCTGATCTCGGTATATCCCCCAACCACAAGCTCAAGACCCTGTCAAAGGGTAACAAGGAAAAGGTCTGCCTTATCCTGACCATGAGCCGCAATGCCCTGCTCTACGTTCTTGACGAGCCTATCGCGGGAGTTGACCCTGCGGCAAGAGATTACGTTATCTCCACCATCATATCTAACTACAATCCCGACTCAACTCTGCTCCTCTCCACCCATCTCATCTCGGATATTGAGCAGATACTTGACGAGGCGGTGTTTATACAGGAGGGCAGGATAATCCTGCACAAGACGGTAGAACAGATACGCGAGGAATACGGCAAGAGCACGGATGAGCTCTTCCGCGAGATGTTTGCCTGGAGACCGAACAATCCTCAGGCTCCGACCTCTACATTCTGATTTATAACGGAGGAAAATTATGTTTAACAAATTATTCAAGCACGAGCTTGCATCCTATATGCGTAAGCTGCTGCCCATATATATCGCAATAATCGGCACGGCTCTTCTCTGCCGTCTGACCCAGCTTCTTGAATCGGATACGGTGATATATCACCTTCTGTTCGGCAGTATGGCGGGAACATATATTACGGCAATAGTTGTCGCTCCCATAGTCATATCAATACTCTGTATTGTACGCTTCTATAAAAATCTCTTTTCGGGTGAAGGGTATCTGAGCTTCACCCTGCCGGTTACTACCGCAAGCCATCTGTGGGTCAAGCTGCTGGCGGCAACCACAGTTGAGGTTATGACCTTTGTTATGTCCCTTGTGTCGGTATCGGTTTTCTTTGAGGCAGAGGTGTTCGTTGAAATACTAAAGGCTGTGGGCTATCTCTCAAAGCAAGCAATAACTGCAGTCGGCGGAAACTTTTTCATATTTATACTTGAGGCAATAGTCATTTTGCTTACCTCAACCATGAGCGGAACTCTACTTATCTACGGCTGCATTTGTCTGGGTCAAAGAGCAAAAAAGGCCCGTATCGGCTGGGCTGTGGGTATATATTTTATACACTATTTTATAACCCAGAGCCTCTCTTCGATAATTTCGGTGATACTCTCCGTGCTGGGTGCGGCAGGCGCTCTTGACGGCATTACCGATTATATCGATGCCAACCCCATCCCCTCTGTACATATCGCAGTTATCATATTCCTCGTTATCACCCTGGGCTTAAGTACCCTGTACTATTTCATCTCCCTCAACACTATGAAAAATAAGCTTAATTTAGAGTAAGCAAGCAAGTGTTAACATATTAAGCAGGAGAGATTATTATGAGAAAAAGATCATTCAGGGTAATATCACTTGTGTTATCCCTTATATTTCTCTGCTCTGTCTTTACAGGGTGTAATGCCCTTGACGATATGAAGCAGGCACAGGCGTTTCAGGATGAGGACGACAATATCATCTTAAATGGCTGTAAGTATAAGCCGATCCCCATTCGCAAAATGAGCTTTTTACTGAACTTTGATCTAGTGGAAACAAAGTATATTTATATCACCGAGCATGACGTGCCGGTACTTCTGTCCGAAGATTTCTACATAACTAAAGGGAACGTAACCACAAACGGCAAATATCTTTATGTTGAACGCTTCGGCTACTACTGCCGTGAAGACGATTACCAAGACTTTTCAGAACGTCTGGATAACGGCTTTGTGCCTGATGTGCTGGCTGCACCCTACAGCTATTACGATAAAGAAATAGGCAAGATGGTATACGGCAACTACCTCCTTACCGAAGAGGAGGCAAATGCGGTAAAGACTGTTATTGAAACAACCAAATCGGTGGAAGTCGATGATTATCGCCCATTTCAGGCAGATGAACATTGTGACGTTTACGAAAGCTCCGATGATCTGATTTTTAACCGTTTAATATTTACGGTCGAACGCAGCGGTAACAAATTTAAGGTTGTCACGAAAACAGGAAACATCACTCAAAGGTATACTGTACCCGACACTATGTTCAGTATTTTCAAAGGTATTATGGTAAAAAGTCATCACGCACGATAATAACATATTCCGTAAGGAGAAACTACAATTTTAAAGCTATGAAAAAATCATTGAAAATAATTACGTTTATTCTGTCGTTGGTTCTTCTCTGCTCTGTCTTAACCGGCTGTAATATGCTTGACGAGCTCAAGGAAGCCCATGCACTGATAAACGCTGATCGCAGCGTTATCACCTACAAGGGGAATCTCTATATTCCCATAGAAGAGACCCATCCCTACTTTAACCCACTGACCGAGCAGAGCATCAACGTGACCGAGGAGGACGTCCCCGTGCTTCTCTCACAGGCCCATAACGTCTATGTCGGTCAGATAACCGCCGACGGCTCGGTTATGAGCCTCAACACCTATTATTGGAGCGATACTTACGAGGATAATTTCTACTTCTGCCGAGAGGACAGATACGAGGAAATAAATGAAATACTCAAAACCGAGCCTACAGCCGAGGTGTATTTCTATTCCTACTGGGGTTATGACGAAAACGACGATGAACAAAAGGGAGATTATTATCTCACCGAGAAGCAGATATCTGCAATCGAGGAGATCATGGCGACCGAGGGAAAGAAGGTTTCGGAGACCAATAGCTACGTAGTGGACGCTTCGGTATACGTATATGCGGCGACCGAGGATATGATATTCCGCTGGCAGGAGCTGTTCATCTATCAGAAAGACGGAATATATTTCATAGAAGAAACCGGCGACGTTCCCTCCTGCTATACCGTACCCGAGGAATACAACGGGATTTTTGATGAAATATTGGCTGTGGAAATGAGCTTGGTTTATTAAAAATAGCTCTGCAAAAGCATGGAAATATGACAACCAAATCATACGGCGAGACATTTGACAACGACTAACGGAGGTATAATATGAAAGCAACAATAACACGAATTACCGTTATGTTAGCGATCATAACGGTACTAACCGCCGCGCTTTGCTCCTGTGTAAGCAAGGGTATACACGTTACAGTTGTTGACGACAACACACTTGAGCTTATGGGCAACAACTACGTCAAGCTCACACCCGACGACCCGATAATCTATGTTTCTAAAGTAAAATCAATTACGGTATACGTCACGAACAAGTCGGTGCCTACGTTCCTTTCCAAAGCATTGAACAACGACTGGAAGTCGGGCAGTTATATGACAAACAACGGGTATTTTATCAGGTATTTAGGTGAAGTATACTGCCGTGAGGACATATATCCCGACCTTTCCGAGCTTATCGAGTATCAGTATGACGCCTGCTTTTACAGCTATTTTTCTGACGGTAAACAGCAATGCTATGACCTGAGCGCGGAGGAACTGGGTGCAATAAACAGTGTGTTTGATGAAACCGTACCGATAGTTTCCTACGAGCTTGAAAAAGCACCCCGATCATCCGATATGATCCCGCTTTGCTTTTATAACAGCGAAACTGATATAATATCCGTAAGCGAAACACTCTGCGTATACGAGGACGGCTATTATTTTACCCGTCTCAGAGAGGATAATTTTACCGATTTTTATTTTGTCCCCGAGGAGCTTGAAAAATATTTTGACAGTATAACCGAGGCTTACACAGATGCCTATGGTTACTAAGGAGATATCATGAGTATAAGACAGGAAGCAAAAAACTTCAACAATATTATGAAAATCTGCCCGACTGGTACTGGAAGCGAGGACTCCACGATGCTAAGATCACTCTGATCTACGAGGACTTTGAAAAAGGCTGACGATTTCTTAATATCGATATCGATGCAAAAGGTGCTATTTTCGAGCAGGATATTACAAAGATACGTCTATATAATCATAAGATCATAACCCCCGAGGATATCAGCGTTTTGGAAGGCGGTTACTGGATGACCGACAGTATCGAAGCTCTTGATTCGGGCAGATATCTGCTCAAGGCTGAGATGTCCTGTAACGATGACAAGGAACTTATAAATTTTGAAATACGGTTCTCCGAAGCTATCGTAGAACGAAAAAGATGATTTAATTTACCTTAAAATAAAATATTATGAATACAAAAATGAAAACACTTGCCTCGGCAAGTGTTTTCTACATTTAATTACGAATTACGCATTATGCATTACGCATTGCGCAAAAGCACTGTGTGCTTTAGCGCTTAACCTCAACCATCTGGAATGCTTCGAGAATGTCGCCTTCCTTGAGATCGTTGAACTTTTCAAGACCGATACCGCACTCGTAGCCGGATGCAACTTCCTTAACGTCATCCTTGAAACGGCGGAGTGAGGAGATCTTATCTTCGAAAATAAGAATGCCTTCACGGATTACGCGGATCTGAGCGGAACGAAGGATCTTACCGTCCTGAACGTAGGAACCTGCGATGGTACCAACGTTGGGAACACGGATGGTAGCACGAACCTCAGCCTGACCGAGACGCTCTTCCTTGTATGTGGGAGCGAGCATACCCTTCATAGCCTGGGTGATCTCTTCGATACACTCGTAAATGATACGGTAGGTTCTGATATCAACACCGTTACGCTCTGCAATATCCAGAGAGTTCTTGTCGGGACGTACGTTAAAGCCTACGATGATAGCGTTGGACGCACCTGCAAGGATAACGTCGCTTTCGTTGACACCGCCCACGCCTGTGTGGATGATCTTAACCTTAACCTCTTCGTTGGAGAGCTTTTCAAGAGACTGCTTAACTGCCTCTGCAGAACCTCTAACGTCTGCCTTAACGATGATGTTAAGTGTCTTAGCACCATCGGAGATAGCTGCAAAGAGATCCTCGAGGGATACTGCCGCGTTAGCCTTGAACTCCTCGTTCTTAGCCTTATCTCTACGCTGCTCTGCAAGCTCTCTTGCCTTCTTTTCGTCCTCAACAGCGTTGAACTCGTCACCTGCGGAGGGAACCTCACTAAGACCGATGATCTCTACGGGGATAGAAGGACCTGCGGACTTGATGCGCTTGCCCTTATCGTCGGTCATTGCTCTTACGTGACCAACAGAGGTACCTGCGATAACAACGTCGCCTGCGTTAAGAGTACCGTTCTGTACCAGAACTGTAGCAACGGGACCTCTACCCTTGTCAAGCTTAGCCTCGATGATAACACCCTTAGCACGGCGGTTGGGGTTAGCCTTGTATTCCTTAACCTCTGCAATAAGGAGGATGTTCTCAAGAAGATCCTCGATACCCATACGGGTAACTGCAGATACGGGAACACAGATAACGTCGCCGCCCCATTCCTCGGGAACGAGGTCATACTGGGTAAGCTCCTGCTTAACGTTGTCGGGGTTAGCTGTGGGTTTATCCATCTTGTTGATAGCAACGATTATCTCAACGCCTGCAGCCTTTGCATGGTTGATAGCCTCAACTGTCTGGGGCATGATACCGTCGTCAGCCGCTACAACGAGGACTGCGATATCTGTAGCCATAGCACCACGTGCTCTCATTGTTGTAAACGCCTCGTGACCGGGGGTATCAAGGAAGGTAATGTCGTTGCCGTCTATATTTACTGTATAAGCACCGATATGCTGGGTAATACCGCCTGCCTCGCCTGTGGTAACGCTGGTATGACGGATAGCATCAAGAAGCGAAGTCTTACCGTGGTCAACGTGACCCATTACACAAACAACGGGAGGACGGGTGATGAGGTTGTCGTCGTTATCCTCGGTAGCATCAAAGATCTGCTCCTCGATAGTAACCTCAACCTCTTTTGTGATCTTAGCGCCCATCTCGTCTGCGATAAGATATGCGGTATCGTAGTCGATGGTCTGGTTTACGGTAGCCATAACGCCAAGCATCATAAGCTTCTTTACAACCTCTGCTGCCTTGAGCTTAAGTCTTGCGGCAAGCTCGGAAACGGTGATCTCCTCGGGAATGGAAACGTAAAGAACCTGCTTCTTTGCCATCTCCTGCTGACGGCGGAGCTTATCCATAGCAGCCTTCTCCTTGGAAGCCTTATCCTGCTTCTTGCCCTTCTGGTTCTGATTGTTCTGCTTCTTTAATTTCTGCTTGTTGTTATAGTCACGGTCAGAGTGATAACGGTCAAGCTTTTCGTCATACTTGGAAAGGTCAACGCTTGTGGAACGTGTATCTACCACACGGGTAGCGGGCTTTTTGCCGTGGCTTGACGCGTCGATGGGCTGGAGAGGAGTCTTAAAATCCTCGTCGTTGTGCTTCTTGGGAAGAGTAACCGTCTGCATATGAGGTCTTGCCTGTGCAGGCTGTTTCTTCTTGTTGTCTGCCTTCTTGGGCTCGGGCTTCTTTTCCTCTGCCTTAGGAGCTTCCTTCTTAGGCTCGGGCTTCTTTTCCTCTGCCTTGGGAGCTTCCTTCTTGGGCTCGGGCTTCTTTTCCTCTGCCTTGGGAGCTTCCTTCTTGGGCTCGGGCTTCTTTTCCTCGACCTTGGGCTCTTCCTTTACCGGTTCTGCCTTTGCCACCTTACGGGGAATGGTAACCTTAAGGTCCATATAGTCGTTAAAGTTGGTTATCTGATTAGCTAAAGAAAGCTCGTTTAATATTACATCAAAATCCTCGGCTGAAAGGGTTGCGGAGGTAGACTTTGTACCTCTGCCGCTCTTTTCAAGAATATCGGTTATATCCTTACCCTTGACACCAAGGTCCTTTGCCATATTACTGATCTTGTATTTAGGATTTAACATATATTACACCTCCCGCGGATTACTGTCCGCTTCGCTCATTTCATCTAAAAGTTTTGTGATACCCTTTGCCATATTACGGTCGTTTAAGCTGAGCACCGATACGGCACCCTTTTTGCCGACGCAGTTTCCAAGGTCGCTCTGACCTATCGGGATCTCGTAACAGGCTGTTTCATAGTACTGTGCGCAATTAAATGCTCTTTTCTTTGTGTTCTGAGAAGCATCGTGGGCTACCATAACGATCTTTGCGTTGCCGCTGCGTATCGAATCGCAAGCAATATCTGTTCCTATAGACAGCATCCTCGCTCTGGCGCTCAAGCCTAACATTCGGCTAAGTCTTTCTGTATCAGTCTTCACCTTTAAGCTGCACCTCCAATGCCTCGTATATCTCATCGGGTATCTCTACCTCTAAATTGCGGGAAAGCCTTTTTGACTTTACCGCCTTCTTAAGACAGGCTGCATTATGACAAATATATGCACCGCGACCCGACATTTTTCCTTTCAGGTCTATCTTTATCTCCCCTTCCGGAGTACGCACCACACGGATAAGGGTGTTTTTGTCAGCCTTGATGCCACAGCCGGTACACTTGCGTTGAGGAACCTTTTTGGTCTGTTCTGTCATTGCTACCTCTCTTTCAGGAATGCAAAATGCAAAATTAAGGTCGATTTTGCCTATGCAAAATCTTCTTTAATTAATTCTCTTTAATATCGATCTTGAAGCCTGTAAGACGGGCTGCAAGTCTTGCGTTCTGACCTTCCTTACCGATAGCAAGGGAAAGCTGGTCGGAATCAACAATTACTCTTGCGCTTCTTTCGCCGTCTATTACAACCTCGCGAACCTGTGCGGGAGAAAGTGCCTCGCGGATAAATTCACAGGGGTCATCGCTGTACTTGATGATATCGATCTTTTCGCCGCGGAGCTCGTCAACGATACCTGCGATACGCATACCGCGGTTACCGATACATGCACCGATAGGATCTACGTCAGCGTCTCTGGACTCAACAGCCATCTTGGTACGGCTGCCTGCCTCACGGATAACACCCTTGATAACTACGGTGCCGTCCTGAATTTCGGGAACCTCAAGCTCAAAGAGTCTCTTTACCATGCCGGGATGGGTTCTTGAAAGATTTACAAGAGGACCTCTAGACTCCTTGCGAACCTCCATAACGAAGACCTTGATATGGTCGCCGGGAAGGAAGCTCTCACCGGGGATCTGCTCGGACTTGATAAGGGTTGCATAGCTTGTGCCTGTGTCAAGTGTGATATTGCCTGTAGTGGGGTCGATCTTCTGAACGGTTGCAGTGATGATCTCCTCACGCTTGCTTTCGTATTCCTTGATCATCATTCCGCGCTCCGCCTCACGGATACCCTGAATGATAACCTGCTTTGCAGTCTGTGCGCTGAGTCTTCTGAAGTTCTTGGGCTTCATCTCGATCTCTGCTACGCCGCCAAGCTTATATCTCTTGGAAAGCTTCTGTGCCTCTGTCAAGGTAATCTGAGTTGTCTCGTCCTCTACCTCTTCTACAATGTCCATCTGCTTGTAAACACGGACATCCTTCTTTACGGGATCAAGCACAACTCTAACGTTGCTGTTGCCGCCCTCTTCACGCTTGAAGGCGCTGATAAGTGCCGCTTCAACACGCTCGATCATATACTCTGCGGGAATTCCTTTTTCCTTCTCAAGGAGCTCAAGTGCATTAAAAAATTCGGTATTCATCATTTATCCTCTCTAATTATATTAATCAAAGTCGTAAACTGTTCTTACCTTGGAGGCTAATTTGCGCTCAATGGCAACCTCGCCCTCCTCGGTGTCAAGAACTATCTGCTTGTTTTCATATGCTTTGAGTATGCCGGTATATTCCTTTTTACCCTCAAGCTTGGTAAACAGCTTGCAAACTATCTTTTCTCCGATACAAGCCTCAAAGTGTACGTCTGTTCTTATATCGCGCTCAAGTCCGGGTGAGGAGACCTCTAATCTGTATGCATCCTCAATGGGATCTGCATCGTCAAGCACCGGGTCGATAGCTCGGTGGACCTTTTCGCAGTCATCAATGTCGATACCTTTAGGAGAATCTATGGTTATTCTTAAAAACCACTCTGCCGCTTCACGGACGTACTCTATATCCCATACGTCATAGCCTAAATCGTTAATGACGGGAGTAAGGAGCTCGGTGACTACATCTGCAATCTTCTTGCCGTTTGCCATTATGAAAATCCTTTCTACATAAAACTTGGAGAGTGGCTGTCAACCACTCTCCATGAATAACTTTATTTACTGTAATGCATTATATCACACTTGTTTTTAAAATGCAATAGAGTTCATTGAAAATTAATATATAAAGTAACTA
>JAZRQH010000192.1:0-5608 GCA_045649645.1 Eubacteriales bacterium
ATCAAGAGGACCCTTGCCCGACTTCATTCTTGCCTTGACACCCTCGGAAATAGGCTTGGCAATGAACTTGAGTATATTTACACCTACTGCAGTTGCCATAATATCAGCCTCTGCTATCTCGCGGGCAACAGCTTCAAGATCAGCACCGTTGGCACATCTCACTCTGTCAACCTCGGTCTTGATATATTCACCCTTATCGGTGATGAAAAGCGGATACTTTCCGTCCTTGTTCAGTCTGTTGACAACCTCCATATTTACGTCAACAAAGCAGGTCTCGTATCCTGATAAATTAAATAACTGGGCAATAAAGCCCCTGCCGATATTACCGGCACCGTACATTACAGCTTTCATAGTCATTCCTCTTTATAATATTAATCATTATATTTTATCATATTTATTTTTATTTGTAAAGGGCTCTTCATTGACAAAATCCTCTTATTTTGATATAATTTTAACATCAAAACACTAAGGTGACGAAAATGAAGAAATTAATCAGTACGATACTTACAATAACTGCAATACTTGCCTGTGTCCCCCTGTCGGCAAGCGCCAAAACGGTTACGTTTTCAGACGTTTCGGATGGAGCCTGGTATAACGGTGCGGCACAGTATTGCTACGATCTTGCTTATATGCAGGGTACAGCTAACGGAGTGTTCTCACCCTCAGGTAATCTTACGAGAGCCATGGCGTGTCAGCTTGTTGTCAATCACTCTCCCCTGCCTGCGGCAAGTTATTATACACCCTTTACAGACGTCAAGGACAGTCACTGGTTCTCAAAAGCCGTAAGCACTGCGTATCACGACGGTATCGTATCGGGCGTGACCGCCACCACCTTTGCTCCGGGAGACAATATCACGAGACAGGATCTTGTCTGCATACTCTACAGGTACGCCGCAAATAACGAAAAGGTTGAGTTCTCATTTGACAGATATACAGACTCCTCAAGCATTGCCGCATACGCAAAGGATGCTCTTGCATGGGCTTGCGGTAAGGGTATCGTCTCAGGCTACCCCGACGGCACTCTCAAGCCCCGCGGATACGTTACCAGAGCAGAGACGGCTGTTATGCTTAAGATATTTGACGGAGTCGTAGGACACAACTGGATGCTTGGCGCAAACAAAGAGCGTACCTGCAACCTTGGTGGCTATGCCGAATATACCTGCGACCACTGCGGCAGAGGTAAGAGAATTGAATACGCTCCTTATCATACGTGGAATAAGGGTGTCGTAACAAAAGAACCTACATGTCTTGAAAACGGAAACAGACTATACGTGTGTATGAGCTGTTCACTTAACAGAAACGAACCTATTCCCGCTCCCGGTTACCATAACTGGACTTCACAGATCACCCTTGCCCCCGCTTGCTTTACAGACGGATATAAAAAGCACACTTGTACAAGCTGCGGCACCTCGTACGCCGAGCTTCTGCCCAAGATCGGTCATCACGTGTATACCGGCTGGTATACCGAAACAGAGGCAACGAGATCGGTAACCGGCGTTAATGCTAACAAGTGTGTATACTGCAATTACAAGCAGACAGAGCTGTACAGACACAGCTCCTACTATCAGTTTTCCGACAGCATCGATATCCCTTCCGGCGGTTATAACGTATCCACAAAGAATATCGGTATGAAGGTCATCTATACCAACTATGCTCTGCTGGGTACGACAAGCGCGTCCTTTACTGCCGAAACGAGAAGTGCAGTAAGAGCCTTCCAAAGAGACTACGGTCTGCCTCAGACAGGTGTAGTCGATATAAATACCTGGCTTACAATGGGCTACAGCGAGTACGACTGGTACAACCTTGCGGCATATATAACTCCCCGTAAGGTCACACCCAAGGATTCAAAGCAGGCTCATATAGAAGCAATGCTCTCCACCGCATACGAGTATGCCCGCCTGGGCACAGAATACCGTATAGGGGCATCGGGCGAGCCCGGCACCTACGCAGATTGCTCGGGACTGATATATCAGTGTCTTTACTCTGTTGGCATAAACCCTGACACAAACATAATCGATCACGGACTTGCCGAATACGAATATACCTCCCGCTGGCTTGCCGCAGACTCAAAGCTCGGTCTAAGCGTCCCCGTTTCACAGTTAGAGCGAGGCGACCTTGTATTCTATGCAAACAACGGTACCTCAAAGGTAATCCACGTGGGTATATACGCAGGCGACGGTATGATATACGACGCCTGGCCGAATATAGGCACCACATACAGAAGCATCAATATCAGAGGGGCCTACGTAGTAAAAGCAATCAGAGTGTTTCCATAAAAGAAATCACCTTCCGAGGAAGGTGATTTTTTGTTATTTATGATTCACTATATAAGCTACGATATCCTCAACGATACGGTTGTTTATAACGTCTGCATCGGATATAGTAATATCAAACTCTTCTTCAAGAGCTACGATAAGGTCAAGCACGTCGAGAGAATCTGCACCCAGATCATCCATTATATCTGCGGTGTCAACGACTTCCTCAAGATTGATCCTGAGGGTGTTGGCAATAACCTCGCGAACTCTCAGATCAAAGATCTCGTTTGCCATATATTACTTATTGAATGCGCTGAACGCCTTGTGTGCCATATAAACGTCAGCCTTGGAAATAACCTCGTAGGGAGCGTGCATAGAGATAACAGCAACGCCAAGGTCTATGGTGTCAATGTTCTTCTGTGCAATATAAGCTGCAACCGTTCCGCCGCCGCCCTGGTCAACCTTACCGAGCTCGCCGGTCTGCCATACTACGTCATACTTGTCAAAGATAGAGCGTACGAAGGAAACGTACTCAGCACTTGCATCAGAGCTGCCGGACTTACCTCTTGCGCCTGTGTACTTTGTCATCACGACACCGTGGTTAACGTGGCTAGAGTTCTTCTTCTCGTAGCACTCGCCGAAGTTGGGATCATATGCTGCGTTAACGTCAGCGGAAAGACACTTGGAATTTTCCTTTACGATATGGTAGTTTGCACCTGTAGCCTTTGCAAGCTCAGCCATAATGTCGGTAAATACCTCACACTTCATACCCGTAGTACCCTCAGAGCCGATCTCCTCCTTGTCAGCAAGGATAGCCATAAGAGTATGTGTAGGATTGGGATTTTCAAAGAGTGCGGTCATTGCGGGGTATGCGCAAACTCTGTCGTCGTGACCGTATGCACAGATAAGGCTGCGGTCAAATCCGACGTATCTGGGGTTACCTGCAGGAACGAGAGTAAGCTCGGCAGAGAGGAAATCAGCCTCGGTGATGCCATACATCTCATTTAAGATCATCATAACCTTGAGCTTAACTGCATCGGAGCCCTCACCGCGAACAGGCTCAGAGCCGATAAGGATATTCATATCCTCACCTGTGAATGCCTCGCCAAGCTTCTTCTGCATCTGGTCCTTGCCGAGATGAGGAAGAAGGTCGTTGATATAGAATACGGGATCCTCGTCCTTTTCACCGATAGCAAGCTCTACCTTACTGCCGTCCTTCTTGAAGATAACGCCGTGAAGAGCAAGAGGAATAGCAGTCCACTGATACTTCTTGATACCGCCGTAGTAGTGGGTCTTGAAGAAGCCCATACCCTCGGACTCGTAAAGAGGAACCTGCTTTAAGTCAAGGCGGGGAGAGTCAACGTGAGCCGCAGAAATGCGGATACCATTCTCCATAGACTCAGAGCCTATGATAAAGAGATAGAGAGCCTTGCCGCGGTTGTTGTAGTAGTACTTACCGCCGGGAACTACATCCATACCCATGGTATAGGGTACAAAGCCCTGTGCCTGCGCCATCTTAATGCCCTCGATTACTGCCTCGCGCTCGGTCTTAGCCTTAGCGAGGAACTCCATATAACCAACCGAATAATCGTTGATCTTTGCTACTTCCTGTTCGTCTACAACGTCATATACGTTTGTGTTGTCATAGAAAAGCTTGTCTTTTAATTCACTCATATCTATTCTCCTAAAAAATATAATTCTATATACTTAGCTCTAACGTTGTTGAGCTTGTGTACGTGATTTGCGGTTTCCCAGAACGGAATATGGGTAAGCTCACCGTTCTCGGAATACTGAGGGTCGCTGAGCCACTTGTTTACGTTGCCCAGACCCGCATTGTACGCGGCGTATACGTTATCCCAGTTGCCTAACTTGGCATACAGAGTGGATACGTAATAGGTGCCGTATTTTATATTGAGCTCGGGATCGAATATCTGATCCTCGCTTACCTCTTCACCAAGGGTGGAGGCAAGCCAAATAAAGGTGTCAGGCATAAGCTGCATAAGTCCGCAGGCTCCCGCTCCCGACACGGCATCCTCCCTGAAATTGCTTTCCACCTTTATCATAGCAAGTATGACACTTTTCGGTACGTCATACTCATCGGCATATTTATATATGATATCTGTATATTCAAGGGGATAGGTCTTGAGATCTATCTCTGTCGCTATCTTTTCGGTAAGCTTAAGACCTGCTATTATAAGCACACAGATCACAAGCACGGTAACGAAAAGCGCTATAAAACAGCCCTTACCCCTGCCCCTGTTTCTTCTTTTCTTCTTTTTCGCCATATAACCTCATAAGACGAGCTTTAAGCTTGTTTACTTCTACGTCAAGCTCGCCGCCGTCGTTCTCTATGACAATATCACATTTTTCTCTGAACCAGTCGTCACTATGCTGATTTCTGATACGGACAAGCACCTTTTCGCGGCTTATGGAGTCCCGCCTGATAATACGCTCAACGCGCTTTTCCTCGCTTGCAACGACCCCAACGGTCAGATCACACATTGAATCAAAGCCGCTCTCGAAAAGCACCGGAGCGTCAAGTATCACTATCTTTGCGTTGCTGTCGGCTATGATGTTATGACATTCCTCGCGGATAAAGGAGTGCGCTATGGAGTTGAGCCGGGCAAGTTTTTCCTTTGAGGAAAACACAATACTGCCGAGCACGCCTCTGTCTATGCCGCCGTTTTCATCAAGCACCTCATCGCCAAAGGCAGAAGCCAATGCATACGTACAAGGAGACGGTGATGATATCATCTTATGATATACCCTGTCGGTGTCAATTATGCAGATATCATTATCGGATAACAGAGAGCACAGATAACCCTTGCCGCTGCCGCTTCCACCGGTAAGACCTACGGTAAGCACGATATCACCTCCAAAGCATACTCATATAATTATAGCATAATAAATTAAATTTTCAAGAGAATTATTGAAAATACTTGATTTTTGCTTTTGTTCATGATATACTCTTGTGGTAATTAATATGGAGAGTTATCGAAGTGGGGACGAGCACGAGCGCTGCCTGTGGCAGATACAGCGAGTGTGAGGAGTGGCAGTAACACGGTGATTGACGAGCAAATTTCATTTGCGAAGTCAGAGCCGATGTTACAACAGGACATACCGGGGCGCCCCGACGATATACCAAAGAGCATTTGCTAAACACACAATTTAATATATACGGAGAGTTATCGAAGTGGTCATAACGGGGCTGACTCGAAATCAGTTTGCGAGCAATCGCACGAGGGTTCGAATCCCTCACTCTCCGCCAACCACAAGACAGTCTTTTGACTGTCTTGTTTTTTATCTAAACATATCGAATTTTGGTATTGATTTTCTATTGAGATTGTGATATA
>JAZRQH010000193.1:0-39560 GCA_045649645.1 Eubacteriales bacterium
AGGCTACACCTTCGAGAACAAGATCGTCGGCGGTGCTATTCCCAAGGAATACATTCCCGCTGTTGACGCAGGTATCCAGGGTGCTATGCAGAACGGTGTACTTGCAGGCTACAACGTAGTTGACGTTAAGATCTCACTTTACGATGGTTCTTACCACGAAGTTGACTCTCCCGAAATGGCGTTCAAGATCGCAGGTTCTATGGCGTTCAAGGATGCGATGAAGAAGGCTAACCCCGTTCTTACAGAGCCTATCATGAAGGTTGTAGTTGTTACCCCTGAAGATTACATGGGTGACGTTATCGGTTCTCTCAACTCCAGACGTGGACAGATCCAGTCTATGGATTCTATCCCCGGTGCTTCCCAGATCAATGCAATGGTTCCTCTGTCCGAGATGTTCGGTTATGCAACAGAGCTCCGTTCCAAGACTCAGGGTCGTGGTCAGTACTCTATGGAGCCCAGCCACTTCCAGGAAGTTCCCAAGTCTATCCTTGAGGGCATCGTAAAGGCAAGAACCCAGGGTTAAGCACCTGCGGTTTTTGTGAAAACAAAAATAATTAATTAAAAAATATATATTCTTAGGAGGAATAGAAAAATGGCAAAGGAAAAATTCGTCAGAACGAAACCCCACGTTAACATTGGTACTATCGGTCACGTTGACCACGGTAAGACCACTCTTACAGCAGCTATCACCAAGACCCTCTCTCTTACTAACGAGAAGATCGAGTTCCAGGCATACGACCAGATCGATAACGCTCCCGAAGAAAGAGAAAGAGGTATTACCATCAACACCAGACACGTTGAGTATGAGACCGAAGCTCGTCACTACGCTCACGTTGACTGCCCCGGCCACGCTGACTACGTTAAGAACATGATCACCGGTGCTGCTCAGATGGACGGCGCTATCCTCGTTGTTGCAGGTACTGACGGTCCTCTTCAGCAGACCCGTGAGCACGTGCTCCTCGCTCGTCAGGTTGACGTTCCCGCACTCGTAGTATTCATGAACAAGACTGACCTTGTTGATGACGAAGAGCTCCTCGAGCTCGTTGAGATGGAGATCAGAGATCTTCTTTCTCAGTACGACTTCCCCGGCGATGATCTTCCTATCGTTCGTGGTTCCGCTCGTGAGGCACTTCTCTCCGAGAACAAGGATATCAACGCTCCCGAGTACGCTCCTATCGTTGAGCTTATGAACGCAGTTGACGAGTACATCCCCACTCCCGAGAGAAAGGCTGACCTTGACTTCCTTCTCCCTGTAGAGGACGTATTCTCCATTTCCGGTCGTGGTACCGTTGCTACCGGTAGAGTAGAGCGTGGTACTATCAAGGTAGGCGACGTTGTAGAAATCGTTGGTCTTACCGAAGAGAAGCAGACAACAACCGTTACCGGTGTTGAGATGTTCCACAAGATGATGGATCAGGCTGAGGCTGGTGACAACGTAGGTCTTCTCCTCCGTGGTATCGACAAGAAGGGTATCGAGCGTGGTCAGGTTCTTTGTAAGCCCAACTCCGTTCAGCCCCACACCAAGTTCGTAGGTCAGGTTTACGTTCTTACCGAAAAGGAAGGCGGCCGTAAGAAGCCCTTCTTCTCCGGCTACAGACCTCAGTTCTACTTCAGAACAACCGACGTTACCGGTATCATCAACCTTCCCGAAGGCACCGAGATGTGCCGTCCTGGCGATAACGTAGATATGTCCGTTGTGCTTATCACTCCTATCGCTATTGAGAAGGGTCTCCGTTTCGCTATCCGTGAGGGTGGTAGAACAGTTGGTTCCGGCGTTGTTATCGAGATCAACGACTAATTTCAATTAAATTGCAACTCAAGGAAAGTCTTAGGACTTTCCTTGTTTGCATATGATTATATTATGAAGAGAGTAATTATCTGTATTTTATTATGGACTCTGGTTATAGGCTGGATGTGTTTTATTTTTTCAATGTCGGCCCAACCTGCCGAGGTGTCTAAAAAGACTAGCGGTAATACTTTAGAAAAGATATATCAGGTATCCCACGACGATACCGACAGCTCATGCGAGCAAAAAGAAGAAGAATTTGTAGAGGATAATCAGAGTATTATCCGCCGTGCAGCGCATTTTGGTATATTTACCGTTCTCGGCATATTGATCTCATGTGCCGCATTATACACATTTACATATTGGTCGCTTAAGTATGTTATGCCTTTTGCAGTTGCGGTACTGTATCCCATAGTTGACGAGCTCTATCAGATAAGCGTGCCGGGCAGAGCCTTTGAATGGAAGGACTTAGGACTTGACATTTTAGGCGGTGTGCTTGGTTGCATATTTGTTTATCTTATTTTCGGTGCGGCAGGAAAGTTAAAGAAGAAATGAAAAAAATATTAACCTGTATTATATTATGGATCCTTGTTGCTTCGCTGATGATATTTATTTTTTCTATGTCGGCCCAGCCAGCGGTTGAGTCCTCTGAGACCAGCGGCAACACCATCAGAGCAATACTTAAGATCATATACCCTGCCTTTAACAATATGAACGAGGCAGAGCAGCAGAATATTGTTGACCAAAACCAGCATTTTATAAGAAAAACCGCACACTTTTCGGTGTATACATTGCTCGGTATTCTTGTCAGCCTTGCAATGGCGCAGCATATACAAAGATTTTCACTTATCTCCTACGGCATAGGAACACTCTATGCCGTAAGCGACGAGATCCATCAGCTGTTTGTGTCGGGGCGAAGCTGTCAGCCGTCCGATATACTGCTTGATTCGGCAGGTGTAGCTTTAGGCTGTCTTATGGTATTCATATTATATAAGCTTATAACAAAAAAGCGAGCAAACCTTTAGTTTGCTCGCTTTTTCTATACCTAAACAAGAGAGGCTTTATATTGACAATTTTTGATTTTTTTGTTAATATGGGTATATAAATATGAACGGATGGTAAATGATATGAAACGGATTTTTTCCATAATACTCACCTTGACGTTGCTTTTTGCTACGGTTCCTTACGCCACATTTTCGGTGTCTGCTGCAACGGTGGGATCGGGTCAGGCAGGCGAGAGAATCAACTGGCATCTTGATTCTGACGGTAATTTAAGTCTCTACGGCTATGGAGAAACCTATAATTTTGCATATCAAAATGTTCCCTGGAAAGACTACACGGCTGATATTAAGACAGTTACGGTTGGTGAGGGAATAACCACACTTCATCAGAACACCTTTGCCGGATGTAGCAGTATGACAGAGCTTACCTTGCCGAGTACGCTTACCGATATTACCGGTAACGTTACTTTTTACGGATGTAACAATCTGAAAAAGGTACACATATCCGATCTTGATGCCTGGTGCAGAATGAATTTTGGATTGGTGCAGCATCAGGAACAGGCATCGCCCCTCTTTGGAGGAGCTACGCTTTTGCTTAACGGCGAGGAGATAACCGAGATAACCGTACCTGACGGCGTTACCACCATCTGGTCTTATCAATACAGTATTCCTACTTTAAAGAAGCTGACATTGCCCGACAGCATCGAAACGGTGGCTGCGTATTCTCTTAAAAACAGTAAGAATACCGAGATTCATATTTCCAGTCTGAAAGAGTGGCTTGAAATAGATTTCAGACTTTTTCCAAGCGGACCTCTTGACAATGCCACTCTTTATATCGACGGTGAGCCTCTCACGTCTCTTACCGTTCCCGACGGTATCACCGAGATAAAGAAGAGTGCTTTTAACGGCTATGATAAGCTTACGTATCTTGACTTAAACGATGTTACCTCGGTGGGTGAGTATGCCTTTTACGGATGTAAGGGACTGGAGGTCGTTGATCTGTCAGAGGTAGAGAGTTTAGACTTTGAATGTTTTGACCAATGTGAAAGCCTTAAGGAAGTATACGTGTCCCACAACGTTACCTCAATGGACAGCAATGCCTTTGGTTGGTACGACAGCGTTGAAAAAATTCATATAACTGATCTTTATGAGTATTGTACCGATCAACACTATTATCAGAATCTGTATAACAATGAAGATTGCGGTGTATATCTCAACGGGGAACTGATCACTCATCTGGATATTCCTCTTGGTATAGATATATATAACACTAATGCTTTTACCGGATACAACCGTTTAGAGAGTGTTAGTGTGCCTGAGGGTGTTGCAGAGATAGGCACAGGAGCATTTTCTTCCTGTGATAATCTTACAAGCGTATCTTTACCGCAAACACTTATCGCTATCGGCGAAAGAGCCTTTTCTTCTACCGGTCTTGTGGATATTGATATTCCCGATAACGTGTCTATCATATCCAAAGAGGCCTTTGCATATTGCGATGAGCTTACCCACGTATCATTGCCCAAAGGTTGCACCACCATATTCGAAGGCGCATTTTACGTTTGCGATATTACCGGCCAACTGATATTGCCTGACGGCCTGACACATATATACGACTACGCTTTTTGCGGTAATCGTATAACAGAAGTGACTATACCAAACAGCGTTGTATATATTGCTCCCGATGCCTTTGAATCTAACGAGGGTATAGTAATATTCTGCTATTTGGGTTCATATGCCGATAACTACGCCAAAGAAAATAACATACCGGTAAAATATATAACACAAAGCAAATCGGCATCGGTAAAAACTCCTCCCAACAAAACCGTATATGCTCTCAACGAGGAGCTGGATCTTACAGGCCTTGTTTTTGAGGTAGAGCTTGACGACGGTACAAAGCAGCTGGTAGAAACGGGATTTACGGTAGGAGAATATGATTTTACTACCCCCGGTAAGAAGAATATTACAATTAATGTAATGGGTCAGAGTGTTGACGTCACAGTAGAGGTTCTGTTAAAAGGACAGTGTGGCGAAAATGCATTCTGGTCAATATCCGACGGAGTATTCACCCTGTCGGGAAGCGGTGTTTCGGAGGTCGACATCTGGAACATTCCTTGGGAACCCTACCGTGATTTAGTTACAAAAATAGATATCGCTGAAGGTATAACAACCATAGGTTATAGATTTTTCAATGGGTTTACCAACGTTACCGAGGTTGTTATTCCCGCAAGTGTGGAAAAAATCGAAGGCTTTGCCTTTACAGACTGTAGCTCTTTAACAGACGTAAGCTTTGCGGGGTCTCCTGAAACAGTTGAGGAATGGGCTTTTGAGGGATGTGTCGCGGCTAAAAACGTACACGTTAAAAGTCTTGAAGACTGGTTCAACATAGGCTTTCGTGACGCTACCTCTAATCCTCTGTACTATGCGGGAAATCTCTACGTTGACGGACATAGACTCAGCAACGTTACCGTCCCCGAGGGTGTAACGACCATCTACCCCTGTGCCTTTGATTTTGATTTTTTGAAGAAGGTAACCATCCCCGAGGGCGTGACTGAGATCGGTGTATATGCCTTCAGAGGTTGTGAAGAGCTTACCACCGTTCATATGCCCTTAAGCGTTACATCGATTCACAGAGATGCCTTTGAATACTGCTCAGAGGACGTCAAAATATACTGTCTCGCAGGAGCGTATGCAGCCGAATATGCCTACGAAAATGAAATAGAGTACGAATATACCGATAAGGTAAGAGAAGTGAATATCACTACAGCGCCCTATAAGACAGATTACTCTGTATACGATGTTGTGGATTTTTCGGGTCTTACCTTAGAGGTGATATTTGAAAACGGTGTTATCGTTACCACCGACCATAACTATAGGGTAGAGGAATATGTCCTTGACCGTGTGGGTGAGAACGAGATAACCTTATATTATAAGGACAAAGCCGTTATCCTTACCGTTAACGTGGTTATGGGTGATGTCCTTGCACAGGGTTACTGCGGTGTAGATGTAAACTGGATACTCTACGAAAACGGATATCTTAATATCCACGGCGAGGGAATGATGGAAGAGTCTCCTTGGCTTACCTACGCAGATACCGTAAAGACGGTAGTTATCGAGGAGGGCGTTACCTCTATATGCGAGGAAGCGTTTAAAAACTGTAGGAATATTTCCGTTATTCATTTCCCCGAAAGCATGGAGACCGTGCATTATTCGGTTTTTGAGGGCGTTCCGGATATAGACAAGATGTATGTACCCGATCTTACCTCATACTGCAATATAAACTTTGTGCACGTGCTTTCAAGCCCTCTCAGTCGAGGAGCAGCTTTGATCGTAAACGGTGAGGTGATTACCGACCTTGTCATCCCCGAAGGTGTGGAACATATAGGTGACAACCAGTTCTACGATGCTGAATTTAATTCGCTTACCCTTCCTTCCACACTTATATCCATAGGTAATATGGCTTTCTCAAATATGGAAGGTCTTACCGAGATCCATATACCCGATTCTGTTACCGAAATAACTCATTTTGCCTTTTACGATTGCTATAACCTGAAAGAAGTAACAGGTGGAAAGGGTGTTGTCCACGTGGGAATGTCCGCTTTCGGAGGCACCCCCTTCATAGAACAGAAGGAGGTATACGTCGGCGACGTGCTGATCCACGTTGATCCTTCGGTCAAGGGTATCTACAGCGTTGATTACGGTACCAAAATAATAGGTATGGAGTGCTTTGCAAAATGTGAGAACATAACACTGATCATAGTTCCCAACACCGTTACCGAGATAAGCTGGGCGGCTTTTAATAATTGCACAAAGCTCAAAGAGGTCATGATACCCGAGAGCGTAACCAGCATTGATATCACTGCCTTTGATAAGCCATATACTACGGTTATCAAGTGCAAGGAAGGCAGCTACGCCGCAGAGTTTGCGCAGACATTCGGTATACCCTATAAGTATTATGAAAGCAAGGTGTTCTCCGACGTTAAGGAGAACGCCTGGTATGCAGATGCGGTTACTTACTGTACCGAGCGCGGCTATATCAGTGGAATGTCGGATAACAGTTTTGCCCCCAACAACAATCTTACACGTGAGCAGTTCGTTATGATACTGTCACAGGTGGCAGGAGTGGATACGGAGCAGTATAAGAATCTTGATGACGGCTTTGCGGACACCAAGAGCGGTATGTGGTACAGCGGTGCCGTATACTGGGCGGTCAGCGAGGGCTACGTCAGCGGTGTTGCGCCCGACCGCTTCGGTCTGGGACAGAATATTACCCGTGAGCAGCTTGCACGACTCTTCTACCTCTATGCCGAGAGCGTGGGCATGGACGTTACCTCCCGTGCCGATCTTTCCAAGTTTGCAGACAGCTCCAATATAAGCTCCTGGGCATCCGACCAGATCAAATGGGCGGTTGCGGTTGGACTTATCAGCGGTATGTCCGAGACGAGTCTCTCTCCCAGAGGTACTGCAACAAGAGCTCAGGCGGCAAGAATATTCATGCTGTTTGACAGGATAAACTAAAAATAAAAGGTGGCGTAAGCACAAGCTTACGCCACTTTAAATTTGAAGATATTTAATTTTCCTCGGACAGAGGATAAACGTATATACAGGAATAGGGCGTTCCCGAACCGATACGGGTGATCTGATTCTTCATTCCTCTTACTCCTGCGTTCCAGTTGTACTTTGTAGCACCTGTGGAATGCCAGAAGCGGTCGTGGGTGGGATAGTCACCCCAGAAGATGCCGAAGTGGAAATCGGGATCAAGTCCGTCGTTGGGATCAGAGTCCTTATATTCGGGAAGGAAGAGGAATATATCGCCCTTCTTCAGCTTGCCGCTGTTGAGCGCTGCCTTGGCCGAATAGAACGTGTAGTGCTGAACTCCGTTTCTGTTAAGGGTCAGATACCAGTTGTAGGCGTTGGCATAGCTGCCGCCGCTTACGTTGGATACTCTGCCCAGATTTCCGCCGCTACGGTTGATGACCGAGGCGATAAAGCCTGTGCAGTTCATGCCCGGGCTGTAGGGATACTGTCCTCGGTCATGGGTAAGCATCCAGGGACGGCTCAGATAGTCAGCCAGATGCTTGTAGGGTGTTCCTACGTAGTCGCTTTGGTGTGACGCTAAGAAATCAACTATTCCGTAAGCGCCGAAATATTCGTCTATGGTGAGCTTGCCGTCGTAGTTGGAGTCCCAACCCTCAGTTCTGCCTAAGGCGGGAGTATAATTGTTATGGTTGGTGCCGCCGCAGTACTCGCAGGTGTAGATACTGTAGCCCTGCTTTGTGCGTGTAGGCTTTACTGTTGAGGTAAGTATAAAGCTGTGTGCACCGTATCCGCCCTCCTCGGAGCGGATAGTAGCACAGCCCGTGCATCGGTATTCATAACTGCCCTTTGAAATGCAGGTACCTTCACCGGCTGTATAGATATACCAGCTATGCCCCTTGGCGGGAAGCGTCTCTTCCTTTTGGGCGTTGCAGCCGCGGCAGATATATTTGTAATATCCGTCCTCAAGGCAGGTGGCATTCTTGCCCTCAAGTACCTCCCAACTGTGATCCAGCATATCAAAGCTTACCTGCTTTGAGGCAGGACAGCCCTCGCAGATATACTTTATATATCCTCCCTCGATACAGGTGGCGGGCTTTTGCTCCCTTGCCGTCCATCTGTGACCCAGCGTGTCGTCAAAGCGTTTTATGACCGAGGTTATCTCGGCACGGGTCATAGTGCTGTAGGGGCGGACGGTGTTGTCGGGATAACCGCTGAGGAATCCGTGGCGAGCCGCCCAGTTCATAGCGCTCAGCGCATAGTCGGCTATAGAAGCGTTATCGTCAAAGTAGAGATAATTATCGTCTATTATGACGTTATCGTAGTGGGAGTAAAGGGAAGAGTAGTTATAGAGTATTACGTAGAAATCCTGTCTTGTAACGTCCAGGTTGGGGGAGAATCGTCCCTCTCCCGTACCAGACACTATTCCCGCCGAATAAGCCCACTCCACCGCGTTGTAAAACCAGTAGCTTTGCTTCACGTCATTGAAGCTGTCGGTAGTCTCGGGGATATCCACCTCGTTTATAGAGTAGAATATCTGCACCGCCATAGCTCGGGTAAGCTTGCCTGCGGGGGAGAACTTGTTTTTGGCAGTCCCCTTCATATACCCGTGCTCATAGCAGTACCGAAGGCTCTCCTCGTACCAGCTTCCCTTGACTGTATCCGAAAAGGGAAGAGCCGCCGAGGTAAGCACAGGGAAGACGTATATAATTGTAACGATAATAAGTAATAGAGAAATAAACCGTTTCATTTGTTTGCCTTTGAATATATAATATAATAAGGATATCACAACTTGTCCCTAAATGCAATATATTCACACAATAAAATATATATTCCCAAAATACTATATTTTTTCATTTTTGTATGCTATAATGTTCTCAATATCATCCAGAGGTGACGAAATGAAGATAAATACAGCAAAGGCAGCGGATACCCTTATCATAAACGCAGTAGAGGACAGAGAGATAGTATGCGCGTTCCACGATATCGACGGAACCCATTCTCTTATCCGTAACTGGCAGCCGGTTATGAGCCGTGTGCTCTACGATACCGCAGTAAACGGTATTCCCGAAAACCTTACAAGTGACGAAAATATAGACAGACTGGTCTCTCTCTGCGGAGTAGAGGTGCTGACTGAGACAGACGATTTTTGCATAGAGAGTGCGGGACTTTCCGCCCTTACTCAGATGGAGTGGGCTATCCGCCGTAATCAGGAGATGACCCACGGCGAGTTCGACTCTGCCGTAAACTCCGAGATCATACAGAAGATATGGAAGGGCGAGGAGCGCTTTGAGAGCTATAATGAGCCCGCAGAATATCTTACCTACCTTAAGGAAAAGACCCCCAAGCTCTTCTGGGTGTACGAACAGGTATTAAACCGTTTCTGCCGTGACAAGAATCTGGCGGCAGCAAAAGAAGCTCCCGAGAGCTTTCTTATCAAGGGCTCTATGGAGTTTATCAATTATCTTTATAAAAAAGGTGTCAAAAATTATTTCGTTACAGGTGCCGTAGTAGACAAGAGTATAGTTCCTCCTATGGGAATGTACGAGGAGGTACTTGGCCTTGGCTTTGAGATAGGTAAGGGCTGTCAGATAGAGGACATCCTCGGCTCCACCTGGGAAGAGAAGATACCCAAGGACGAGGTGATGCGCCGTCTTGCAAAGGAATTAGGCATCAAGGGTGAGAACATCCTTGTTGTAGGCGACGGTAGAAGCGAGATCTTTGCAGGTGTGGGTCTTGGCGCCGTTACCGTAAGCGTTCTTCCCGAAAACGCAAAGCGTCTGCGCGAGCTTCACCGTGAGCTTGGAACAAATATGATAATCTCCGACTACACCGGAAAGGATCTGTGTGAAATATTATGTTAAACGAGCTTTTAAAGAGATATCCTGCTCTGTGGGAATGTAAGAGTGATATACTTAAGGCCGAAAAGGCGCTTATTGATCTGTATGAGAATAAAGGCAAGCTCCTTCTCTGCGGCAACGGCGGAAGCTGTGCCGACTCCGAGCATATTGCAGGCGAGCTTATGAAAGGCTTTATGAAGAAAAGACCTTTGTCAAACGAACATAGACAGGGCCTTGAGGATGAGATAGCAGACAAGCTCCAGGAGGGTTTACCCTGTATTCCTCTTACCTCTTTTTCTGCACTTAACACTGCATTCTGTAACGACGTTGAGCCCGAGCTTGTGTTTGCTCAGCCTCTGTGGGTGCTGGGTAACGAGGGTGACATGCTTATAGCCATCAGCACCTCGGGCAACTCAAAGAACGTGGTCGCAGCCGCAAAGGTGGCAAAGGCAAAGGGAATGACAGTGCTTGCTCTTACAGGCAAGAGCGGCGGTAAGTTAAAGGATATCGCCGATATCACCATAGCCGTACCCGAGACTGAGACCTTTAAGGTACAGGAGCTTCATCTCCCCACCTATCACTACCTCTGTGCTAAGGTCGAAGCGCATTTTTACGAAATTTAATGAATGCACCAAGCAAAGGCTTGGTGCATTTTTGTGTGTTTTCGGTGCCGAAAAGTATTGACAAAATGATGAATATAGTGTAAACTCAATATAGAGTCTACAAAAATAGACCAAGGAGGAAATATGGAACTTAAATTATGTGAAAGCGATTACCGCTTTATGACTGTTATATGGGACAACGAGCCTCTTAGCTCGGGAGAGCTGGTAAAGCTCTGTGCCGAAAAATTCGACTGGAAAAAGTCCACTACCTATACTATGCTCAAGAAGCTGACCGATAAGGGCTTTGCTCAGAACATCGACTCCACCGTTACCTCTCTTATCTCCCGCGACAGGGTAGAGAAGTTTGCAAGCAAGCATTTTGTGGAGCACACCTTCAAGGGATCATTACCCGGATTTCTTGCCGCATTCTTTGACGGCAAGCATATCTCGGAAAAGGAAGCAGAGGAATTGAAAAGCCTCATAGACGGATATAAGAAAAAATGAAAATTATAATCAACTCTTTATTTGAAATGTCACTGACTGCCTCGGTGGTCATACTGGCAGTACTTGCGGCAAGGATCTTTATGCGTCGCTTGCCCAAGATATATTCTTATTTTCTTTGGGCGATAGTGGGCATAAGACTTTGTATACCTACGACCTTTGAGAGCAGATTCAGTATCTTCAATCTATTTGCCAAGGCAGAAGCAGAGATGCAGACCGCAGTAACGGCACCTATGACAGATACCGCAGTACAGACAAGTGCCGACCCCTATAAGCTTATAGGCGTTATCTGGCTTTCGGGTATACTTGTACTCACGGTATACGGTATCTTTACATACTACAGATTACAGCACAAGTTGAGAGTAAGCTTCCCTATGGGAGACGGAGTTTACGGAGTTGAGGAGCTTTCCTCCCCCTTCGTTATGGGATTTTTAAATCCTAAAATATATATTCCCATGGGACTTGATTCTGATACCGAGAGCTACGTGCTTATGCACGAGCGTACACATCTTAAGCGCGGAGACCATCTTATAAAGCTTTTTGCCTTTGCGATTCTTTGCATACATTGGTTCAATCCCTTCTGCTGGCTTGCCTTTATATTTATGAGCCGCGATATGGAGATGAGCTGTGACGAAAGAGTGCTGGGTATGGGCGATATTTCAAAGGATTACAGCACCGCACTTCTCAGTTTTGCACAAAATAAGCGTTTTCCTGCACCCGGACCGCTTTGCTTTGGTGAGGTCAGCGTCAAGAGAAGGATAAAGAATATTTTAAAGTGGAAAAAGCCGGCGATGGCTGTAACCGTAGTATCAATGATTTTGTGTATTGCGGTGTTTGTTGTCTGTGCCTGCGATCCCGTGGAGAAAAAGACTCCCGCGCTTACCGAGAGTAAGTCCGAAACGGTTGAGATCGGTACTCCCGACAGTTCATCGGATATCACTACTGATACAACAACGACAGATACGACGACGGTGAACACAACAACGGTAGATACAACAACGGCCGATACTACGGAGGTGCAAACAACAGCGGACACAAAGCCTGTAACTACTAAGGCGCCTGTAACAACTCAGACTCCCGTAACTACCCATACTCCCGAGACTACCACAGGCAGAGCTCAACCTCCCGTGACCGAAGCTTATTACGACGAAGATACGGAGATTGTAATAGAGCCTCCGAAGTATGATTATCCTATACCTCTGCCCAATGAAGAAGGTCACGATCTTATTGACGATTTTATCAGGGAAACGTCGAATATCAACGACGAAGTGATCATTCTCTTTCCTTGATCGGGCAGATTACCAAAACGAATTTTTACCGATATAAATTAAGGTGAACAGTATGAAAAAATACATTTCTGCACTTCTTGTTTTTATACTTATGCTGACAGCCCTTGCTGTGAGCATATCAGCTTCATACAGCGTTATATCCGACGAAGGTCAACTACCATTTGAGGATGTGCGTGACAGTCATTGGTTTTACGAGGCGATCAAGTTTTGCTATGCCAACAACGTTATTAAGGGTATGAACTCATATACCTTCGATTGGAACGGAATGCTGACCCGTGCCCAATTTGTTACTATGCTTGCAGGACTTGAGAATATTGACACAAGCGAATACAAGGTAGACATATTTGTTGACGTCAAGCCGAGCAATTGGTATTACGGAGCTGTTGGCTGGGCATACACGGAGGGAATAGTCAGTGGGTTGAGCGCAGAGGACTTTGCCCCTAACAAGCCTATTCTACGCTCTGAGCTTGCTCAGATAATGAATAATTATATGAAGGACAAGTATGATGTAGAGGTGA
Source organism: Eubacteriales bacterium (assembly GCA_045649645.1). GTDB lineage: Bacteria > Bacillota > Clostridia > Oscillospirales > CAG-272 > RGIG7300. Next base: position 13,071 of record JAZRQH010000193.1, read on the forward strand.
ACTACGATCTGCTTGATGCCTTTACCGATAAGCCCAGAACAGGGCATTGGTTTTATGAAAGCGTTGCTTATACGGTATCCGCCGGACTTATTTCGGGTATCAAGGCAGATGACGCTCTTTACCTGAAGGCAAACGGCTTCACCACCCGTGCACAGGCTGCAGTAATATTCAACAACTTTATGGAGAATTATTTCTTTGCCTCCTGCGAGCACGAGTTTTCAGAGGCAGACTGTACCAATTCCGCGACCTGCGCAAAGTGCGGAATGGTAAACGGACTTCCCAAGGGGCACAGTATGCCTATAGCATATAACTGCAAAACCAGTCAGGTTTGCTTTGTGTGCAGCGTTACGGTCAAGCCAAGCAATATTCATGATTTTGCCCCCGCTAACTGCGGGAACCCCAGAACCTGTAAGGTCTGCGGACTGACCCGAGGAGAGGCTACGGGAGATCACAAGGATCTGTGGGCGGCTACCTGTACCAAGGGAGCTATGTGCAAGACCTGCTACCATACGGTAGGTCAGCCCTTGGGTCATACCACTACAAACGGTGTGTGCGGCAGGTGCCGTATGGCTAACTTCACCAATATGTATGATAGGACTGTGCATCATATCAAATCGGTGGGAGAATACGATCCGGAGACCAACACATATTCCTATCTTGTTACAAGGGGAACACTTGTTATCAATCACGGTTATTATTCCGTTTCCTTTGATTATTACAGCTACGCCATATATCACATAGCTACAGATTCTATCGAGATATCAAATATAAGATCCAACTCCTGGCATGATGATATTGAGATATCCGCTATATTGGTAAACAGATACGATACCAAGTGTCAGCTCGTCTACAGTCAGTATAATTCCAAGGGCAAGCTTGAAAGATATGCTACCGGATTTATAGACAAGACTAATTATACCGAAGGATCCTTACCTTCATTTTCCAGCTATGATCTGGGCGGCGAGGATATGTATACCGTAAGATATTCTTGCGGTCAGAATCTTGATCTGGCGTTGCAAGGTCTTCATCTGGAGCTGCAGGAGTTATACGGCGGCGGTCTGAAGGACATAGGATTTACAAATTATAAGCCTTATATAGAGTAGGGATGCAGAAATGAAAAAGATTATAAGTGTTTTACTTATCGCGGCAAGCCTTTTATCCTGTACTTTGTTCAGCACATCTGCAGGTGATCCTGTAGTTTCGGACGAAGCACGATTCCCATTTGAGGATATATCCGACAAAGGGTGGTATGTACAGGATCTGGTGTTCTGCTACGTAAACGACGTTGTAAACGGTATGAACGAATATACCTTTGCTCCTAACGCTTCGCTTACCAGAGCACAGTTTGTTACAATGCTTGCAAAGATAGAAAAGATAGATACTGAGCTTTATGAGACTTCCCGTTTTACAGACGTCAAGCCGGGGCACTGGTATTACGGTGCGGTATCCTGGGCGTACGAGACAGGAGTCGTGGCGGGAACCTCAGCACAGAGCTTTTCGCCCAATGCCGTAGTGACAAGAGAAACAGCTGCGAGAATAATGTGGCTGTATATGAAGGACAAATATACTTTTGATATAGTCGAGGACGTGCTTGAACGGTACGACGACAGCGCCACTATATCCTCTTGGGCCCGCGAGGGCATGATGTACGCGGTGGAAAGCGGATTGATCACGGGTATGACCGACACCACGCTTTCTCCTAAAACAAATCTTACCCGAGCACAGGCAGTTCGTATACTGTCGGTGTTTATGCAGGAATACCTTTACGGTGAATGTAAGCACCGTCTGTATGAGCCCACCTGTACTACTTCGGCGTGGTGTTTGAAGTGCGGCATGGTAAAGACTATGCCGGCAGGCCATATTATTGATACTTATGACTGTGTTACAGGCGGTAAATGCCACATCTGTAAGGAACAGATATCCCCATCTAAGTATCTTCACGATTTTGCTCCTGCCAACTGCGGTAAGCCCAGAACCTGTAAGAGATGCGGTGTTACCCGCGGTGAGCCCACAGGCAACCACGATTGGTGGGCGGCGACCTGTACCAACCCAAAGATGTGTAAGATCTGCTACAAGACCGAGGGTAAGGCGTTGGGACACAGTACAGACAACGGCTACTGTACCAAATGCAAAAAGCATACCTTTACCTCCGATTTCAACAAGACGGTATATTTTATTAAAACAAAAGGTACATACGATGCCGAAAGCGGACTGTACGTGCTGTATTATAACATCACAAAAAGTGAGTTATTTCTCGTCTACGATCCTGCATCCGATATGCTGGTGCTTCAGTATAACTTGTGGTATCACACACAACGGGATATTGAGTCCATAGCTCTGGTATACACCCGTGACAGAGAGGACCCCATGCTCTATTATTATGATTATGTCGGCACACAGCTTGTTTTTGTAGGCCATTACCTACTTGACGTGTCTGAGTATACCGATACGACTAAATGGGAATTCGACGGGTACGAAGGACGGTACGATTACGAATATGATCATTATTATGCAGATTATGCTTTACACCAAATGCTTGTTCAGACCGACTGGTGGATTAAGGATCTGTACGGTGGCAGCATCAGGGATTTCGGTTTTACTTCCTTTACTTATCAATAAAAACATATAAAAATAAATGAGGAGACAAAAATGAAAAAGCATATCAGCCTTTTACTTGTTTTGGCAACGGTTCTTTCCTGCTTTATACTGACGGTATCCGCAGAAGAAACGGTTGTTTCCGACGAGGGACGTCTTCCCTTTGAGGATGTAAAGGATTCTCATTGGTTTGCACCCTATATCGAATTTTGCTATGCCAACGGCATCATCAACGGTATGAACGAGTATACCGTTGCCCCAAGCGGCACCCTGACCAGAGCACAGTTCGTGACTATGCTTGCAAATCTTGAGGGTGCGGATACAAGCGCATATTCTGTAACCGTGTTTAACGACGTTAAGTCAAATCATTGGTACTACGGTGCTATTGCGTGGGCGTATAACGAGGGTATCGTCAACGGCATGAACGAATACACCTTTGCTCCTAATGCGACACTCACAAGAGCACAGCTTTCCTCTGTAATGTACAGCTATATGAAGAGCAGATACGAGGTGGAGGTAAAGGATGACGTTCTTGATAAATTCAGTGACAAGCCGATACCGAAATACTGGTACTACGAGCCTATCAAATACGTTGTATCTGCGGGACTTATCTCAGGTATGGCAAACGGTACTCTTTCCGCTACAGGTACGGTTACCCGTGCACAGGCTGCGGTCATCTTTGATTGCTTCGTCAAGGATTATTTCCACGGAGCCTGCGAGCACGAGTTTTCCGAGACAGACTGTGCCACTCCTGCAACCTGTGCAAAGTGCGGAATGATAAACGGACTCCCTAACGGCCATACCCTTACCGCATACGACTGTGCAACAGGCGGTAAGTGTACTGTTTGTGAAGCTGACGTAGAGCCCAGTAAGCTCCTTCACGATTTTGCTTCCGCTACCTGTACCAAGCCTATTACCTGTACACGCTGTCATGTAACGAGAGGCGAGGCTAAGGGTCATAGCTTTGCGGCTGCAACCTGTACGGCGCCCAAGACCTGTACCGTATGTAAGGCTACAGAGGGCACAGCCAAGGGCCACAATTTCAAGGCCGCTACCTGTACCGAACCCAAGGTATGCGCGGTATGTAATGTAAAGGAGGGCTTTGCTCTCGGACATACCACCTCTAACGGTGTCTGCGAGCGTTGCAAGAAGGAGTTTTTCCCTTCGGCATACGACAAGGCGATCTATTATATCAAGCGCAACGGCACCTACGACGCTGCTACCAAGGCGTACACGGTGAGAACGCTAAACGACTACGGCGGAACGATACTTTCTTACTATGAAGAGGAAAAAATGTTCGCTATCAACAACATATATTTATATGATGAAGGTTATATAGACGTCACTCAGATCCAGCTGAAGAGAGGCTATACCGTATACGACTATTATTATATGCAGGGTGACGATACCGATTATATCTTTGCAGGCTTCGGTATGCTTGATGCAACCACCTTCAGCAAAACCACCAAGGAAAGCTTCAGCAGCTACGAGGGTAACTATCAGAGTTATTTCACCGACAATCTTAACGAAGCACTGCAGGAGATGCTTGGGGATGCAAGCAGTCTGCTTACACAGTATTGTAACGTCTCCCTCAAAGATTTCGGATTCAAGGTGTTTTAAAGACTTGATTTTTGATATTTCCTGTGATAAAATAAAAACAACATAAATTACAAAGGAGACAAACAAATGAAAAGATTAATCAGCTTTTTACTGGTACTTGCAACTCTGCTGTCCTGCTTAATGCTGACAGTATCCGCAGACGAGCAGATAGTGTCTGACGAGGGCAGACTCCCCTTCGAGGACGTAAAGAGTAACCATTGGTTCTTTGATGCTGTCAAGTTCTGCTATGCTAACGAAATAGTCAGCGGTATGAACGCCTATACCTTCGGCTTTTCCGGTCAGCTTACCAGAGCGCAGTTCGTAACCATGCTTGCTAACCTTGAGGGTGCTGACACAAGTGCTTACAGCGTAACTAAGTTCAGTGACGTTAAGTCAAATCACTGGTACTACGGTGCTGTTGCATGGGCGTACAGCAAGGGAATCGTAAGCGGTATGACAGATACTACCTTCCAGCCTAACGGCGTTCTTACCCGTGCTCAGCTTGCGGTAGTTATGCGTAACTATATGCAGGGCAAGTATGAGGTTACCGTAAACGACAGTGTGCTCGACAACTTTACCGATAAGCCCAAGGCTGAATATTGGTACTATGATGCAATGAAGTTTGCCGTATCCGCAGAGCTTCTTTCCGGTAACAGCGACGGCACTCTTGCTGCTACAGGCAACGTTACCCGTGCACAGGCGGCGGTTATCTTTAAGAGCTTTATGGAAAAGTACTTCTACGGTGCTTGTGTTCATAGCTTCACTCAGGCTACCTGCACTACTGCAGCTACTTGCTCTCAGTGCGGCCTTGTAAACGGACTTCCCGTAGGTCATATCCTCTCCGCTTACGACTGTGTAACCGGCGGTCAGTGTATGTCATGTAACGAAAACGTTGCCCCCAGTAATATTCTTCATAACTTCGCGGCTGCAACCTGCACTAAGGCTAGCACCTGCACACGTTGCGGTGAAACAAGAGGTGAAGCAAAGGGTCATAGCTGGAAGGCTGCAACCTGTGTTACCCCCAAGACCTGTAGCGTATGCGGTACAAAGGAAGGCTCTGCCAAGGGTCATAACCTCAAGGCTGCAACCTGTACTGCTCCCAAGGCCTGCGTTGTATGTAACTATATGGAAGGCGCAGCGCTCGGTCACAACTATTCCGGTAACTCCTGCACACGCTGCGGCACAGCATCCCCCTATTCCAAGGTAGCTTACAATATCAAGCAGAAGGGTACTTACGACAAGTCTACCAACTGCTATACCTACCATACCAACGTTGACTACGGTGTTGTAGGTGTTGTATACGATGCAACTACAGGTGACCTCGGCGTATTCTTCGGCGGACAGTATACCAGCGGCGCATATGATGCTACTACTATATTCCTCCCCAAGAGCGGTACCACCTGCAGATTTGAGTATCAGTACTATCTCTCCGGCGGCTCCTGTCTCTTCGACGGTTACGGCTACATCGAGGCTAAGACCTACAACGAGGACGTTATCCCCACTTACACCAAGTACGACGGTAACGCGAGTGACCTCCAGACCGCCCGCGAAAACGTAGGCTTTGAGATGCACCTGGCACTCAGCGACGTAAACTACCTCCTCAGCAGTCTCGGTGACGTAAACATTGCCGAGTTCGGCTTCAACTACTACAAATAAAGCATAAAACAAGGCTCGTATGAGCCTTGTTTTTCTTTTGGTATTGTGGTATAATTCTTTTATCACTATTAAGGATGTTTTTATGAGTACAGAGATATTTGCCACCTTCGGTCCCTCCTGCAGGGATGAGGAAACTTTAGGGAAAATGGTTGCAGAGGGCTTAACGGGAATGAGACTCAACCTTTCTCATATGACCTTATGGGATGCAGCTGACTATATAAGCGCATACCAAAGCGTTACCGATACACCCAGGATACTTATAGATATGCAGGGTCCCGAGTTGAGGGTCGGGAAAGCCGATATTGAGATCAAGGGAAGGCTTGACCTTAATGATATCGAGCTTCCGACGGTTGTTCTCAACGAACTTGAAGCAGGGGACGAGCTGCTTCTTGACGACGGAAAGCTCTTATGCCGTATGACTGACCCGCGTCACGCCGATGTTATCCGCGGAGGCTTTCTCGCAAGCCGCAAAAGCGTTAAGATAAAGGGCAAAAACGTCGATATGCCCGTGCTTACAGACCACGATATAGCCAACATCAAGGCGGCAAGGGAATACGGCGTTACGGCGATCATGCAGCCATTTGTAAGAAGCGGTAATGACCTTAAAAAAGTAAGGGAAATACTTGATGAAAACGGTGCGGAAAATATAAAAATATACGCTAAGATAGAAAACAGACAGGGGTCGGAAAACCTTTCAGACATTCTTTCTCACTGCGATGCGATCGTCATCGCCAGAGGAGATCTGGGCAACGATATGCCCCTGTGGGAGCTTCCCGCAGTACAGAAGCGTATAGAGGATGCCTGTCACAAAGCGGAAAAGCCCTATATCGTTGTCACCCAGATGCTTGCGTCTATGGAGAACTCTCCCGTTCCCACCCGTGCAGAGGTCTCGGACATATACCACGCAGTATACCACGGAGCGTGGGGCGTTATGATAACGGGGGAATCGGCAGTGGGCAAATACCCCGTTGAAGCGGTAAAATATTTATCAAAAACGGCAAAAAGCGCAGAATAGGAAAAATATTTGAGATATAAACGCTATAAAAATGTAGTAATATCCAGTTTTCAAGTGTACTTAATTATAATAACTTAAAAACATCAAAAAAGGAGAGAAATATGAAAAGATTGCTCGGAATTTTACTTGTGATAGCAATGCTCATTGTAAGCCTTTTTATAACCGTATCCGCCGAGGATGGATTTGTTTCGGACGAGGGCAGAATGCTATTTGACGACGTAAAGTCCCATTATTGGTATGCTCCCGCCGTGGAGTTCTGTTATACCAACGGCATAATCAAGGGTATCAGTACCTATCAGTTTCAGCCCGAGGAAGGATTGACTCGCGCTCAGTTCGTTGTTATGCTGGCTAACCTTGAGGGTGTAGGTGGATATCTCGGTGAATTTACAAAGTTCACAGACGTTAAGAGAACACACTGGTATTATAATGCTGTTGCCTGGGCGTACAGCGAAGGAATTGTCAGCGGTATAAGCGAGGACAGATTCGGACCTGCAAGCATCATTACACGTGCTCAGATAGCAAGAATGATGAAGCAGTATATGGAAAATAAGTACACGGTTGAAGTGGCCGAGGGTTGTCTTGACCGCTTTGCCGATAAGAACAAGATCCCTGCGTGGGCATTTGAGGGTATGGAATATGCTGTGTCTTCGGGTCTTATCTCGGGTATGAGCGAGACCTCTATGGCACCTAATTCTACGCTTACCCGTGCACAGGCGGCACGTATAATAATGTCCTTTATGAAGCTGTACAGGTGTGCCGACTGCGAGCATATTTTTGCGGATGCTACCTGTACCGTAGGAGCTAAGTGTACTCTTTGCGGTATCGTGACTACCCTGCCCAACGGACATATTATTCAGACGGCAAACTGTACCTATGACGGTATATGTAGGGTTTGCGGAGCTACAGTCAAGGCGGCAGGTCACGCATATAGAGAAGCAACCTGTCAGGCTCCCATGACCTGCAGACGCTGCAGCACAACTATAGGTAACCCCTCTGTGTTTCACGGTAGCACCACGGCGACCTGTACCGAGTATAGCAGATGTCCCGTATGCCATATTATCGTCGGGCCGAAAAAGGATCATGACTGGAAGTTTATTGCCTGCGGACAACCAATAGAATGTAAGAACTGCGGAGAAAAGGGAAAGGTCTATAACCATAACTGGAACTCGGGTAACTGTACCATACCTAGGCATTGTGTAATATGCTCAAAGACCGACGGCGAAGCTCCCGGACATAAGTTTGTTGACGGCGGCAACTGTACTGTTTGTGGCAGGACCTCTCCGTATCAGACCGTATGGTTTGCCATAAAGAAGAATGGCGTTTACGATTACGACAGTCACAGCTTTACCTATGCACAGTATAACAGCACGGGCGACGGAATCTCCTCCCTTATTTATACCTGCGCTGACGTAGGAATATATACTCTGTATATGAAGGCACATGATAACGGTGCAATGGAAACTGTGCTTATAGAATTTGCAAAGAACGGTACCGTTACCAATATCACATATATATATTACGACAGCAACGGAAACGTAGTTACAGCGGCTGAGGGATTTGTTAATGCGGCTGTATTCAAGAACGGAGTTCTTCCCTCATTCAGTAGCTTTGAGGGCGACAGAAATAATATGTATAACGTCCGTGTGGATGCAAGCAAGCTCATAGATGAGGCGTTGAAAGAGGCAAACCTTACAATGAAGCCTATCTCGGGTCACACCGTAAAGGATTTCGGATTTAAAAATTATTAATTATCTGTAGTAAACCCACCTCCGGTTGTGTACTTATATATATACACAACCGGAGATCTTATATAGGGGTATATTATGAAAAAGCTCAGCAGTATATTATTGACCATACTAACTCTTTCTCTGCTTATCACTTCTGTTCCCATATATGCGGCAGAGGATGAATTTGATTTTGACAAGCTGAAGAGAGATTACGCCCGTTATTATAGAGATATTTCACCCGATGACGTTGAGATAGTATGCGACTACGGCTCATACGAAGAAGGCCGTGTAGTTGAACTTGCAATTAAGGGTGACACTATAAACTACGAGCCCTATGAGTTTTATATAGGGAAGCTTTGCTTCCGTTTTTCCTCAAAGTACTATGCCGACAGACTTTATCTTTACAGAGAGGCCTCCTACGGCTGGGAGTTTGTCAACCTACCCAAAGCCTATGAAAACGGGCTTATTACAAGTAAGGGCATATACAACGTAGCGGTACTCCACGGAGTTGATACCTACGCGCCTGAGGATATAGAGGTAGAACAGAACGGTATCAAATGGAGCTTTGACCCGGTCAAGGGTCATCTTAAGCTGGATGGCAAAGGTATTATGCCCGACTATAAGCTTGTTGGCGGCAGGTCCACATCTCCCACGTCAAAGTGGAGGTATGATATCAAGACTATAGATGTGAACTGCAGTTCTCCTATAGGCGCATACGCCTTTTACAACTGCGAAAATGTAACCCATATTGATCTCTGGAGCAGCGTAAAGGACATCGGTAACAATGCCTTTGAGGGTTGTAGTTCCATCACTCGAATAGATATTCGTAGCGGCACCGAAAAGATATCCTCCGAGGCATTCAAGGACTGTAGTTCTCTTGTCACGGTGGATACCAACGGTACTGTTGCTGAGATATCGTCGGGAGCTTTTAAGAACTGTACGTCACTAAAGACTCTGAAGTTTTACACAAGTGTTCAATACATAAAGGAAAATGCCTTTGAGGGCTGCACCTCTCTTACCGGATTTGATTTTCCCGAGTCGATACGGGAGATAGGGAAGGACGCCTTTAAGGGTTGTACCAATCTTAAAAGTCTTAAATTTTACGGTAAGCCTCCAAAGGAGTACTCGGGTATTTCAAAGGACTATAAGGGTGAGATCTTATATCCCGATGACAACAACCGTTGGACGGATGAGATAAGGTCGGCAATATCCGATACCGCCGTCTGGTCAGCCTTTGATGCCCCCGATATAAAGAGAATAGAAAACTATTTTGAGGATCTTTCTCCCAAAGCGTGGTATCTTTCGGCAGTGCAGTATTGCTACGGCGAAAAATATCTTATCGGTACGGGACAATACCGCTTTGAGCCCAACAAGAAGCTCACCCGTGAGGAGACTGCAATGCTCCTCTATAAATACAGAGGAAAGGGCGAGACCTATGAGGAATACAACTTTAAGGACGTAGTGCCGGGAGCTTGGTATGCCGATGCGGTAGAGTGGATGTATCGAAAGGGCTATAGCTACGGAATTTCGGCCCACGAGTTCGGTGTGGGTCTTGACGTCACCCGAGAGGACTTTATAACTCTTATCTATAACGTCCACCGTGAGAGATGGGAAACTATGGATTACCTCTATCACCGCGAAACCATCGAGAGCTTTTCCGATCACAACGAGATATCAAGCTACGCCCTGCAGGCAATGAGGTTTACTACAGGTGTGTATTATGCTTACGTCGGCAAGTGGGAGGATGAGCTTGACCCCATTATCTACGGTAATAACGGAAAGATAATGCCCAAGGCGACCTGCACGAGGGCAGAAGCGGCGGCAATACTCATGCGTAGCGCCTACGTGTATAACAAAATGGATGTTTTCCTGCCGTCTTAGTTGTACAGTGTTCTCACAAATTAGGATTGAGGTCGATTCTTTACAACTAAAAAAAGCACCCGTCGGGTGCTTTTTTTATGAATGTTAAATTTCACCTTTTTTATCGCAAAATGTTCATTATTTTGTCACCTGTAATTCTTGAATAGAAAAATACACCGTGATATAATATTGTGTGAGTAAAAAAATTCAACTATGATTGATATAGAAAGGAGTTCATATGGACTACAAATACGAAGGTTGGAAAGGCTTTGAGCACGGCACATGGGTCAGAGAAATCAACGTGCGCAGCTTTATCCGACACAACTACACACCTTATGACGGAAACGATGAATTCCTTCAGGGACCCACTGAAGATACAAATACCCTTTGGGCTCAGGTTCGTGAGCTCTCCAAGAAGGAGATAGAGGCAGGCGGTGTTCTTGAGATGGATACCGATATCATCTCTACCATCACATCCCACGGCCCCGGATATCTCAACAAGGATATCGAAAAGATCGTAGGCTTCCAGACAGATAAGCCCTTTAAGCGTGCATTCCAGCCCTACGGCGGTATCCGTACCGCAGAGAAGGCTGTTACCGACAGAGGTCTTTCCATTGATCCCAAGATCAAGGAGTTCTTCGAAACTCACCGCAAGACTCACAACGCAGGTGTATTTGATGTTTACACCCCCGAGATGAGAGCTTGCCGTTCCAGCCATATCATCACAGGTCTTCCCGACGCATACGGCAGAGGCCGTATCATCGGTGACTACCGCCGTGTAGCACTCTACGGTGTTGACAGACTTATCGAGGATAAGATGGAGCAGAAGGAGACCACCCGTTCTGCAATGTACTCCGAGATCATCCGTGAGCGTGAGGAGCTTGCTGAGCAGATCAGAGCTCTTCAGGACCTCAAGAAGATGGCTCTGAGCTACGGCTACGACATCTCTCTCCCTGCAAGAGACACCAAGGAAGCTATCCAGTGGCTCTACTTCGGTTACCTTGCAGCAATCAAGGAGCAGGACGGTGCGGCTATGTCCCTCGGACGTACCTCCACATTCCTTGACATCTACTCTGAAAGAGACCTTAAGAACGGTGTTTACACCGAGGGCGAGATCCAGGAGATGGTTGACCACTTCGTTATGAAGCTCCGTCTCGTTAAGTTCGCTCGTACTCCCGAGTACAACGCACTCTTCTCCGGCGACCCCCAGTGGGTAACCGAGTCTATCGGCGGTGTGGCTATCGACGGTCGTCACATGGTTACCAAGATGTCCTACAGATATCTCCATACTCTTGACAACCTCGGCGCATCCCCCGAGCCCAACCTTACAGTACTCTGGTCTGTAAACCTTCCCGACAACTTCAAGCGTTACTGCGCTAAAATGTCCATCGAGTCTTCCTCTATCCAGTACGAGAACGATGACCTTATGCGTTTCACCCACGGTGACGACTACGCTATCGCGTGCTGCGTATCCTCCATGCGTTTAGGTAAGGAAATGCAGTTCTTCGGCGCAAGAGCAAACCTTGCTAAGTGTCTTCTCTATGCTATCAACGGCGGTAAGGACGAGATCTCCCGCAAGCAGGTAGGTCCTGAGTTTACACCTATCACAAGCGAGTACCTTGATTACGATGAGGTAATGAAGAAGTTCGACGCTATGATGAGATGGCTTGCTGAGGTTTACGTAAACACCCTCAACGTTATCCACTATATGCACGACAAGTACTGCTACGAGAAGCTCCAGATGGCTCTTCACGACAAGAACGTGACCAGATGGTTTGCTACAGGTATCGCAGGTCTGTCTGTTGTTGCAGACTCTCTCTCCGCTATCAAGTATGCAAAGGTTAAGGTTATCCGTGACGAGACCGGCCTTGCAGTTGACTACGAGGTAGAGGGTGACTTCCCCAAGTACGGTAACGACGATGACCGCGTAGACTCTATTGCAACAGAGATCGTTCATATCTTTATGGAGCATATCCGTAAGAACCACACATACCGCAGATCCATCCCCACCACCTCCATCCTTACCATTACGTCCAACGTTGTATACGGTAAGGCAACAGGCTCTACTCCTGACGGACGTAAGGCAGGCGAGGCGTTTGCTCCCGGTGCTAACCCTATGCACCGCCGCGACACCAACGGTGCTATTGCATCTCTTGCTTCTGTTTCCAAGCTTCCCTTCAAGGATGCTCAGGACGGTATCTCCAATACCTTCTCCATCATCCCCGGCGCGCTTGGTAAGGAGGATCAGATGTTTGCAGGTGATATCGACGTTGATATCGAATGCGCAAATGGTGCTTGCTTTGAGCCCACCCTTTTTGATGGTCTCGACTTTGACGAAGAATAAGAGGTAATTAAAATGAAAGCAACACAGAATCAGATAGACAACCTTGTCTCCCTTCTTGACGGCTACGTTACCAAGGGCGGCCACCACCTGAACGTTAATGTTTTCACCAAGGAAACTCTTCTCGACGCTCAGGCTCATCCCGAAAAGTATCCCCAGCTTACAGTTCGTGTAAGCGGCTATGCAGTTAACTTCATCAAGCTCACAAAGGAGCAGCAGGATGAGGTAATCTCCCGTACATTCCATACCGAGATCTAATGTACGGAAAAATTCATTCCATAGAGAGCTTTGGGACCGTTGACGGTCCCGGAGTTCGTTTTGTGGTATTTTTGCAGGGCTGTCCGTTGCGATGCAGGTACTGTCACAACCCCGACACCTGGAAGCTTGACGGCGGCACACTTTATTCTCCCGAGGAGCTTATGTGGCAGTTCCGTAAGAACAAGGCCTTTTATACCAAGGGTGGAATTACCGTGACAGGTGGCGAGCCCCTTCTGCAGATCAACTTCCTTATAGAGTTTTTTAAACTGGCAAAGCAGCAGGGTATACACACCTGCCTTGACACCTCCGGCGTAACCTACCGTGAAGGCGACAAGAAGATCGACGAGCTAATGAAGTACACCGATCTGGTCATGCTTGACATCAAGCATGTCAACAGCCGTGAGCACAAAAAGCTTACCGGTGTGCCTAACGAAAACATTCTTGCCTTTGCCCGTTATCTTAACAGGATCGATATGCCTCTCTGGATTCGCCACGTAGTAGTTCCGGGCATCACGGATAACGAGGACTATCTCTACGAGTTGGGACAGTTTATCGCATCTATCAACAATGTCAGAATGGTTGACGTTCTGCCTTACCACACTATGGGTATTTCTAAATATAAAGCGCTTGGTATAGACTATCCCCTCGAGGGTGTTGAGCCTATGTCCAAGGAAGGCGCAGCCGAGGCAAAGAAGATCATCGGCCGCGGATATAAGAACTTTAGAAATCATGAGTAAAAAATAAGGATTGCTTTAGAGCAATCCTTATTTTAATTTTACTATCTTATCAGGGGAAATAATCCTGCGTCTGAGTTTCAGCTTAACCTGTATTTTATATTTAATACTGTTGTATTTGTGCTTTCTCTCGGCTAATTCGGTATTTAGCTTAACAACGCAACTATGATTCATTATCAACGCCTTGCCTTCGCACAGATAGACGCCTGAATCTTCGGGAACTATAGGGTCACCGCAAAAGGCACAGGCCTTGGAGATACCAACTCCATCTTCTTTCATCATTTCGGTGACAGTATCGATACAGTTTTTTATCTTCTCTATTGTATTACCCGTGTCATAGAAGAATATTTCGAGATAGGACTCGGTAAATGCGATGTCGGTAACCGACCAATTGACCTTGTTCTTGGGGTCGCATAAAATTTCTGAGTATTTTCGTCCGTAGGGGGTACCGAATACCCCAACAGCAAAGGAAACAGAAATGGTATAATTACGGCTCTGGTTTACCGTCATCATGTAGCCGTTATAATAGCCGTAGGCTATTTCGTCATATATTGTCAGACCGTTTTCCTTTGCAAACTTAGTTAGTCTTGTTCCGATCATAATGATCTCCTTGATGATGTGTTTTGGGGAATTAATCTGATTTTTGCTAAAATTTATTCAATGATATTTCCGTTGCATAAGCAACGGAAATCTCATGTTTTTTCGTACAGGAAATTGCGTTGAAGCGTGTAGTTCACAAACAATATTTACACACCCTCAGAGCGCAGTTGCCGCTATATTTCCTGATAGGTTCTTGCAATAACGTTGTCCTGAAGCGCCTTTGAGATGTTTACAAAGTAGTCGCTGTAGCCGCCTACACGAACGATAAGATCCTGATGCTTTTCGGGATGTATCTGAGCGTCCAGGAGTTCTTCGTGGCTTACAACGCAGGTAACAAACTGCTGTCCTCCTCCTGCAAAGTAGGTCTTGGCAAGAGCGATAAATGCAGCCTTACCTTCGTCGGTGTTGAACATTTCTTTGTCAAACTTGGTCTGGAATACCATGCCGCTGCCGGTGTTGTACTGGTTGTAGTGAAGCACCGAGTTTATAAGTGCGGTGGGACCCTTGGTATCGTTACCGGGGGTAGCGCCGATACAGTCTGCATATTCGTATGCTCTGAACTTCTTGCCGTTGGGAAGAGCACCCACGTGGTGAGCGTGATCCGCCGCACGGCTGAAGGGGCTGCAACCGGTTGCAAAGATACCGCCGCGGTAGGTGTTGTTACGCTTAGCAACAACGCTGAAACGGTTGAATATCTTAGCGGTGATCTTGTCTACTTCTTCGATATCACAGCCGAACTTACTGCAGGTAGAGAAGTCACGGTAGAGCTGGTCGTAACCTTCGAAGTTGGCATCAAGCGCTTCTATGAGCTCTGCCATGGTATATTTCTTTTCTTCAAATACCATTTTCTTTATAGCATAGAGGCTGTCGCCTGCATCTGCCAGACCCTCAGCGAGTATCTGACCGTGGTTGTAGAGGGGACCGCCGTTACGGTAGTCACGACCCTTTTCAAGACAACCTTCGATGAGAGAGCTTCTTAAGGGATTGGGGCCGTAGAAGCCGCGCATATGCTGACAGGTATTTGCGTTTAAGCAGAATATGTAGGTAGCATATTCCATCTGCTGCATAAATGCGTTTTCTACCTCTTCGTAGCTTGTAAACTTGGTAGCGTCGCCCGAAGCAAAGGACACCTGAGCCTTTGCATAGCAGGTATCAACACCGTTGTGGAGGGCAAACTCAAGGCACTTACCCATATTTACCTCGGCATCCTCAAGACCCATATGGCTCTTACCGAAGATGTCGATCTGGTTACATCCGTTCATACAGTACTCGTGGCTGTGATGAGGGGGAATACCCATAGCCTCAAGGGCGGGACAAACTACTTCGTCGTTATAGAGCGCGGGCATGCCGATGCCTGATGCCTCGGTCTCTGCAATAGCCTGCCACATCTCCTCGGGAGTGTTACGGTTGACACGGAGAGTAATGTTGGGTGTCTGATATTTCTTTTCACGAGCTATCTTAAGAATCTCATAACTGAGCTCGTTTGTCTGGTCGTTCCAGTGTTCGTCAGAACCGCAGAGACAGAGGTTCCACGCACGCTTGTCGTGCATCTCCTCCCAGAATCTTTCGAGCGCATCGCTTCTCATAGTCTCGTCCTGCTCGGCAGACCAGGTACGGTACATATACTGGTCAAAACGTCCGGGAGAGTCGTAACCGTCAACAGAGAATACCAAAGTAAATGCAAGTACAGCAGACGCAAAGTCATACGCGGGCTTCATGGGAATGGTTTCAAATGCCTTTGCCGCAGCCTCGCACCATTTTTTGTTTGCGGGGTCGGTCTCGGTCTTTGCGCGCTCTGTGTACATCACACGGAACTTTTCGCCCAGAGTGTCAAGGGCATCCATGGTGTACTCGCATCCGCGGTAGAACCAGTCGGAATCATAGTTACCTTTAGCCTTGCCTTCATCAATACGGCGGCGTATACCCTCGGTACCTTCATTTACTATGAGACCGAAGTTGGGGTTAGAGTGACCTCCCCAGGTGCCGCCCCAGCCTGCGCCTGCATCAGCCATTTTTCTTGCTTCTTCGTTAAAGGGAACGTGCTGAGAACGGCGTGTAAGGCTCTTAAATTTTTCACAGCAGTAGAGGATATCCTCTGCATCGTCGGGATTCTGCTCTGCAAACCACTTATATCTGCCTCTGTCGCAGTCAACGCCGGCATCGTAGCTGATGCAGCCGCCGCCTGTGGGGCTTATCATACGTGCGTAGGGAAGGAGCGTGCTTGTCAGGTAAACAGGCATCTCCTCTGCCAGATATTTATATGCCAGACCCGCTCTCTCACCAAGTTCCAGGGTCTCGTCACCAAACATGGCTCTGTATACGGGATCGTTAAAAGCGTTCATATTTTTATACCTCCTGTGGAAATACGTCTTCTATTATTTTAACATATTTTATCGGTTATCGCAACAGAAAACCGAAATGTTTTTTTCCTGCAATTTACCTGCAGCCGTCTTCATTTTTTCCTCGCTGTCAAAAATACCGAACACCGCAGTACCGCTTCCGCTCATCATAGAACCCAGCGCTCCGCTGGCATTCATAATGTCTTTTATCTCGCCTGCCGAGGGGACAAGCAACTCAAAGCAGTTGTACATAGCGTTACAAATATCTTTTATATCACCCTTACAAAGTAATTCAACCATAGGGTTGTCCTTAATTTCTCTTTCGTCCATAAGGTCAAATTGCTCGTATGCCCACTTGGTGGAAACACCCGCCTGACCCTTGGCGATTAGTATATAACAGGGCGGCAGAGGGGATATGGGCGTCATGATCTCGCCTATACCCTCGCAGAGCACGGTGCCTCCGAGAATACAGAAGGGAATATCCGCGCCCACCTTAGAACCGATCGAACAAAGCTCTTCTACCGAAAAGGGCTTATTATAGATTTCATTCAGAGCCTTTAACACAGCTGCACCGTCGGTACTGCCCCCCGCAAGCCCTGCTTCCATAGGGATATTCTTTTCGATATGTATATTGATGCCCTTGGGTTCGATCCCCGCTTTTTCAAAGAAAAGAGCAGCGCATTTGTATGCGATATTCCTCTCGTCAAGGGGCATGGTATCACAGTTCGAGGTCAGGGTTATACTGCCGGTATCCGTTTCGGTGACGGTCACGTAGTCACAGAGACCTACCTCTTGCATAACGGTGGAGATCGTATGATAGCCGTTATCCAGCCTTCCCGTTATCTCCAAAAACAGATTTATTTTTGCCTTTGCTTCAAGTCTTATCATAAAAACTCCGAAATAATTTTATATAATTGGTTGACATACCGTCACTTTTGATATAGAATTAATCAAAAGGAGTGATACTATTGAAAATAGATTGGAATAAAAAATATACTACGATAGCAGTATACGCCTGCATCGTTATAACCTTTGCGGTGGTTCTGGTTACGGCTGCCGTGCACCTTGACGTGGTGTGGGGCGGAGTAAAGGGACTTCTTGCGGTTCTTAATCCCTTTATCATAGGCTTCTGCATCGCCTTTCTTATCAATCCCGTGATGATGATTTTTGAGAACAGGGTGTTTGGATTTATCGGTAAGAAAAAGCGCAGACCCAAGCTCAAGAGAACTCTTTCTCTTATAATCGCATATATCGTGGTATCCGTGCTTATAGCACTGTTCGTGTATATGGTAGTGCCTCAGATCGTACAGAGCTATCTGGATCTGCAGACCAAGCTTTCGGGTTACGTTACCGGCGCACAGGAGTTTGTGAGCAACGCCTTTGATAAGGACAAGACCTTTATCCCCGCGTTTATACTTAAGTTCATAGATCTTGACAGCCTGAACACAGCGGTCAACGATATGATCAAGGACTCCTATAAGATATTTATCGATTTTTCACCCTACATAATCAACTTTGCTACCAATATCATCAATTCCTTAAAGAATGCTCTTATCGGTATCATCGTGTCCATATACTTCCTTTTCTCCAAGGAAAAGCTCTGTGCACAGGTAAAGAAGACCTGCTACGCCTTCTTCAACCGCAAGCGTGCGGCGCGTATGGTACGCGTTACCCGCAGAACAAAGAAGACCTTTGAGGGCTTTATCATCGGTAAGATAATCGACTCTATCATTATCGGTGTGCTTACCTTCTTCGTGCTGATGATATTCAAGATGCCCTACTATCCTCTGGTAGCGGTCATCGTGGGCGTAACAAACGTTATCCCCTTCTTCGGTCCCTTTATCGGAGCTATACCCAGTGCGTTTATCATCTTCATTGCAGACCCCGTGAAGAGCTTTTGGTTCATCATCATTATATTCGCTATCCAGCAGCTTGACGGAAACGTTATCGGTCCCTACATTTTAGGCGACTCCACCAACATGAGCGCTCTCTGGGTAATGTTCTCCATTATCTTTATGAGCGGTGTGCTGGGCATAACGGGTATGTTTATCGGTGTCCCGATATTCGCGACCCTGTATGCACTCTTCGTCGAGTATGCCAACAAGATGCTTATCGCAAGAGGCAAGTCGAGAAAGCTTATCAACTATTATCCCAACCGCTACGGCAGGATAAGACGCAAGAGACCTGTAAAAGCAGATTAATCAAATATGGAATTAGGCGGCATCAAGACCTCAAATACACTGGAAACGGGTATTATCTTTATGCCGCTGTCTGTTTCCAGCTTTTTGGAATAACAGCGCTTGGGTATGATTACGGTATCAAAGCCGAGACGTACCGCCTCGCTGATACGCTGATCTATCTGGGGAACTGCCCTGCATTCTCCCGCAAGACCTATCTCGCCGATGGCGATAACGTTCTCGGGTACGGGCTTGTCCTTTAAGGAGGAAAGCAGAGACAGAGCTATTGCCATATCGGCTGCAGGCTCGTCTGCACGAAGCCCTCCCACGACGTTCAGGTAGATATCGTTTACAGAAAACTTGGCTCGTAATCTCTTTTCAAGAACGGCAAGCAGCATATACATACGGTTGTAGTCAACACCGTTTGAGGTGCGCTTGGGAGCAGGGAAGACCGTAGGCACACACAGAGCCTGAACCTCAGCGATTATGGGACGGCTGCCCTCCATCAGACATACGGCACAGCTGCCGGATACGTCCTTGGGTCTGCCTGCAAGCAGTGCCTCGGAGGGATTGGGAACTTCCTTTAAGCCTTCTTCGTTCATTTCAAACACGCCTATTTCGTTAGTTGAGCCAAAACGGTTCTTTATAGCTCTTATTATACGGTAGGAGCTGCGGCTCTCACCCTCAAAGTAGAGTACCGCATCTACTGCGTGCTCAAGGACCTTGGGTCCTGCGATATTACCTTCCTTGTTTACGTGGCTGACAAGAATTATGGATATACCCGCATTCTTTGCGGTCATAATAAATCTTGCGGCACACTCCTTGACCTGAGTGATGCTTCCTGCAGAGGAGGACACACGGTCGTCGTATATGGTCTGTATAGAATCGACTACAACTATATCCGGCTTGATATTCTCTATCTGTCCGAGGATCTTATCGATATTTGTTTCAATAAGAATATAGAGATTGTCAGGGGAAACTCCCAGACGCTTTGCTCTGAGCTTTATCTGAGAACCCGATTCCTCGCCCGAAACGTAGAGGACCTTGTTCTTAGGGCAGAGCTTACCCGAAATTTGCATAAGAAGGGTAGATTTACCTATACCCGGTTCACCGGACAGAAGTACTGCGGAGCCGGAAACTATACCGCCGCCGAGCACGCGGTCAAGCTCGCCTATTCCGCTCTTCGAACGGATATAGTTAGGCAGCTCAAGATCCTTTAATAATTCGGGTGTACTATCGTATACAGAAGACGCGGCTCTGGGTCTTGCAGATTTTTTTGGTTCGGGGACAGCAGTACGCTCCTCCAGAGTATTCCATTCGCCGCAGGCAGGACATTTACCCGCCCAACGGGACACTGTGTTACCGCACTCGGTACAGACAAAAACTGTTTTTTCCTTCATTTTAAACTTCCTTGTTGAGATGATCGATTATAGCTGAATATATGGTCAGTGCTACCTTGTGACGGTAGCTGTCGGTGCAGAGAAGCTCTGCTTCGCTTTGATTTGAAATAAATCCGCATTCTACAAGTATTGCGGGATTATTTATGTTGTGCAAGAGATATATAGCCGAGGTAGCTTCCTTTATCTGTCGGTTGTTTTGCGGCTGAAGACAGGTCTTTATGCGAGCCTGTACAGTCTCGGCAAGAGTCTTGCTCTCGGCGTGATTTGGAGAATAATAAACCTGTGCTCCGCTGTATTTTGGCGAAGGGTAGGTGTTCATATGAATGCTTACGGTAAAGGACTCTGCATTTTCCTCGCCTATCTCCACACGTTTTTTCAGATCCTGTATCTTTTTCTTACCGGGGGTTGCGGCATCATATAGCATTATATCCTCGGTACGGGTCATCTTTACGTTTACGCCCGAGGCTTCCAGCAGGTCGCGGAGTATCAGAGCTATCTCAAGATTAAGCTCTTTTTCGATACAGCCGTTTATACCAACGGCTCCGCCGTCCTCCCCTCCGTGTCCCGCATCTATCACAACGGTGGCTGTGGGGTATACAGCCGAGCTTCTTACGTCTATCTCACGGCTGATACCGTGAAGCAAAAGAGCACAGAGTATAAGCAATACCGTAAATACTGCAAATTTAAAGGTAGCCCATATTGCTCTTATATTCAAATAATATCACCTGCCGAAAACATATTCGGTTATATATATGCTTCTGGCAGGTGTTAAATTCATTTAATATTTGGGCTTCTGCTTTCTTTCGGGCAGGAAGAAGAGTATACGCTTGCCCTTGGCACCCATATAATAAGCAAGAGCGGTAAATGCAACGGGCAAAACGGGTGTCAGCAGATAGAAGAAATCGTTTCCGTTAAAGAATCTGTCCCTTACTCCCGCAAACATTGACTGGAGGAAGGTGGCTATAACGTAGGGAACACCGTAGAGGTTAGATGCCCAGCTCTTTACCGAATTACGGTGAGTGCAGAGTCTCATACCGCTCTCAGAGTAGAGCTCAAGCTCATTTCCGTTTGCGTCATATACCGATACCACACCGCCGTCACGGTTTACAGTTTCGGAATATTTTGTGTTTTCATTTTCTGATGTGTAAGCCGTTCCGCCTGTATTGGAATAGAGGCTTGCTTCGATATACGTGTAGTCGGAGGCATCCATAGTTTCAGTCATCTCAACTCTGGTATATACCTTGACCTCGTTGCCGTTTGCATCCAGCACCGCAACAGGGGACTGCATCACGATAAAGAGAGAGAATACGGCGATCATAATACCGCAGATTATATTGATAATATTAGCACCCAGCGATATCCACAGACCCTTCAGGGGGTTGAATACACTTCTGCCGCCGTCTATTGCGGGTTTGTCGGCTCTGCCTATCTCATACATCATCGCATAGAGCAGATAGATATAGAATACCATACATAGTATGCTTGTTGTAAAATAGAGCTTGTCGTTCTGAAACGTCGCCATGGTCATAACCAACGCAAGCATTGCGATACCGAGCTGGTTAAGCATCATTTTGAACATATCGTAGGAATATTTCTTTATAGTGTTCAATGGTCATACCTCCATAATATACTTATATTATTTTACTATATGTAATAATAAATTACAATACCTTTTATCAAATTTTAAGGAGTACCCATATGCCTAAAATGCCTGCGGCAGTAGATATGTACTGCTCATACTGCCGTTCTGTCAAGAACCGTTCGTTGAAGACGGTGTCCGAATACGAGCACGATCTTCTTACCTTCTTCCGTTACATCTTAGCCTACGCCGAAGGGGATGTCAGCGAAGAAAATATGCACCAAAAGGACGTCAGCCGTATTACCGTCGAGGATATTGGCAAAATAACAAAGGAAGATATCTTTAAATATATGGATTACCTGACCAAGGTAAGACTCAATTCTGCCACCACAAGAGCACGCAAGCTCTCCAGCCTCAAGGGTTTTTTCAAATATCTTCAGGTGGTGAGGGGTGAGATAGAGTCCAACCCCTGCGAAAATATGGAGGGGCCCCGTATCAAGAACAAGCTTCCCAAGTTCCTTACCCTTGACGAGAGTATAGCACTTCTTTCTGCGGTAGAAAACGATGGAGAGTCCAAGCACCGTGAAAGAGATTACTGTATACTTACCCTCTTTCTCAACTGCGGAATGCGACTCTCCGAGCTTACCGGAATCAACCTCTACGACCTTGACCGCGAATACCGTTCGCTTCGGGTTCTGGGTAAGGGTAACAAGGAGCGTATAATCTATCTCAACGAGGCTTGTGCCGACGCTCTCAGGAGATATATCGCCGTGCGAGCAAGGGATGGCGAACCCAAGGACAAGAATGCTCTCTTTATCAGCCGCAACCGCCGACGTATAAGCAATCAGATGGTGCAGAAGATAGTATATAAATATCTTGATATGGCGGATCTCGGCTATAAAAAATGCTCAGCACACAAGCTCCGTCATACCGCAGCCACCCTTATGTATCAGACGGGCAAGGTGGACGTCCGTGTCTTAAAGGATATCTTAGGACACGAGCAGCTCAATACCACCCAGATATATACCCACGTCAGCGACAAGGGTATGGAGGAGGCTATGCGACAGAATCCTTTGGCAAAGAAAACAGGAAAAAAGAATGGCTAAAAAAACCGAAAAGAAAAGAATAAGCTTAGTTCCCGTATTTATAATACTTCTCGCCGTGGGCATAGTGCTTTTTCTCCATTGGCAGAAGAATATCACCCCCTGGTACAGCGAAGCGCTGAGCGCAAGCACCGAGGGCACGGAGCAGCTCTCAAGCCACAGCGTGCTTATGATAGACTTGGATGACGGGCGTATCTGCTATGCCAAGAATCAGAACGAAAGACTGCCTGTGGCATCCCTTACCAAAATAATGACCGCGCTTACCGTCATAGAGAAGGCGGACAGCCTTGATGCCGAGTATACCTTTACCGAGGATATAATCAGCCGTATGACTGCCGCCCACGCTTCGGTTGCGGGCTTTGAGGCAGGTGAGAGCGTCAGCATACGCGATCTTCTCTACGGTATTATGCTGCCCAGTGGTGGGGACGCGGCTCTGGGAGCTGCCGAGTATATAGCGGGAGATGAGGAAGCATTCGTTATTCTTATGAACCGCCGAGCAAAGCAGCTCGGCATGAAGAACACCCATTTTTCCGACGTGACCGGACTTGACGATGCTGACAACTATTCAACTGCCGCCGATATGGCTTTGCTTTTCGCCAAGGCTCTTGAAAATGAGACCTTTTTTGAGATAGTCACGGCAGAGCGATATCTCACTACCGCAACCCCACAGCACAAGAACGGCATTCTTCTTGAAAGCACCCTCAACGAGCCTATGAAGGAATACGCCCTTGAGGGCAAGATCCTTGGCGGCAAGACCGGTTATACCACGGGTGCGGGGCTGTGCCTTGCAAGCTACGCCGAGGTAGAGGGTCACCGATATATCCTTGTTACTTTGGGAGCAGGCGACGGAAGCAAATACCCAAGCTACCACTTTGAGGATGCGGCGGTACTGTACGATAAATATTATTTGACATAGAAAAAAGCTCTCCAAGTGGAGAGCTTTTTGTATTGTGTTAATTATTCTTCTTCCTTGGTATTCTGACCTACCGCGAAGTTAACACCTGTATCCTTGGGATTGCTTCTCTCAAAAACGTAGTCCTTACCGGGAAGGATAGCGTTGAGGACGATACCTGCGATAGATGCAACTGCGAGACCGGAGAGACTGATCTCAACACCTGCGATGGCGAACTTTACAGCACCTTCCAATGTGGAACCGTCAGCGGCGGGAGCAATAAGACCCATACCTGTACTGTACTTGATACCGAAGGTGGTTACAAGGATGATAGCCGCGATGATAACGTTTCTGGACTTGGTGAAGTCAACCTTTGACTCAACAACGTTTCTTATACCGATAGCGGATATCATGCCGTAGAGGATAAAGGAGATACCGCCGATTACCGCGGTGGGGATAGAACTTACGATTGCTGCAAATTTAGGAGAGAAAGAAAATGCTATCGCAAAGACAGCTGCAAGGCGCACCACTCTGGGATCGTATACCTTGGAGAGTGCAAGAACGCCTGTGTTCTCGCCGTAGGTGGTGTTTGCGGGAGCACCTACGAGAGCTGCAAGAGAGGTAGCAACACCGTCACCGATAAGTGTACGGTGTAAGCCGGGCTCCTTGATGAAGTTGTTGCCTGTGGTGGCACCGATGGCGGAGATATCACCGATATGCTCCATCATGGTTGCGAGAGAAATAGGAACTATAGCAACGATAGAGCTGATGATAAGAGAGGCCTTTGACCAGTCAACGCCGAGGATGGTAGCGTCCTTGTGTATGGGAAGTCCGATCCAAGGTGCGGATTTAACCGCTTCAAAGTTTACTGCCCAGCCTTCAACGCCACAGAGGTTGCCGACGATAATAGCTACAAGATATGCACCTATAACACCGAGGAAGATGGGGATGATCTTGAACATACCCTTGCCCCAGATATTGAATACAATTACTATTGCTAAAGCTATAAATGCTAAAGGCCAGTTAGCCGCACAGTTGTTTACTGCGGAGGCTGAGAGACCGAGGCCGATAGCGATGATGATGGGACCTGTAACAACGGGAGGGAAGAACTTCATAACTCTTCTTACACCAACAAGCTTGATGATAAGTGCAAGCACTAAGTAAACAAGACCTGCAACAGCCACGCCAAGGCAAGCATAGGGGAGCATCTGTGCATCTGTGAGACCTGCATCGGGACCCATAGACTTAACAGCTGCATAACCGCCAAGGAACGCAAAGGAAGAGCCGAGGAAGGCGGGAACCTTGAACTTTGTTACCAGATGGAAGAACAGAGTACCAAGACCTGCCATAAGAAGTGTGGTGGCAACGTCAAGACCTGTTAAGAGGGGAACAAGCACAGTTGCGCCGAACATAGCGAACATATGCTGAAATCCCAGAAGCAGCATCTTGGGTATGCCGAGCTTACGGGCATCGGTAATGCCTTCGTTACCGATAACGACATTTTCTTTAGACATAAAAATGTCCTCCTTATATAAAATTTTATTTATAACTTTATTATCGCAACTTCCTTTTTGCCGTCATATTCGGGAAGTCTTACCGATATACGCTCGCTGCGGGAGGTGGGGATGTTTTTTCCCACGTAGTCGCCGCGGATAGGGAGCTCTCGGTGACCTCGGTCAATAAGAACGGCCAACTGAATACAGCTGGGTCTGCCCATCGCGATAAGAGCGTCCATTGCGGCACGCACCGTTCTCCCTGTAAAGATAACGTCATCCACCAGTACCACTATCTTATCGTGGATATCAAAGTCGATATTAGTCTCACCCGACACCTCCGAGATATCAAAGGTGTGGAGGTCGTCGCGGTGATCGGTTATATCAAGCTCGCCTACCGAGACCGTCATATCCGAAAATTTTCGGATAGACTCGGCGATCTGTCTTGCCAGAGGCACACCCTTACGGTGTATGCCGATAAGGCAGAGCTCTTTTGCTTCGCTGTTACGCTCTATTATCTCGTGGGCTATTCTTGTCATGGCTCTGTCCATAGCCATGGAGTCAAGCATTATTTTTTCTTCCATAATATTTCCTGTAATCTGCAAAATAAATGCCGCCACAGAGTGACGGCATAATTACGCTATTGGGGTCGATCTTGCCGTATCTCTGTACATTCTTAAAGATCTTACTTACGTCGGATATTATACCACTAATTTTCGAGGTTGTAAAGTCAATTTGCGACAAATTTTAATAAATTATAAAATGAAAAATAAATTTCGCAAAAACTATTGCAAAATTAAATACCTTATGCTATAATATCAGCACTTATGTAAAAAACTATTGTAAAGGAGTGTCAGGAATGAAGCAGGGAATTCATCCGGATTATAAAGAATGCACCATCACTTGCGCATGCGGCAACGTAATCACCACCAGATCTACTAAGGGCGATCTTCGTGTTGAAATCTGCTCCAAGTGCCATCCGTTCTTCACAGGCAAGCAGAAGTTCGTTGATGCAGGCGGACGTCTTGATAAGTTCAAGAAGCGTCTTGAGGCTGCAAAGAAGTAATCACAGAAATGTACAAAGGGTGAGAAGTGCTTAGGCGCCTCTCACTCATTTTGTTT
>JAZRQH010000194.1:0-16789 GCA_045649645.1 Eubacteriales bacterium
ATAGCATTTTGTTAAATGTCTGCTTGACAAACCGATATAATAATGATATAATCTATAGGCTTGCTAGAGTGGCGCAGTCGGTAGCGCAATTGATTCGTAATCAATAGGTCGTGGGTTCGAATCCCATCTCTAGCTCCAAAAAAGAGCCATTGGCTCTTTTTTCTTTGCAATAAATTGAAAATAGGTATTGACAACTGCGATTGTGTGTGTTATAATACACCTTGCCTGTCGGACGGCAGGACGGCGATGTACCCTTAGCTCAGCCGGATAGAGCAACTGCCTTCTAAGCAGTAGGTCGAGGGTTCGAATCCCCCAGGGTACGCCATTGACAAACCGAATGGGGAGAGGGAACGGATATAGATTACCGAACCTTACTCCACATTCTTAATATAAATTACATAATACACATGGTGGGCGTAGCTCAGTTGGTTAGAGCGTCAGGTTGTGGCCCTGAAGGCCGTGGGTTCGACTCCCATCGCTCACCCCACAAAAGAAAGCAGGTATCGTAAGATACCTGTTTTTTCTTTTGTGATATGAAGGGAGTCGAACCCTGAGAGGGTGAGAAGCGTTAAGAAAACAGTCCGGTGGACTGTTTTTAGCTTCGAAGTCCGAGCAGTTTGCTGCGAGGATGCAAGACGCAAGGCATAGCCGCAGCGGATGTCTCCCATCGCTCACCCCACAAAAGAAAGCAGGTATCGTAAGATACCTGTTTTTTCTTTTGTGATATGAAGGGGATTTATATCGCGAAAGGTGTCCTTTCGGACACCTTCATTATTTTATATCTATAAACGCTATCGCGGGTATTCCCTCTCCGTTACTGAGATTAACGTCATCGGTAAAGGAATTTTCTATATGGGCATTATAGCGTACACCTAAAATTTCGCTGTCTGCATTGATGATAACGTCATCGTCATCATAGACATTTATACGCTCGGCAGTAGACCAGCCGTCGGCGGTAAGTATCTCAAATCCCCGTATATCGCTCGAATCAACACTGGTCAATCCGCCCGCCTTATACTTAAAGCGCACCGTTGCCGTGCAGTCGTTATAAAACACCTCTGTCATCTGCGGAGCAAGAGAATATTCCGTCTCCCCTATTCCGTAATGAGCAGCAAGTATGGTTTTTGACAGACGCTTTGCCTGTCCCCACTTACAGTATGGATGAAGGCTGTTCCAGAAATTTCGGTCGAGCCAAAGGTCACTGGATGCGGTGATATACACCTTATCAAGCATATTGGGGATACGCCCCATCTGCATACGTACATGGGAAAAATCAATAAACGCCCATACGTCCTCGTAATCGGCAGGCTTATTATAGCAAGCGGGCAGCTCCACCATATAGACGGGAAAATCTATACCCCACTTCTTTCTGTAATTTTCTATAAGACCCTTGAATCTCTCGGCATAGGTGGAGGAATTGTCGGGATGGCAGTCGCTCTCGCCCTGATACCAGATAAGCCCCGCAATACCGTAACCCACAAAAGGCGCAATAAAATGATTGTATACAAATCTGGTAGGTGTTACCTCGCCACCGAGAAAGATACTCTCATATATATTGCCGTTCTGACGGTCAAGCTTGTTTTCATCTGCATAGTCATTGGGATAAAAGGAGCAGAGTCCCTGTCCGTCGGCATCTATCTCGATAAGACCTATAGGGATATCGTGAGTCATCTGATCTATCATAAAGGCGGTGTAATATCCGATAGCCGAAAAATCGTCTCCGCCCTCTGCGGGATACTGCCAGCCTCTTGCATAACGGATATCCTCGACTACCTCTACGCTTCCTCTCGCGGGATATATATCGTTATCATCTGCATCATGAATAGAGCATCTGTAAAGACGGATAAGGTCGTCCTCGCTTGGGAAAAACTCCTTGCCGCTATAACAGTCAGGGGCGTTTCTCCTGATATCCGCAACGCTGTAGCGGATATTGGACTGTCCCATACAGATAAAAACGTCGCCGATAAGCAGATCGTCAAAGGTCTCGTACTGTCCCTCACCGTATATGCTCATAGACTGGGGAACGCTGCAGGCGCAGAACACCTCTTCAAATTCAGCGCACCATTTACCGTTTCTTACTTTACCGTAAGCCTTGAGCCCGCCAAACTCTATCTCTATATATCTGCCCTCTTCCTCCGGAGGGGCAAAGCCCCATACCTTTATATTCTGTCCTCTCTGCAGCACCATACCGTCAGAAAAGATCTTAGCTACGCTAAAGCTTCTTGCTAATTCGAGCATTATATCACCTCATGTAAATTGTAGCACTATCATCAAATAAAGTCAATAAAGCTTTTCGCCAAAGCGAAAAGCTTCCTTTAATTCCGAACTCCGCATTCCGAACTCCAAATTTAATAAAACCGCCTTTCGGCGGTTTTATTAATCGGGTACGATAAGTCCGTATTTATCTGCGTGTCTTCTATATACTACGTTGACCGCATGGGTCTCGTCGTTTTCAAATACAAAGAACTCGTGTCCCAGAAGATTCATCTGTAGGATAGCCTCCTCAGGGGACATAGGCTTGAAGGCGAAGCTCTTAACTCTGATATCGAACTCTCCTTCTTCCTCGATGGGCTCTTCGTAGTCGATCTCTCTCACAAATGCACTTTCACGGAGTCTCTTTTCAAGTCTGGTCTTGTTCTTGCGGATCTGTCGCTCAATGGTGGACACCGCCTTGTCAAGAGCGTTCTGGAAAGTCTCCTCTTCGGTCTCCGCGCGGAAAAGGGTGCCGCCGGAGGTAATGGTTACTTCTAAGACCTTTCTGCCGTTCTTTCTCTCACGGAGGGTGATGTTGCAGTCAGCGTCATCATGGAAGAACTTGTCCAGCTTGCCTAACTTCTTAGCAAATAAGTCCTTCAGATCCTGAGTTACCTCTACCTGTCTTCCGAATGTGTTAATGTTCATTTTCAACGCCCCTTTATTGGTGGATTTGCAATCACTATTGTGATTACATCTTGATTATAACATATCTTTAGGGCAATTTCAATAGTTTTTTATCAAATTATTGACTTTATTTATGCAATATTACAACAATACACGACAAAAAATCACTCTTCCGAGGAAGAGTGATCTTATTTTTAGTTAAGGTAACCTTCAGCAAAGAGAAGCTCAGCAATGAGAACCGCGCCGCCTGCAGCTCCGCGCAGTGTGTTGTGAGAAAGACCGACGAACTTATAGTCGAACATTGTGTCCTCTCTAAGTCTGCCGCAGGTAACACCCATACCGCCGTAGATCTCGCGGTCGGTGTGAGCCTGAGGTCTGTTGTCCTCTTCGAAGTAGGTGATAAACTTCTCGGGAGCGTGGGGAAGCTTAAGTGTCTGGGGCTTACCCTCGTACTCTGCCCAAGCCTTGAGGATCTGTTCCTTTGTGGGCTTGTTCTCGAAGTCTACGAATACCGTAGCCGTATGGCCGTTGGTAACGGGAACACGGATACACTGACAGGTGATGAGAGGAGTGGTGGCGTCAACGATCTCGTTGCCCTCTACCTTACCCCAGATCTTGAGGGGCTCCTTCTCGCTCTTCTCTTCCTCACCGCCGATGTAGGGGATGATGTTGTCTATCATCTCGGGCCACTCGTTAAAGGTCTTGCCTGCGCCGGAGATAGCCTGATACGTGGAAACTACCACTCTTGTGGGCTTATATTCCTTAAGTGCGGAAAGCATGGGAACGTAGCTCTGGATGGAGCAGTTGGGCTTAACTGCGATAAAGCCCTTCTTTGTGCCGAGTCTTTCCTTCTGCTTTTCGATAATAGCAAGGTGCTCGTCGTTGATCTCGGGCACTACCATGGGAACGTCGGGGGTGTGACGGTGTGCGGAGTTGTTGGAAACAACGGGAACCTCTGCCTTGGCATAAGCCTCCTCAAGGGCCTTGATCTCGTCCTTCTTCATATCAACTGCGCAGAAGATGAAGTCAACGTTTGCCGCAACCTCTTCTACCTTGGACGCATCCATAACTACCATGTCCTTTACGTATTCGGGCATGGGAATATCAAGCTTCCATCTCTCGCCTACAGCCTCGGTGTAGGTCTTGCCTGCACTGCGGGGGCTGGCTGCCAAAACTGTAACGTCAAAATAGGGGTGGTTATCAAGAAGAGTAATAAAGCGCTGACCTACCATACCTGTAGCGCCAACGATACCTGCTCTGATCTTTGTCATATCTATGTCCTCCTGTATATTTGTTCATATAATAATGATTAATTATACCAAAACCGTATACAATTTGTCAATAATAAAATATATAAAATTGTATGCCTATTGCAAAATATTATTGTATATTGTATAATAACATAAGTATTACAGAGGAAATGAAATTATGAAACACAATTGGTTAGAAAGAGAATATTCGCTTATCGGCGAGGAAGCGGTAGACAAGCTTACCGAGGCTTCGGTAATCGTATTTGGCTGTGGCGGAGTGGGAGGCTATGCTATAGAAGCTCTGGCACGGGCAGGTGTAGGTAAGCTTACGGTGGTTGACAACGATACCGTAAACGAGTCTAACATCAACCGCCAGATAATCGCTACGCGAAGGACCGTAGGTCAGCTCAAGACCGAGGCTGTAAGAGAGCGCATAACCGACATCAATCCCGACTGCATAGTTGAGTGCGTTTCAGTCTTTGCCGATGAGGGCAATATAAAAGAAATAATAGACAAAGCTGAACCCGATTTTATCGTTGATGCAATAGACTCGGTAAGTTCAAAGCTCCTTATCGCAGAGTATGCAACCCAAAAAAACATCCCCATAATAGCATCTATGGGAACGGGCAATAAATTAGATCCCGAAAGACTAAAAATAGCCGATATTTCAAAAACACACACCTGCCCTCTGGCAAGGGTAATGCGCCGTGAGTTAGGTCTGAGAGGCATAAAGCATCTTACAGTTCTGTTCAGCGACGAACCGCCCGTAAAGGTGGGCTCAAGAACTCCCGCCTCGATCTCATTTGTTCCCTCTGCGGCAGGATTAATAATTGCAGGACACGTAATCAGAAAGGTAATAGAAAAATGATAGATTTATTGACACTTCACAAGCAGTTTATGACACCCCACATCAAGCCCGGCGACACCGTGGCAGATTTCACCATGGGTAACGGTCACGATACCCTGTGGCTTACTCAGATGGTAGGAGCCGAGGGGCACGTATACGCCTTTGACATTCAGCAGCAGGCACTTAATTCCACAAAAGCTCTGCTTGAAAGTGAAGGCGCACCCGACAACTACACTCTTATAAAGGATTCCCACGCAAACGCTCTTGACCATATAGATGGCAAAATAAAGGCGGGTATGTTCAACCTCGGTTATCTCCCCGGCGGAGATAAAAGTATAACCACCCTGCGTGAATCTACACTTAAGGCAGTTGATGCGGCAATAGAGCTGCTGGACGATGACGGAATAATCCTTATCGCCGTTTACCCCGGTCACGACGAGGGTACCGTTGAAGGTCAGCTCCTCCACGAGAAATTAAGTCAGATCTCCCGTTTTAAGCTGTGCATATCACAGTTTAAGATAATCAATTCTCCTACATCACCCTTCTTCTTTATAATAGAAAGCAAAGGGAAAAAATAAGCGAGGTGAACTTCACCTCGCTTTATCTATTAAAACTCATTTATATTGGAACGTATGTACGCTGTTATCTTTTCCTGCAAAGGAGACAATTCATAATATTTGTCATCGAAGGAATCATAATCAAAGCGCTTTGTCTGCTTGATATATCCATGACGACTGTTTACCTTAAATGAATCAAGATCAGCAACATTGATTCCATTGTTCACTATGAAATCATCATACAACCTACGATGATCCTCAGCTTCAACTTTTTTCAAACATTCACTTACATAAGGAGCACACTCTCCGGACGAGTTTACAAAAAACTGACATAATCCACCGTTTTGTATTTCTGCATCAAAAGTGCTCAATATATACGCTGTTCTGCGTGCGCCTGCTAACTGCTCCAGTTCATTTTCTGTATTTTCTACCATATCGATGCTTTGAAAATATACCGTTTGAAACAGTTCTTCATCCGAAAGCACCAACAGATCTTCACCATGCAACGATCTGTTTTTTACACTCGCGCCCATAGCATCGGCAAAAAAAGCTTTGGGGTCATCGGATAAGCGTTTCATTGCTTCATCCAGTTCGGGATTACCCGAAGGCCTTGTCATAACACGATAACCATTCAGACCTGAAATCAGACAAATAAGTAAGAAAAGAATCAATATACCCATACCGATATACTGACAAACGTCCCACCATATCAGGCCCACAATCACTAATATCAAAGACAGGATCAACATGAATATGTTTCTCATACCGCCCATCGCAAAATGAATCAAGAAAATAGAGAACTTTTTCATTGGAACCTCCAAAGTTTTTATTCATTATAACACAAACAAATAACAAAGTAAATATCGGCGTACATTATCTTGTTTTACAGATAATATAAAACAACAAAAATTCCGAAGTTTGTACCAAACACGATTTCCACACAAAACAAGATATGATTAAAGCACCCTTTCGGGTGCTTTTGTTATTTCAATTCAATAGATTCGATATAGAACTCATCACCTAAGCCGCAGGTGTCGAAAAAGTCGATACGTATCTCGGAAAGATCACCGTTCCAAAATTCCTTGTTTGAAAGATCTATGCTGAGCTCGTGATATTTTCCGTCATTTTTAAGCTTTTTACGCACAGAGATTTCCTCTGCAAAAGGAACGTCGTTACAGCGTAAGAATATCTGTGCGTTATAATCCTTCTGCACATTACCGTCGGGTATCATATAACGGATAACCAAGGTGTCAAACTCCTCGGTACGGTAAAAGCCTCCTCTGTAGCTTACGGTTATATAGGGGTCCTCTGCCTTAGTGGTAACGCATTTAAGAACTCCGTCTGCTAACGTAATATCGGTGTTATTGATCTGGCTGAAAAGCTCTGTACGCAAGCCATCCTTGAATTCAAGCTTAGAGAGATCGTCGGCAACTACGTCTACCGTAAGCGTCGCCGTGCAGTCTCCCGCAATTATAGTAACCTTATGCTTACCCGACTTCTTTACGGTAAGGTGGCTTGTTTCGTCTATACTGAGAGCCTCGGGATCGTATTCATAGCTTATTCCGTGTTCGGCCTGAGACCAGGCATATTTCCAGCTTCCGTCACCGTATCTTACAATAGATCTCAGCTGATGAGATATACCGTCGGAAGAGTTTACCTTGAGTGTATCGTATGCCATAGGCTCGACCGATACTATATCCCCCGCAGTTCTTCTCTCATATATGACGATATGCAGATAGGTTATAAGCCCATTGTACTCCAAGGTGACAGTAGTCTCTCCTACACCCACCACGTCAAAGGCGATAACGCTTGCCTCAGCGAGCTTGATGACATTCTCGTCATAGCCGTATATCTTGACCTGATTTTTGTAGTTATTAAGCGTCTTCCAGCTTGTATGGGTAACGTCGCAGTACACAACGGTAGGAATGATACGCTTCTGAGTCGAAGGAAAACGCATAACGCACTTATTACCCGTGCTTATGCCTACGGGTCTCAGAAGTCCCATATCCGTTTCATCCCGCTGTATGGGCTTGCGGTAGTTGATACCCTCAAGCTCACTGAAATCGGTAGAATCGGCGAGAGTCATCTCGATCTCCTGTATACGGGTGTTCCATATGCCCCAGCCTTTTCCGTAAGCGTATGCTACGTACTTTTTCATATCCGGTGTAATATGGCCGTTAAGAGTACCCGATATGCCCGGATTGTGAGCAAAATAGTATATATTTTCCTTAAGAATATCGGTAGAGGTGAATTTAAATCCGTCATCAGACTCGTAGAAAACGAGATAACTGTTTTCGCTTAATCTCTCGTCAGAGGCAACGGCAACGAACTTACCGTACTCATCCACGTACTTTACGTCGATGGCATCGTTGGTGCCTGCGCCGAGGGCAATGCCCTTGTATTCCATGGTCAACGGCCAGTTTTCATCGGTGGCATCGGCTGTTGCCACACGGGTGGTATGTCCCTTTGCGCCGCTCACGGTGTAATAGATATAGAGCGTGCCGTCAAGCTCTACGAAGCTGACCTCACCTATTCCCCAATACGCCTGATCCTCGGTAAAGAAGACTATAGGCTTGGGGTCATTTCCACCCCAGCCCTTTCCGTTCCATTTTTCAAAGGGGCCGTCGGGATTTTTGCTTCTGGCAACGTAGAGGTTGTTGTCACACTGACTCTCGTTGAGTGTGGAGGTGTATCCCAGATAGTAATATCCGTCCAGATATATCACGCCGGGGTCACAGCAGGAATAATGGTCAAGAGCGTTAGGCGTAGGCTGAAGAACGCACTTCTCCTCGCTCCATTCCACTCCGTCCTCCGAATGCTGATATACTATCCAGTCCCACTGTTCGGTCCCCGAGCCACCTCCCGCGAGCCACATATCTATACTGCCGTCGTCGTTTACGATGATCGAGGGACCGTAGCGGTAACCCGAGGGAGCGTTTTCGTGTACCTGATATACGTCAACGCCGTTTTCCTTTGGTATAGACACGTTGATATGCTTTGTGCTGTCTGTCACTCTGTCGGCAGAGGTGTCGTTATGCGTGTCGGAAGAACTCCGACTACCGCACGCCACCGCCGTTAATAATAACAATATTGCCAATATCGCAAGAATAAATTTTCTCATATCAAAATCCTTTTAAAGTTGTTGTAATCATTTTACACCAAAAAAGACAAATGAGGGTTAACACAGTATGAACAAAACCTGCCGAAGCAGGTTTTGTTTATTCTTTGTCATAGATTGCAATGCAGCGTGTGAAAGACAAAACATGCTTTCTGAACTACAGAGCGCAGCATGGGTGGAGCACTTGCTCCTTATTTGTAATCTACAAATGCAACTGCGGGCATACCGTAGTCGTTGCAAAGGTTACGGCTGAAGGGATGAGTAGAATCAATGATTCTGCCGTAACGCACCGCAAGGATCTCGTAACCTACGTCAAGGGTCACGGTATCCTTACCGGAGATGAACTGTCCGTTTACCGGAGCCCACGTAAGCTCGCCGTTAAGGTTCACCAGTACCTCAAGACCGATAAGGTTACCTGTACCGTCTGCGGTCTTAAGACCTGCACCTGCGTTATTGAAGGTAAGCGTAGCAACGGTGCCGTTGTAAACAACGTCCTTGAGTACGGGACCGCTGACATCCTCAAGCTTGCCTACGCCGTACTTGTCAGCACAAACGATGTCGGCAAGACGGTAAGCGTTGAGGTGCTTGATCGGAGGATGGATGTTGTTCCACCAGGTCTGATCCCAGAAGAGGTCTGAGGAGGATACAAGGTGACAGTCGGAAAGTAACTGAGGTATAGTACCAACCTCTGTTCTTACCGCGCCGAAATCCATAAATGCGTTGTTACCGTTATTGTAGTAGCAAGCGGGATACTCGAACATATAAACGTCGAAGTCGTCGTTTCCGAAGTTCTGTCTAAAATATGTCATAAGCTCGGAGAACTGCTTGGCAAAGTGGTTGTCATAGTCAGCACCGAACATCTCGCGGGTGTTGGACATATCGCTCTCGCCCTGATACCATACGATACCTGCGCAGGAGAAGTTTCTGAGAGGATGGATCTGCTGATTGTATACGTATCTGGAACGGAGATTGGGATTGTTGACGATACCAAGGTCATAGTAGTATCTGCCGTCAGCTCCCAGGGTGTCGTGTCCCCACTTTTCTGCCAGCTCGTTGGGAGCAAAGGAGATAAGAGGATGACCGGATGCATCGATCTCGATAACACCTACGGGAACGTCTGTCTTATTGGACAGGTTGTATGCAAACATATAACCAAGAGCCGAGAATACCTCCATACTTATAGCATCACGATTATACGCATAGGTAGTGGGCGTGAAGTTTGCATATGTAAGTATCTGATTCGCGATATCTGTAGGCTTTTTCCAGTACTCGCCGTTGAAAACGTCGTTGAACTCAAGAGCGGTACCCTGAGCGAAATCGCCGGTAAGGTGCATATAGTCTGTGTTAGATACACGGAAGAAGCGGATATCACGTCTGTCGTCATAGTCGACTACAAGCTCGGATTCCTTACCCAAAAGTCTGAGGTCCAGAATAAGCTCGCCCATAGAGTAGAAGGCATTGGACTGACCTACAACGTAATATACGTCACCTACAAGAACGTTATTGAAGGTCTGGGTGTTGTTTGCGCCCGTTATTGTAAGGGGCTGACCCTCGGTAGTGTAGGAGAAGGTATCCTTAAAGGTAGCCTTCCAGCTTCCGTCAGCCGCTACCCTTGCAGAAGCGCTCTTGCCACCGAAGGTAACGACTACGTCACCGCTGTTAGCGTCAGCAAAGCCCCATACCGAGAGAGCCTCGTCGCGCTGAAGGATCATATTATCCGAGAATGCATAGGAAGCACGCACGTTTGTAGCCGTAGGTGTTACCACGACCTCAAGCTTGGGTATGGCTTTTGTCTCGGTCTCGCCGCAGAGAGTGCAGGCTCTTGTTTCGACGCCCTCTTTTTCCTCTGTGGCAGGGGTTGTGACCTCCCAACTGCCCCATACGTGAGTACAGGGCTTGGAAATGTCTGCTTCCGCTACCGCGATATGATAGAAGTTAAAGGATTCGTCGTCATACTGAACCATAAAGCTCCAGCTGCCTGCGGTGTCAAGCTCTAACGTAAGCTTGCCGTCCATGATATCGGCGGGCTTCAAGTACTTTGATCCCTCTGCGTTCTTGATAGCATTGGCGGTGGTGTACTTACCGGGAGCGTATCTTACGATAACGAGACCGTCAAGATCACCGATGACAACCTTGTTGCCGTTCTGAACGAAGGTAGGAGCCTTCTTTTCGATATTTACGTGCTCAACGTGCTTATAGCCTGTAGCGTACTCAACGATGATAGTAACTACGCCGTTGTCACGGTACTGGATCTTATAGCTCTCAGCGTCCTTGATGGCTGTCTTGTTGTTGAAGCAGCGAAGCAGAGGTGCCTGCTTGATCTCTGCTATAGAGTTGTACGTGCCGTATGCACTTCTGATGATCTTAACACCGGGAATGTTACCTACAGTTACCTGAAGACCGTTTACGTCAAAGGTAGGAACGTCAACGGTAAGGGTAGTATGGATAACGTCCTGTGTACCGTCATTATATCTGATAAGCACGGTGTGCTCACCGGGATTGGCGGTGGTGTATGTGAAATCGTGGGATGCAAAGCACTTAGAGAGCTTTGTAGCAGCTGCCTGATACTTAACGGTTGCGTTATTCTTGATCTCGGAGTAAGAGTTCCAAGTACCCTCAGCTATCCACATATCCTTGTAGTTTTCGCCAAAGTCCTTGACTGTAAGTCTCAGACCGTCGGACTCAACGTAGGGGTTGATCTCGGTTACGTCAGCATAGAGGAAGTATGCGCTGCCGTCGTTAAGTCTTACCCAGAAGGTATGCTCACCTACCCAAGGTGTTTCGTAGGTCATAATACCGTCGGTGGTATACTGTGCCACAAGAGATGCGGAGAGAGTCTGATTCTTTTCAGCTTCTCTTACCTCCTGACCCTTGGTATAGTGACCGATTGCGTATCTGATCTCCTTGATGTTGGTGATATTGCTTATGGTTACCGTATAGTTATTTACACCAAGAACCGTGGGAACGGTAGTATCGTTCTCAAGCTTGGGTATCGCCTGAGTCTCGGTAGCTCCGCAGACAGTACAGGTTCTGGTCTCTGTACCCTCGGAGGTATAGG
Organism: Eubacteriales bacterium; assembly: GCA_045649645.1. Classification (GTDB taxonomy): domain Bacteria; phylum Bacillota; class Clostridia; order Oscillospirales; family CAG-272; genus RGIG7300. The sequence goes on from JAZRQH010000194.1 coordinate 11,711, forward strand.
TAGGAGCCTTAGTCTCTACCCAATCGCCAAAGCTGTGGTTACCTGATGCAGAGCCCACCTCTGCTATGGTGTCGGTCTTGCCGCAGCCGTTGTCGCACTTAGCTGTCTTAGTACCGTCCTTACCGCAGGTAGCGTCAGAGTTTGATACGTAGAGGTTAAAGCTGTGACCGAGAGCGGGGATAGTCTCTGTGTAAGCTTCGCCGCAGGAGCAGCTGAAGCTTCTTACACCCTCTGCGGTACAGGTAGCAGCCTTGGTAACAGAGGAGGTGTAGCTGTGAGTATGAACGTCGGCAGACTTGGTCCACTTTGCAGTGAACACAAGGTCCTCGGTCAGCTCATAGCGAAGAGAAGTGTCAATGGGATCGGTAAGTGTAATACCGTACTCAGCGTTATACCAACCTGCAAAATCATATCCGCTTCTTACTGCTGAAGGAAGGGCGGAAACTGCATCTGCATAGTAGTCGCCTGTATTGATGCCGTAAAGGTTTGTACCTACAAGAGTTCCCTCGCCTGCATCAAAACCGAGGGTCCATATGGTCTGACCGCAGGTAGGCTCAGCAAAGTTAAGAGAGATCCAACCGCTCTGACCGTTGTAGTTTACCTTGCCCCACTTGCCGTCAAAGGCGGAGGTGGTAACCGCAGTTCCCTCGGGAAGCGAGCCGAGAGCCGCGCCATCCGAGCTTGCTGAATCACGCATGGTGAGCCAGCTTGCGGTGGTCTTGTAGTTAACTACAGAGGAGAGAGGTCCGTCGTAGTCAAGGTCGGGAGCATCAATGCCGGGATCCTCGGGAGCAGCTTCAGCGCTCCAATGAGCATAAAGTGTCTTTGCTGCCGCAGGAGTTGAAGAGGTTACGTTGATACCGCCTGTAGCACTTGTATACCAGCCGTCGAATACGTAACCGTCACGGGTGGGAGTGGGCAGATAGCCCATCTTCTGGCCCTGAATTACAGTCTTGGAAGTAGTAACAAGCTCGCCGCCGTTAGCGTTAAAGTTGAGCGTAAGAACAGAGGGCTGCCCTATAGCCATAGCGTTGGCCTCAGCCGCTGTCTTTGCCAGACGGATAGAACGGAGCATTACGTAGTCGCCTGCAACGGTGGTAACGCCGTTTGCGGGGAACAGGAATCCGTAACGGAAGGTGTTGAGCTGATTCTTATAGTATGCGTTGGCGCCGGGATTGATTATATACTTGCCGAAGCCCGCATTGTTGTTGGCATTGTTAAAGCCGATAAAGTTATTGCCGTTTATAACGTAGGTGCTGCCGCTGGTCGCATAGATGCTCTGGAACTGTATGGGACTGGTAGAGGCAGAGGCTACGGCAAAATCAAGCACCATGTAAGGATAGCTTGACGCATTAATAGAGGGATAGGTCTTATCAGCAAGGAAGGAATTGGGATTCTTGCTGGAGGTGTTAGGCAGACCGTAGCTGATAGACACAGAGGGACCGTTAAGAATATCCCAGGTCATAAGCTGTGCGCCGTTTGCAGTCTTGTTCATTCTCATCTCTGCCTGATTGCCTATAAGGTTAAAGGCATCACTACCCGCAAAGTAGAGATTAGCAAGATCGATATCAGGGCTGGGGATCTCAACCTCAAAGTGACCCTGTGCTCCTCTGTCGGGACCTGCGGAGAGGATAACAGAGTTTACAACGCTTCTTGAAGTGCCGTCGGAGGGCTGGTTCGAAACGGCATAGCCTGCTTCTCCTAACTCAACAAGGGTAGCAGATCCGCCGCCGTCAAGGATAAACGCGGTATTGAGGTCAAGGTCGTCTGCCAGATTCCAGTACATATCAAAGTCAAAGCCTGTACTGAAGGAGGACTGACGTCCGTCGTTTACAACGAAGCATACGCTGCCGTCGTGCTTGATACCAACGATAGTGGTAGGATAGTTGTTGGTGGAGCCTGTTTCCTGCTTAACACCGTCCACAACGAAGGGCATATGACCGCCTACAGCGTTCTCTACGTTCTGCCAGCCTTCGGAGTTTCTGTTATACTTTTCGTTTACCGCGAAATTAAGTGTAACGCTGTTACCTACCGCAAAGGAGGAGAGAAGCGAAAGTGCAGATCCTCTTGCTGTAAGGATGATGCGGTTAGCCTTCATCTCGGGATTGGTGGAGGTGGAGGAGGAATAGATGCCTGTTACGGTACCTGTGATAGACGCACCGTGCTTTACCGTATAATCGGTAGTACAGTCGATAACTACCTCATAAGCATCCGAAAGGGCGTAGTTATTGAGACATCCCTTGTCGGTATAAACAACGAGAGCATTGTTTGCGGGAAGTCTGTTAAGACCGTGGGGGTTAACGGTAACGCCCTTAGTATTGTTGGTAACACCGATAATAAGCTCGGGACAGCCGATCATGGGGATATTGTCCTTGGTCACACCAAAAGACCAGAACTCACCCTCAAAGGGAGTTTCCTGCTGCATATATGCGGAGCAAATGATCTCTCCGTCATATACGTTGAAGCCTCTGGGGAGTGTAAGAGCCTTGGTAACTACTGCATCGGAGTATCCGCCGTAGGAGGTTCCTGAGCCCTGTACACGGCTGTGTGCACTGGACATCATCCAGAGGTCGCCGTTGATAGCGGCAATGGCAGTCTTGCCCTCGCCGTTGTTGGCGTTGAAGTCCTTAACTGTGTTAAGGGTGGTCTTTGACTGGTTAGCATAGTCTCTCTCGTTTGTTACGTCAACGTAGAGGTCGGTCTGCGCGAGGTCAAATTCAACGATATTTATATTTTCAAGCTCGTATTTAGATGAAGATGAAGTCTTGATGTTGGTGCTTGTAACACCGGGATAAAGAGTCTTTACGGTTCTTGAGGTCTCGCCGTCAAGCTTGGGATTGATAGTAGAAGCCTTTTCACCGGCGGAGGGTGTAACAGCGCTCAGCTTGGGAAGATCCTCTACCTCAACTGCGCCGCATTCGCAGCTTCTCTGCTTTCTGCCTATACACTCGGTGGTAGGCTCGATGGTAGTTCCCCACTCGCCGAAGGTGTGACCGTCGGCAGGGATCGCCTCGGTATATGTCTCACCGCAGGAGCAGGTATAGGTAGCCACACCGCCGACAGTACAGGAGGTGTCCTCGGAGGTAAGCACGTAGGAATGAACGTGTCCCGCCTCATCCTGCCATACCGCATAAAGTGTTACGTCACCGGTAGGTGTGTATGATGAGCCCGCTGCAACAGTTGCTTCGGAGGCAGCTGCGGAACTTGCCCAGCCAAGGAATATATATCCCGATCTCACGGGTATCTTCTGAGAAATTGTGATTTCTTCGTTTGCGTTGACAGTCACCGATACGGGTGCACCGCTGCCACCGTTGGCATCGTATGTTACGGTACAGGTGTTTACCTGCCATACAGCCTTGAAGGTGTTGTTTTCGGAAACGCTGTAAACGTCGCTCAGGCTGAGAGTATAGTTATACTTTTCACAGTACCAGCCTGTAAGGGTATAGCCCGCTCTCGTAGCAAGAGGAGCCTCGGCCATAACGTCAGCATAAACGTCGCCTGTGTTAATGCCGTAGGTAGCCGCACCCACAAGCTCGCCACCATTGGGGTCAAAGGTGATGGTCCAGTCCTTGGCCACTACCTTCTGAGCATAGTTAAGAGAAATCCAACCGTTATAACCCTCGTAGGTGGTATAACCCCAGTTGCCGGATATCTGGGTAATTGTTACCTGTGTACCCTTGGGAAGAGATGTAAGAGCCTCGTAGGAGGTACCGGGACCGTCACGCATAGCAAGCCAGCTTGCTGTGGTCTCGTACAGATCGTTTACTGTCTCTGTCTTACCGCCGGAGAGGAAGAGCTCTGCCTCAAGGTTACGGCGTGTAACAAGGCCTGCAAGGACCTGACCGCCGGCAGAAGCGTGCTCGCCAAAGGCAGCCTTGATCTCGGCATCGGTGTACTTATCGATACCGTCGATAAGATAGGTCTTGAGGGTAAAGCTGTTAGCCCAGATGTTACCTAAATTGTATGTAAAGCTTACCAGAGCGTCGTACTGATTCTGGTTAAGCTCAACGTCGTTGGAAGCCGCAAAGTCGTTTACGTACAGCTCATACTTAACGATAGCGGAACGAAGCAGCGCATCTGCCTGAGATTCGGTAATACCGTTGGGATATTCGTTCTCGCCGCAGGCAGTACCGTAACCGATTGTCCACTGTTCATAATCCCAGTATGCGTACTGAGAGAAGCCCTCAAGGGACTTGATAAAGTCGATACCGTCGTTACTGATAGCGTACTTGATATCGTCCTGTGCAAGGAGGTAGGTCATGGACACCCAGCCGGAAACGCCGCCGAAGGTGGTATAAGCCCACTTGCCGGATATCTGAGAAACAACGATAGCATCGCCGTTCTTGAGCACCTTAACGATGGTACCCGAGGTGGAGGGCTGGCTTCTCATATTAAGAGAAGCGGCTGTTACTATATAAGTACCCAGATCCTGGGATACGGTAGAGCCGGTATAGGGAGGAGTACCGTAACCGATGATATAAGCACTGCTGAGTGCATAGGACTTGGTCTGACACTTATTACCCGCATTACCCTCGATGGTATAAACCTTTGAGGAGTCTGAGTTATAAACGATACCTACGTGGGTAGAGTCAGACACCTGATTGGTGTTGGTGCGGAAGTAGATGATATCGCCGCGCTTGGGCTGATAGGTACCGCCAAGACACTTTGACCACTGCCAGTAGCCGTTCTTCTGGAACCACTGCATACCGATATCACAGCTTGCGTGAGATGTGATGGTAGTCTTAGGAATTCCTGCCTGATTAGCGCACCAGGACACGAACATAGCACACCAAGCGCCGGGGTTGATACCGTACCACTTGCCGTACTTGGTGTAGTTACCGCTACCACCGGAGGTTCCGCCCATCTGGGAGCTGGAGTTACCCTCGGTATAACCGATCTGCGTTGTGGCAACGGCAATAAGGTCTTCTATCTGATTGCCGGTGTTTGTGTGCGTGTTCTCATACGCTGCGCTGATGCTCAGAGGCAAACAGGGGAGAACCATCATTACACACAGTAATAAAGCCAAAAGTCTTTTTGTATTCTTCATGATCTTCACCTTTCATGATCGATTTTGTCATA
>JAZRQH010000195.1:0-11881 GCA_045649645.1 Eubacteriales bacterium
CAGTCGGTCCCCGTGAGGTGGAGGACTGGGCAGAGATACTTCGCAAGATCGAAGATAAGGATCCTGCCTGCACGGCGTTCTTATCCCAGACACAGAGCTGTATCATAGGAAACGAGTTTATAATAAAGGTTGCGGATGCCTTTGGCGTTATGATGCTTGACACCCCCGACAACCGAAAGAATATAACCGAAGCAATGATCCAAACCAACCCCGACTATGCAGGATTGAACCTGAAGATAGTCGAAAGCAAAACAGCGAAGAAGCAGACAGCTTCTCCCTTTGACGAAATTAATTTTTAAGGAGAATAGATTATGAAGGCAAGATTACCCAAGGGTATGGGCGGCGGCCCCGCAAATATGCAGCAGCTTATGAAGCAGGCACAGAAGATGCAGGAGGATATGGAAAATAAGAAGGAAGAGCTTGCATCCCGTGAATATGAGATAAAGGCAGGCGGCGGTGCTGTGACCCTCACCATCAACGGCGAAAAAGAGATAAAGAGCCTTGATATCGACCCCGAGATCGTTGATCCCGATGATATCGAGACCATGACCGATATCCTTATCGCAGCATTTAACGAGGCTATCAAGCGCGTTGATACCGATGCCGAGAACGAGATGTCTGCTATCACAGGCTCTCTCAATATGCCCGGCTTATTCTAATGTTACCTACTTTAGAAATCCTTATAGAGCAGTTCCGTAAGCTCCCCTCTGTGGGCAGAAAGTCGGCTGAGCGAATGGCGTATGCCGTCCTTGATTATTCCAAGGAGGAGGCAGAGCTCTTTGCCAATGCGATAATCGACGCAAAGGAAACAATAAAGCGCTGTAAGCACTGCTTTAACTTCAGCGAGCAGGAGGAATGTCCCGTATGTACTGATGACGAAAGGGACAGAAGCGTTATCTGCGTTGTTGAGGATGCAAGAGATATCATCTCTATCGAAAAGGTCAAGGAATACCACGGGCTCTATCACGTTATAGGCGGTACCATATCCCCTATGAACGGTGTTACTCCCGACGACCTTAACATCCGTGAGCTTATCCACCGTCTCTCTGACGGCGAGGTGACAGAGGTCATCATCGCTACCAACCCCACCGTTGAGGGCGAAACAACTGCAATGTATATCTCCAAGCTCTTAAAGCCCCTTGAAATAAAGGTGAGCCGTCTGGCATACGGTATGCCCGTAGGCGGTGAGCTTGACCACGCGGACGAGGTTACTCTGCTCCGTGCGATAGAAGGAAGAAAAACCTTATAAATTATAAAAGCCTTTCGACGAGATCGAAAGGCTTTTGTTTATTCATTTGGTTCTGTAACAGGTTCAAGAGGTGACGTTGCCGACAGGTTAAAGGACAGCGTGGAATAAAGATTGCTGTCGGTTGCGGCGTCGTAGCCCTCAAGGATCTTGGACACCGTTATCTTGCGGTTACCCTCGTCTACGTCTATATTAAGACCCTTGGAATACTTCTGCATAAAATCAAGGGGAACGTAAAGCTTACCCTCGTAGATAAAGGAGGGAGAAACGGTACGCACCTTTGCTCCGTTGACGTATGCTATATCCGAATCTACGATAAATCTCATAGACTGATCCTCGCTCTCACGGGGGATGTAGCGAAGATCGCTTACCGTACCCGTTACGGTAAGCTCACACATATCCGACAGAGCGGATACGGGGATATATATGTTTCCGTACCGTACGGCACATTCCTTGGGTATATCGATATATGTAGGCTTCTGTGAGTCGGGAACTGTGGTTCCCTCGGGAATATCCTCACCCAACTGGAGAGTATACGCCTTGCTTTCGTCTCTTCCGTCAGCCTTGAGCCGCATAGTAAACATACCTGCCACAAGGGCAAACATAAGAAGAAACATAACGAAGAAGAGTATCAATCTTGCAAGCAAAAGCTTGCCTGTAGCCTGCTTCTTTTTCTTTACGCGGAAGCTGTGATTGGTTGCCTTGTCACGGCGCTTGATCTCAAGATTTTTGATACTGCCGCTGACCTTTTTGCTGCTTCTTGCCATATCACGGCGAGCGTGGGTCTGTGTGCTTATCTTGCGATTGATCTCCTGACGTGATTGCGCCTTTTGTACCTTTTTTGTCTGAGGCTTAGCCGATAGCGTACGGCGGGCGGTAGGCTTTTTTTGAGGTTCGGGCCGAGGCTTGGGAGCAGGAGAAACTATCTGAGCGTTACGCTTTGCCGCCGCATCTCTTGCCATAGCGGTCTTCTCGGCACGGGTAAGCTCTCTTTTGGGAGCAGGAGCTGCAGGAGCCACCTTGGGTGCGTTTTTGTTCTTTTTCTTTGTAGAACCCTTTGCAGTCACTTTTTTATTCACTGTTACTCCTCCTCTCTCACATAATTACAGTTATTGTATCACATAATGACGAAAATTGCAATATAAAAATAAACAGTTGCTTTGCAACTGTTTATTTTATGCCTTTGTATTCGGCTTTGACCTTATTATAGCTTTCAAGATTGCCGATATCGTATCTGCTGCCCGGCATCTCCATTGAGTAGACCTCTGACTTCTGACAGAGCCATGCTACAAGGCTTCCGGGAGCATCGTAGCCGCAGCCGTCCTCCAGAGCCTCGCCTATGCGGGCAGCGTCCTCTCTTGTATAAATATAGAAGGGGGGGCATACCCAGTGGGTCGCAGGTGTGGGAGATTTCTCGGTCATTTGGGTAATGCGGTCACTTTCGTCAACCGTTACTACTCCGCACTTAAGCAGCTTCTTTTCATCCGCCTCATAGAAGCGCATCACCGAGGATGCCTTCTTTTCCTTATAATATTCAAGGAAGGAGCAAAGTGAGAAATCAAGAAGATTATCCCCTGCTATGACCAGTAGCTCGTCGTCGATTTCAAGGGTGTCAATGGCAAACTTGATATCCTTGACCGCACCCAGTCTGGTCTCGTTAGTAAAGGTGTTGTCGTTGACGACCCTTACCCTTTCGGGTGCCCATTTTTCAAAATGCTCGGCAAACTTACCGTTTGAGATAACGATATATTCATCTATCATACCCGAGCGGTCTATGTCCTCTATAAGCCAGTCGAGTATTGTTTTGCCGCCTACCTCTAAAAGGGGCTTGGGAAAGTTTTCTGTTAAAGGATAAAGTCTGGTGGCATAGCCTGCCGCTAAAATAAGACACTTCATACCGTTACCTCCGTTTTCTATATTATAGCACCCTGAGGTTGAAATGTCAAATATTAACCAGATAACACAGCGCAAATCCCGTTATAAGAGGTATCAGAAAGGCGGCAAGAGTCCATCTGATGCTGCCTGTTTCCTTCTTTACCGTAAGCAGGGTGGTGGAGCAAGGAAAGTGACAGATACAGAATATAAGAACCGAAATACATTTTGTTATATCCCAGCCGTTGGCAACGAGCAGCTCCTTCAGCTGACTTATATCGCCTATATCGGTAAGCACCCCTGAACCGGTGTAGCCCATTATCATAAGAGGCAGGACTATCTCGTTTGCGGGAAAGCCCAGAATAAAAGCTACAAGTATCACTCCGTCAAGACCAAAGAACGATGCAAAGGGATCTAAAAATGAGGATATATGCGAAAGTATACTCTGCCCCGATATGCTTATATTCGCCATAAGCCATATCACCACCCCCGCAGGAGCCGCCACCGCTACTGCCCTTCCCAGTACGAAGAGCGTTCTGTCAAGGAAGGAACGCACCAGCACCTGGCCTATCCGTGGCATACGGTAGGGCGGAAGCTCAAGGGTAAATGCGGAGTTCTTGCCCCGAAGAAGTGTGTTTGAGAGTATAAAGGATACCGCGAGGGTTATAAACACACCTAAAAGTATCACCGTGCATAGCACAAAGGGAGATAGCCAGCCCGCAAAGAAGATGGTTATCAGTGCTGTAAGCATGGGAAAGCGTCCGTTGCAGGGCATGAAAACGTTTGTCAGTATTGCAATAAGCCTCTCTCTTGGAGAATCTATGATACGGCATCCGCAGACACCTACCGCGTTACAGCCCAATCCCATACACATAGTGAGACTCTGCTTACCGCAGCTGCAGGCACGGCAGAAGCAACCGTCCATATTATAGGCTATACGGGGCAGAAAACCGCTGTCCTCAAGCAGTGTAAATAAGGGAAAGAATATCGCCATAGGAGGCAGCATAACCGCCACCACCCAGCCAAGGACCCGCCACAGACCGTAGACCAGCATCTCCCTTATAAAGTCGGGAGCTGATACAGCAATAAGAAATCTGTTTATATACCCCTCGGCTATATTGAAGCCACGGGACAACAGGGCTGAGGGATAGTTTGCGCCTGTGACCGTGATATACAACACCGCAAACAGAAGCAGAAGCATTATGGGTATAGCGGTAAATCTACCCGTTACGATACGGTCTATACAACCTGTACGCTCTATACGCCTTTCGCTGTGTGAAAGACATTTTGAAGCGATACTGTGGGAGTGCTCGCCTATACGCTGAGCTATAAGCTCCTGACATTTTTCGGGATAATAGCCTATTGCCCAGAGATACTCGTATGCGTGGACAAACTCGGTCTCCTCTATACGGTCGCTTGCTATTATACCCAGCTTTTGCGCTCTTGTGTAGCTATCGTCTATAAGGGTAAGGGCGTACTCGATCTCCTTATCATAGCGAAGGACATACCCCTTGCCCAAATCACCGTCAAGGGACGCCACCACCTCCGATATTCCCTTTTTACGGTTTGCGGCAGAGGTAACAACGGGGATATGTAAATGCTCAGAAAGAGCCTTTATATCAACGCTGACGCCGTATTTCTGCGCCTCGTCCCACAGATTCAGTACCAGTATGACGTTAGGAGTCATCTCAAGTATCTGCAATACAAGAGTCAGATTCCTTTCAAGCACGGCGGTATCGCAGACCGCAAGGATAATATCCGCCTCTCCCGAGCTTATATACTCTCTTGCTATCTCCTCCTCGGGGCTGCGGCTGTAAAGCGAATATGTACCCGGCAGATCTACCATACGAAAACGCTTGTCGTATATCCCCTCGGCAAGCTCTACGGTCTTCCCCGTCCAGTTTCCCGTATGCTGCTTCATACCCGTAAGGGTGTTGAAGAGCGTTGTCTTGCCTACGTTTGGATTACCCGCAAGGGCTACCGTCTTCATCCCCGTCTACCTCCACCGTAACGCTGTGGGCATCCCTCTGCCGTATGGCTATAACCGCCCCTCTTATATTATACGCCTTCATACTGCCACCTGATGACAGGATACAGCAGACTCCCGAGCCGCGTATAAGCCCAAGATCCATAAAGCGCTTACGTATACTGCCACAGTTCCTGACCTCGGTTACTCTGGCATATTGTCCAGTGTTCATTTCTGATAATAAAGTTTTCATTATTAATCACCTTATTAACAGTATATAAATAAAAGGAACTTTTGCCACAGCAAAAGTTCGATTTACAAATTTAAAAGCACCCCGAAGGGTGCTTATATTCAGTTTCTTCTCTCGGGGGGGAGAGTTGCAAGAAGCTTATTGATACGGTCGATAGGCTTAAGCAGGGGGCTGATGGACTTGTCGTGGTTGAGGGTGTCAATGAGAAGTGAAACGTACTTACACATATTAACCTCATGATACCAGTCTTTGCTCTTGAGCTCAGGAGTTCCGTATACAAGGTTGGTAGTAAAGATCTTGTCAAATACCTTCTTTTCGTACATCTCGTCAAACTTAGCAAGACCGTTACAGAAAAGACCGAAGGTAGCAAAGATGAAGATGCGGTTTGCGCCCATCTCCTTGAGATGCTTTGCAACCTCGAACATAGACTCACCGGAGGAGATCATATCGTCAACAACGATGATGTCCTTGCCCTTGACGTCTCTGCCAAGGTACTCGTGTGCCTCTATGGGGTTACGTCCGTCAACGATAACAGAGTAGTTTCTTCTCTTATAGAACATACCCAGGTCTATACCGAGGACGGAGGAGTAATACATACTTCTGCTCATTGCGCCCTCGTCGGGAGAAACGAGCATAAGGTTCTCTTTATTGAGTGAAATATCGGGATATTCACGGACAAGGTTCTTGATCATCTGATATGTAGGATGAACGTTGTCAAAGCCGTGGTTGGGGATAGCGTTCTGAACACGGGGGTCGTGAGCATCAAAGGTGATGATGTTGGAAACGCCGAGATTGATAAGCTCCTGAAGTGCCGAAGCACAGTCAAGGGACTCTCTCATAGAACGCTTGTGCTGTCTGCCCTCGTAAAGCATAGGCATGATAACCGAAAGTCTGTTTGCCTTGCCCTCGATAGCGCAGATAAGACGCTTAAGATCCTGATAGTGATCGTCGGGGCTCATAGGCACGCTCTCACCGTACATCTTGTAACGTACGCCGTAGTTGAATACATCGGCTATAACATATACGTCGTGGCCTCTCAGAGAATCGTGAAGCACACACTTGCCCTCACCGCTACCGAAACGGGGCCACTGGGGCTTAACAATAAAGCTTTCGTCTCCGCCTCTCCACTGTCTGAGATAGCTGTCTACCTGTTCTGCGAAATTTTCGCCTCCGGTAAGGCTTATTACGCTCAGATCGCCTCGTAATGTTTCACTCATTTTTAGAATTCCTTTCAAGATATTTACTGCTGCTGTTTATTTGCTATACTTTAATACTATCTGCTGCATTTCGTCCAGCTTCTTTTCCATATCAAAAGCAAGCCAGTACTGGTTCTTGGTTCTTACAAGGTTGTGCTCGGGGTAGTCGGTCTTGAAATAAACGTCACCCTCAAGCCAGTCTGTCATGAAGCGTGCAACAAGCTCTGCTGTCATAACGTATGCGCCGAGATGCATGGTCTCAAGCTCTTTTTCTGTCATGGAATCCTTGATGGTTGTGATAAAGCCCTTGCAGTATGCGTCGTACTTATCGAGATCAAGGAATACCTTGGAATATTCGGGATCGTCCTCGATGGTGTTGTTAGCACCGAAGCGGATAGCATCACCGAAGTCATATGCAGCAAGACCGGGCATAACCGTGTCAAGGTCGATTACTGCCAAAGCCTCGTTTGTGTCGATATCAAGAAGAACGTTGTTACACTTGGTATCGTTATGTGTAACACGGAGAGGAAGCTCGCCGTTGTCAAGCATGGTGCAAAGAGAGCAAGCCAGATCGTAATGGCTTCTGAGGTACTCAAGCTCTGTCTCGACGGTCTTGACTCTGTCAAACTCATCCTTGGCTGCTACCTCGAAGAGTCTTTCAAGTCTCTTTCTGGTGTTGTGGAAGTTGGGGATGCTCTCAAAAAGAACAGAAGCGTCAAAGTCGCTTAAGTGCTTCTGGAAGTTACCGAAGCCCTTGCCTGCCTCGTGCATAATAAAGAGGTTGCTGTTATTGTGAGTTACCGAATTGTCAATGAAGCGATAACCTCTCCAGAAGTTGCCCTCCTCGTCGTAAGCAAAGTTCTTGCCTTCGGGTGTGTAAAGGAAGTGAAGAACGTTACGCTTAGCGGTCTCCGCCGTCTCCTTTACCTTAGCACGGATGTGCTCGGTAACACGCTCTATGTTCTGCATAACTCCCTCGGGATTCTTGAACACGTAGGTGTTAACCTTCTGAATGATATACTTTTTGTCCTCACCGTCACGGTGATAGGTTACAAGATAGGTCTGATTGATGTTGCCTGTCTTGATCTGTTCAAAGCCAACGTATTCGCCCTCTATACCGAAAAGAGCTCCTGCTTTCTGTAAATCCATTATAATAACCTCTCTGTCAAAATAATATAGATTCCTATTACCAATATATTATACCACAAATAATGAATATTTCAACATTTATTCGTGTATATTTTACTCAAATTTACATCCGTCGGCAGAATGACAGATGTGAGACGAAAATTTACCCTCTAAATTCGGGAATTCCTTGAGATATTCCTCGCTCACGCGGGCGATGATATCCTCGCGGTATGCGGGATCAACGATCGCCATACAGCATCCCTTGAAGCCCGCTCCGCTGAAGCGTCCTCCGTAGACACCCTCGGTTTCCTTCATTATTTCATAGAGCTTGATAAGCTCGGGAGAGCCGGTCTCATAGTTATGTATACTCGACGCACCGCTTTCAAATACCAGTCTGCCGTATTCCTCGATATCGCCCATTCTCCAGGCTGCCGCACCCGCCTGAACACGGTCGTATTCATCATAGAAGTGTGTGGCACGGCGGCGCCAGTTCTCGGGGAGCTTGCTCTTGTAAGCATCAAACACCTCACGGGGAACGTCTCTGAGTCTGGTGTCGGCAAACTGTCCGCACTCAATACCCGCATGGGATTTAAGCGCGTATGCGGCGGATTTCATCTCGTCTACCCTTGTATTAAAGGCAGAGGATGCCATAAGGCTGCGCTCTATACCGCTGAAGAACACCGCTATCTCATAGGGCTTCATCTTCTTTGATTTTGGCATAAGCTCGTAGCTGTCATCCTTGGTATCAAGGAAAAGCAGACGGTCCTTACGAGCCAGCACCTCGCAGCTCATATCAAGCTTGCCGCACTTGACGCCAACAAACTTATTCTCTGTCCAGAGGGCATTCTCTATTATCTCCTGCTGGGTTAGCTTGATAGAATTCACACGGCAGAGCGCTGACAGAAACGCTATCGTCAGAGCCGCAGAGGAGGAAAGACCTCCTATAGGCATGGTTCCGTGGACTACCGCACGAACACCTCTGACTACGTCGTGCTTACGGCGCAGCGCCATAATAGCGCCCTTGACGTAGTCAGCCCAGTTCTTGGTGGACATTCCGGCACGCTTGACGTTAAAGGTGTGATCGCCAAAGATATTCATGCTGTGAAGCGACATCTCTCCGTCCTCGGTAGGAGCATACATAATATGTATACCCTCGCTTATGGCAAGGCCCGTAACAAGGCCGTACTGGTGATCCGAATGGGCACCTATGGGACATACGCGGTAGGGACAGAAAGCCGTTAAGATCTCCTGTTCCCCTGGAAATTTGTTTTCAAAAACTTCCTGTATGGATAGCATTATAATTTCACTCCAAATTCTTTATCTAAAACTTCGGAAAGCGCTGCCTTATAATTTGTGTAAGCATAATTATCCTTAATAGACTGCAAAGCATTCTTGCCCCAGGTGGGAATCAGCTCACGGTTATCCGAAATATACTTAAGGGTGTCGGCAAGGCTCTCCGGGTTATCTGTTTCAAAGAAGAAACCGTCAGAGCCCTCGGTTATATAGTGAGCAGTACCGTTAAGGTTGGTACTGACCGCGCAAAGACCGCTTGCCATGGATTCAAGGATCGCAATACTTGCCTGCTCCTCCTTGGAGGTCAGGATGAACACGTCGTTTTCGATATAAAGCTTCTTCATCTCATGATAGGGAATATGGGTACGGAAGGTGAAATATTCGTATACACCGTTATCCCTTGCACATTGCTGAAGATCCTCGTAATATTTATTTTCCTCGGGAGTTCCCGCCTGACCGATAATAGTAAAATGAATATCCTTTAAGTCCCCTCTGTCCTTCATGACCTTGACTGCGTTTACAAGAACAAAATGGTTCTTGTAGGGACGGTATTTACCCACGTCTAGTATATTGAGCACTCCGTCTTTGAAATAAGCTCGGTTCTCGGCCTCGGGATTGGGCTCGTGAACGTAAGGAAGAAAATACTCGTGAGGAAGGATATGGAACTCATCTGCACGGTATTTCAGATCAAAAACGTCGTGAATCTTTACCGTGGTCATACGAACCTTGGGAAACATAGAAAAGATAAGCTTTTTCTTCAATGACCGCTTTTCCTTCTTATTGGTGTAAAGTCCCGTCTGATTATAGAGAATACGCACCTTTACACCCGCAAGCTTGCAGGCAAGGTTTAGCACCATTGTATAGGGCATACGGTAACGTATTACCGCTACGTCCGGCTTATACTTTTTTACCTCTTTATACGTCCACCAAAGCGAGGGGACAAAGCGTTCTGTCAGCATACTCTCATAAGTAGTGGCATCATACTTCTTTTTCAGGTGCCGGTCGATAAGCTTACCTATAAGGGACAGCTTCATCTGTGTGGGCTCGAGCACCGTATGGTCCTCTGCCATACCGCGTGCCTGAACGAAGAATTTGATCTCGTGACCGTCCTCCTGCAACGCTTTACATATCGGTGCCTGATTGGTATGGAACCTCTGTGCAGACATCAGAAATCTCATTTGTCGTTTCCCCCTTTTCGTTGTCTAATTTCATAGCTATATAAGCGGCGTAAATACCTAAAAACATATACAAATATTTGTTGTTGAGCATATTGGATCCAAAGTCGTTTGCCAGGAAAACCATTGTAAACGTAAATATCAGTATCGAATATTTTCGCTGTTTTCTTATCATGGGAATGATCTTGGAGAACACGAAAGCATAAATACCGTAAAACAGCGAAAAGCCTATCAAGCCGTAACCTACAAGCACCTGTATATACGTACAGTGGGGAGGTCGTCTGATGCCCCTGAGCAGAGAATAATGATATTCAAACTGCTGGGGTCCGTAGCCGAACACGGGATTATCCGACCACAGCTCAATACCGTAGGTGATCATCTGGCTTCTGTCGGCAAGCGACACGTCTGTCAGACCCGCCTGGTTGTCCTGGAATATCTCAAAGACCTGGGCTATACGGTAAAGGAAATAGTTGCTCTCTCGGTCAGCAAACTGAAGCACGAGATAGACTGCTATAAGAAGCACACAGCCTACCGCCATAAAGCGAAGCAGAACACCCTTCTTCGACTTGAACATAAAGAGAAGCAGAAGCGAGAGTGCCATCAGCAAAAACGCCTTTCGGCTTCCGCAGCCCAAAAGAACGAACACCATAACGGGAAGCACCGCCCAGCACAAATATCTCTTTTCGTAGATGATAAAGTAAAGGGACATAATGCCGAAGATGGTACAGTAGGTTCCCATAGCGTTGACCTGATTGATCTCCTGTCCTATACGTTTACCCTCAAGGATCCTTGAGAATATCTCGGCAGGACCGTAGAAGATTATAGTATAGATACACATCAAGAGCGCACCTATATATATTGCCCAAAGTACAAAACGCATGTCTCTCTCGTCAGCTATATTCAGTCTGACTATAATATAGAATGCGAATAGCTGTACAAGGGTAAACACCATACCGAACACCTCGGTATCACATTCTACCCAGAAGGTGGACAGTGCCGCATACATAACGAACAGCAGCAGACAGAAGAAGCTGGTGTCCAGCTTGAAGGATTCCTTGGTCATAACGAAGTTGAGAAGCGCAAAGCCCAAGGAGCCAAGGAAGAGTATATCGCACACAAAGACGTAGGAACTGTATGCTATTACGTAAAGACTGCATATATAGAGAGATAAGAACAGAATCGACATAAGCTTGAAAAAGCCGTATTGCCCCTTAAGCCTGCCTCTGTCAAAGCTCATCTGTGAGGTCATAAAAAGCTCCTTTAAATATTGTTTTTATACCATTCGATAGCCAGCTTGATACCGTCGGCAAAGCTGTAGTCGGGGTCATAACCAAGCATTTCACGAGCCTTTGAGATATCAGCGTTGGAGTGCTTGATATCGCCTGCACGGTCGGGACCGAAGTTAGGCTCGATATCAACACCGGGAGCCTCTGTGAGGTTGTAGTAAACATCAATAAGATACTCTCTGCCGCCGTAAGCTACGTTGAACGCCTGACCTGCGTACTTTTTGTCAGCCTTACAAGCCTTTAAGTTAGCCTCGATAACGTTTTCGATATAGGTAAAGTCACGGCTCTGCTTACCGTCACCGTTGATGGTGGGCTGCTCGCCGTTCATAAGCATCTTGATAAACTTCGGAATAACCGCAGCGTACGCTCCGTCGGGAGTCTGACGGCGGCCGAATACGTTGAAGTAACGAAGTCCGTAGGTGTCAAGACCGTAGTGAAGAGTGTACTGTCTGCCGTACTCCTCGCACAC
>JAZRQH010000196.1:0-4094 GCA_045649645.1 Eubacteriales bacterium
CGACGTAATGCTTATCTCCAACATAAACAAGGCGATAATCGTCAACTCCGAGCTTATCTCACTTAAGACCACACGTAACGCACAGGGTATAACTCTTTATACCCTCCGTAAGAATCAGCGTATTACAGAAGCCATAACCGATCAGGCAACCAGATACGCTAATCTCAAGAAATACAAAAAGACCAAGATACCTGCAACAGGCACAGCTCTTGAGGAGCTGGACGTTGAGGCTCAGCAGATATCCTTGATCTGAATTTAATGGAGACGTAATTATGAAAAAACATATCGACAAATCAAAGCTGGCAGCACGTATAATGTGCATCTTTCTCTGCGCCCTTATGGTGCTGGGAAGTGTAGCGACCGTAATATACTATCTTGTAGCTTAATAATTATAAAAGGTGTCCTTTGGGCACCTTTTTGCCATAATTGGAAAAGGAAAATACTTATGAAGAAAATTGTTGCATTATTAACACTTGTTGTAATGCTCGTTACCTCTCTGCCCGTAGGGATCTTGGCAGAGGAGATAAGAAACGTCTCATTCGGAGAACGAGCCGCAGCCGAGCAGCTTTATTATTCGGATATATTCTATGAATATCCTTATTATCTTAAAAGCAATACATATCTTGAAAGCTATCAGGCGCAAAGCTCCGGGCTTATTTCAAACGTGCTTGCCGAGTACGTGACTACAGAGCATTTTGCCCTTTCCGTAACCTCTCAGGTCCTCGGTCAGGCAACCGATCTGTCATCCGTTATCAAGTATTGTAAGAGCAATATGAATTATCAGGACTTTGTTTTTGAAAACGAGCTTGATACCGCTAACAGACTTTTGCTTCAGGCAATATGCGAAAACGATATTAAAAAGGGTACAACCGTATATTCCAAGAACGCAAGCGAGCAGGTAAAGAACTTTTCCTCTTTGACCAAGCTTGCCACCACCCTTGAGGAGACTACCGATTCTCTTGAGGATGCGGGTTATATGGCGGATGATATTGATATGTACGAGGGACTTCTCACAGTTACCTTTGAGTTTTTGAGTGAGAACGCTCCAAGACTTGCATCAAAGCTTCCCGAGATAAGCGATTCTCTTGAGACCCAACTCGGTGAGGGACTTGAAACGGTAAGCGGCGTTGCCGATGCTATGGAGTTTGCCGCTGCCCTTGCAGTGACCGTTATGGCGCAGGAGGCTCAGCTTGAGCTTGTTTATCAGATACTTAACGATGCTCCCACCGACTCTATGCTTTATTCGGGTATGACCAGATTGAAGGGTCAGCTTGAGGGCGGAGCGGTGACCTTCTTTACCGAGACCTTCTTAAAGGATGCGGTATTCAAGAAGGTAATAGATACCTTTGCCGAAGGTATTATGAAATCGATCGGTGGCAAGGTTCCTGCACTTAACGTAGCGGCAGTAGTTATAGCCATAGTCGACGTTATAAATACAGTTGTATTCAAGTGGATACTGGGTGCCGACTACGACACCTATATCTCCGCAGTTCTTCTCACCGACTACAAGGAGGGTCTTGCAGCCACTCTTGACAATATGTCGGACAGATATGCCGTATATTTCAGCTCTGACGACATTATAGCTTACGATAACGTATTCAACACCTATATCTCTGTAAACAAAGAGGTATATAACCTATATTGCAAGCTTTCAACTCACAATACACAGTATAATTCCGCTTATACCGATTCAATGAGCTCGCTCTACGAGGATATGTCCTATGAGAAGTACATCAACGAGGTCAAGGAATATATACTTGCTATCCCCAAGGAGCTCAGAGAAACAGCCAAGCGCGGCACCTGGAATATTACCACTGAGGCTGTGCTTGCTATGGCAAGCGACGAGGTGAGCCTCGGCAGATTCTATATTCCTTATGATTTTGAAGGTGATATTACCATCTCCAAGGGCCATCTTATAATCAACCCCGGTGACAGCTTTACCGTTAACGGAAATCTCAATATCACAGGCGATAAGGCAAAGCTCACAAACTACGGTACGATACAGGTTTGGGGCAAGCTGTCCATGGGAAGTGCCAACACCTATCTCTACAATTACGGTACGCTTACCATAAATGAAGCTCTGCTTACCGGATATTACCGAAATTCATCCGACTATCATAACCCGCGTTTCTATAATAACGGTGAGGTCACGGTATACGGTAATTTCTCAATGACCGGCACTACAAGGACAATGCTTTATATGCCCGAGGGCGATCCTGTGTTGCGTGTTCACGGTAATATAACAGGTTATAGTAGTAACTACAACGTTACTGCGGGAGATATATTCCTTAGCGGTAACGTGCAGCAGACTGTTGAGAGTATGTCGGTAAACAACCTTACCGTAACCAATCCCGAGGGAATCAAGTATAACGGTCACGTTTATGTCAAGGGCAGATACGATCTCTGCGGCAATACTCTTGACAATAACGGATATACCACCTACCTTGAGGGTAGCGGTTCTTTGGCTCCCTCAAATGACTATAAGAACGTACAGATAAACTGTGACTTTGAGATCGAAGGCAACCTCAAGGGTAACTACACTGTTGCTGCAAACAGGAATATATATGTATCCGTATATACCAATGCGTTGCTTGACGGAAATCTCAATATCACAGGCGATAAGGCAAAGCTCACAAACAACGGTACGTTACAGATCCGTGGCAAGCTGTCCATGGGAAGTGCCAACACCTATCTCTATAATTACGGTACGCTTACCATAAATGAAGCTCTGCTTACCGGATATTACCGAAATTCATCCGACTATCATAACCCATACTTCTATAACTACGGTGAAACGACCGTATACGGAGACTTCACTATGTCGGACACGTCAAAGCAGATGCTGTTTATGACCGAGGGTGAGCCGGTTCTTCGTATTCACGGTAATATAACAGGTATTTCAAATAACTATAACGTTACCTGCGGTATGATACTTCTCTGCGGAGAAACACAGCAGACCGTTGGTTCTATGTCGGTAAACAACCTTACCGTAACCAATCCCGAGGGAATTAAGTATACGGGACATATGTACGTTAAGGGCAGATACGATCTTTGCGGCAATACTCTTGACAATAACGGATACATTACGCATCTTCAGGGGGATGCATCCATAGCTCCATCAAACGATTACAAGAAGGTTCAGATCGAGTGTGATCTTACCGTTGAAGGAGATCTTAAGGGTATATATACTGTCAGTACAAACAAAACAGTAACGGTATCCGAGGGCAGAACTGCTGTTATAGACGGTGATCTTAATATCCCAAATGACGGCGGCAAGCTTACAAACAATGGAACTATTACACTTACAGGTAAGCTTACAATGGGTACTGCCAACACCTATCTCTACAATTACGGAAAGCTTACCGCAAATGGAGTCGTACTGACTGGATATCTACGTAATTCCAGCGACTACCACAATCCCAAATTCTATAATTACGGTGAGGCTACGGTATACGGCGACCTCACTATGTCGGGAACGTCAAAGACGATGCTGTTTAATTCTTCCGATGATGCCGTGCTTTATATCGGTGGAGATTTTGTCGGTAATAACGCTTCGGGTCTTGATAAGGGTAAGGTCATCTTTGACGGAGATGGTCTCCAGAGTATTAAGAATACAGGAAAGCTCAATGTCTTAGTGATCGAAAACGAGAGTTATGAGGGAGTAAATTTTGAGTCGAATATAGACTATACCACCCTCTTTGACCACAGGGGCAACCGCTTCACAGGCAACGCATCAAACGTAGACTACGACGGCGACGGCATGTATGACCGATATGACCCTAAACCCACAGTCAATGAGAAATGCTCTGTTATCACCAGTGACTATGACGTTATGATAGGTCACGCAAGCGAGATAAACCATATCAGATACGCAAGCGGTATCCATAAGGACAGCAGCTCTATCCGTAATGCCGCAGACTGTGTAAACATCTCCGACACACTTATAGCAGAAGGTACGCAGAACAACGTCTATACTCGCAATATGCCCGACGGCGGTGTTTATACCTTCTGGATAAGACTTAATGACGGAACTACCTTCCTTCGTACGGTAGATATGACTGATATGAAGCAGAGAGTAACTGCCGACGGAGTAC